>DROJ01000415.1 GCA_011321935.1 Bacteroidota bacterium | reverse complement strand
GGGGAATATGCCGGGGGAATGCATGGGGGGAATGCATCGGGGGAATAAATTCCCCCTCTGTTGGAAGGGCATGGAGACGGGGGGCATGGATTCGATATATTCACGAAATGGGGGCCTGTTTTATAATATATGGCGGTGCGGGGAAATGCCGGAACTGGACAGGCCGGGACAAGCGATAATATTGATGGCCGTCTCCGTGCCCTTCTGAGAGCGGGGGAATTTATTCCCCCGATATGATTGGCGGGGCGATGGGGGAAAATGCCGGGGGAAAAATATCGGGGGAACAAGAGGGGGAATAAATCGGAAGGATAAGGAGACAACCGCAGAAATTAGTTGTTTGCCAGAAATAAGGAAATCAGGTTTTAGAATTAAAGGTGGATTATGTGGTGAAGATTTCGGTTTCTAAATAATTCGTTTTACATTCGCCTGCTATATTTCACTCACCAAAAAACAATACTATGCAAGGGAACTACATTGCCGTGTTCATCCATTCCATATGGACGACGAAGTGCCGCCTGCCTGTTTTACCAAAATCAATCCGCTACCCATTGTACGAACACATCCGGGAAAATGCCATGAAAAAAGGCATTGACCTGCGCATTGTCAACGGGGTGGACGACCATGCCCATTGCGTGTTCCGGCTGTTGTCCACGCAGACCTTCAGCAGGGTCATCAAAAACCTGAAAGGCGAGTCGTCGAAGTGGCTCAACGACACCTTTTTTGTGGGCGGGGACTGGAACGGCTACCTCGAAAAAATGGCCAAAAAAAAGGGGATAGACCCGTTGTATTATGCCAGTGGTTTTAGTTGGCAAACGGGGTACGGAGCGGTTTCAGTCAGTCCGCAAAATGTGGGGAAGGCGGTGCAGTATGTTTTTAACCAGGAGCGGCACCATGCTGAAAATGGATTGGAGGATGAGCTGAAATTGTTCCGGTATTATTCGGATATGGATTGGGAGGGGCTGGAGGAGATGTGAAGGGGTGGCATGTTTTGTCTGTTGAAGCAATGCTCCAATATTGAGAGCGGGGGAATAAATTCCCCCTCTGTTGGAAGGGCACGGAGACAGGGCATAAATTTCACGATGCTTTTATGCTTTGATTACCGAACAACAATATCCCCCGTTTTCGTGCCCTTCCGAAAGGGGGGGGATTTATTCCCCCGATATGATTGGCGTGGCTGGCGGGGCGTCGAGGGAGTACGTCGGGGGAATAGGTCGGGGGAATAAATTCCCCCTCTGTCGGAAGGGCAAGGAGACGGGGGTATAAATTTCACCATGCTTTTAGGGATTGTTCACTGAACTGTGTCAAAAGTTAAAAAATATTCAAATTTGGTGATGAATTCACCATTGCTTAATTTTGAACCACCCTTTGAGGTTTGTGGGGACGTTCCAAGACAAGGGTGCAAACCCATATTTGCAGGTGGTTTGGCCACTACCCTAAAAATAAGTGGCACAGGGTTCGGCCAAGTACGTAATGGCCGGGCCTTTTTTGCTGTTGCCTGCAAAATTAGATCTGCCCCAAAATGTCCCCCTTGTATGTGTGGCCGTCCTGCGGCGCACCTATCCCCCCATGTTAAGGTCCAGCCTCATACGGTCGCCAAAGTGGATTTTCAACTGCTGGGCGGACAGGGCCCAATTGGAAACCGTGGAAGTCCACTTTTTCATAATATCGCGGGCAGCCAGAAAAACCATTTTCATCAGGGCGTCCTCGGAAGGGAAAACACCCTTCGCCCCGGTCACTTTTCGAAGTTGGCGGTTGAACCCTTCGACGGTATTGGTGGTGTAGATGATCCGGCGAATGTCCGGTGCATACTTAAAATATTGACCCGGTTCTTCCCAGTTGTTGCGCCAGCTCATGATCACCACTGGATATTTTTCGCCCCATTTGGCATCCAGTCCGTCCAGCATATCTTCGGCAATGGATTTGGCGGTTGCCCGGTACACCTTTTTCAGGTCCCGCAAAAATGCTTTTTGGTCTTTGCCCGAAACATATTTTAAACTGTTGCGGATCTGGTGGACGATGCACAACTGCACCTCCGTTTTTGGGAAAATGGAGCCGATGGCCTGCACAAAGCCCGTAAGGTTGTCGATGCACGCTATCAAAATGTCCCCGACCCCCCGGTTTTTCAGGTCGGTCAGCACCTGCAGCCAAAATTTCGCCCCTTCGTTTTCGGAAGTGTACAGCCCCAACAGGTCCTTGTTGCCCCGGCAGTCAATACCCAATATGCAATAGACCGCCCGGCTTACCGTCCGGCCACCTTCCCGTACCTTGTAACGGATGCAGTCCATCCATACAATGGGATAGACCGGTTCCAGCTCCCGTTGCCGCCATGCGTCCAGTTCGGGTTTGACCAGGTCCGTGACCGCGCTCAGTTTGCCCTTTGACATCCCCAGCCCGTAAAGGCCTTCCAAATGGCCCTGAATGTCCCCATAGCCCATCCCTTTGGCATACGTCGAAATGATCTGGCCATCCAGGCCCTTGCCCAAGACCGTCTGCCGCTTTTTGACGATCTGCGGCTCAAACGTCCCTGCACGGTCACGTCCGCCTTCTATCTCTATCTCCCCGTATTCGGTACGCAAGGCCTTGGCAGTCCTGCCATTGCGCCGGTTCGCAGAGCCTTTCGCACGTTCTTCTTCTAGGTGGCCCTGAAGCTCGCCTTCCAAATACAGGTCTATCAGCCGTTTTATCAAGGGGGCAATTGCCCCGTCTTTGCCCGATAGTTTCTCTCCGCTGCCCAGGCGCTCCAAGGCGGCCTTTTCCAGTTCGCTCAGCTCTGAATAGCGGTCATTGTAATTCTTTTTCTTCTTTTTAGGTAATGTCATTTTTCCTGTGTTTTTCGCAAATATCCCTTTTTTCGATTATTTGCTACTGACACAGTTTAATGAACAGTCTCTGCTTTTATGCTATGAATACCGAACAACAATACCCCCTGTCTCCATGCTTTTATGGAATGATTACCGAACAACAATATCCCCCGTCTCCTTGCCCTTCCGAAAGCGGGGGAATTTATTCCCCCGATATGATTGGCTTGGCGAGGCAGGATGGGCGTCATGGGAGAATAAATTCCCCCTCTGTCGGAAGGGCAAGGAGACGGGGGTATAAATTTCACCATGCTTTTATGGAATGAATACCGAACAACAATACCCCCCGTCTCCATGCTTTTATGGAATGATTACCGAACAACAATACCCCCCGTCTCCGTGCCCTTTCGAAAGCGGGGGAATTTATTCCCCCGTTATGATTGGCTGGCGGGGCGTCGGGGGAATTTATTCCACTCCCTACTCCCTCGCCATCAACCTCACCACCGCCTTCTGATACACCTTCCTGTTTTTAAATTTCGTCTTTTCCTTCTCATGCACCTTTTTTTTGCCGTAAATTTTGCGCATAATCCGTTCTTCGCCGACCCCTTTCCTCCTGAACCAAGCGATCACCACATCGGCGCGTTCGGTTGCCAATTTATTGCAATATTCATCCGAGGGGATGTTGTTGGTATGCCCCTCTACCACGAGCACGTATTCGGGGTGCTGCCGCACGAGCGCGATTGTTTTTGTTAAAATCTCGATGTCGTCCCGGTCCAGGGCAGCGGAGTCGGAGGCAAAATAAATGGTCGCCGTATATTTCACGTCATAGGTGACGGGGGTAAAAACAGTGTCTGCTGTGGGAGGGGCAGCAGGGATTTGTTTTTCTTCGGGCGCTGGTTTTTTGTCCACCTTATTAATAGGTGTGGCAGGGGGCTTGGGAGTTCGCACACCGCCATTTGGCGAAGCCGGGGAAGAAGGAGGTGTTTGCTGGGCGGGTTTTGGTTTTTCATCCTTTTCAACTTTTGCAACGGCGGGTTCGGGCGGCGGGGGCGGCGGGTCGAGCACGGTAATCTGCCGCACCTTGGTCACTTGGCAGCCGTTGCCCGTTTCGATGGCAAGCGAGATGGACTTCTTGCCGCTCGAACTGTAATTCACTTTGTGCGGGCCTTTGCCCGTGGCCGTCTGCGGCTTGGCATCTACGCCAAAATTCCATTCCCATTTTTTTATGCCGCCCTCAAAGCTCGACCTGTTTTTTACCCACAGGTCTTGGTTTTGGTTGATTTTTAATTTGTTGACCACGAAGTGAGCGGTCGGCCCTTTGAACGTTCCTGTGCCTCCGAACTCGACGGAGAAGCCGTTGCCCGTATTGTGGAAGTTGTTGATAATGAGGGCATAAGATGCGCCCGCTTCCATTTGCAGGGCGGCCACAAAATTGTTGTCCATTTCGTTGCAGCCGCCGTCTTCGTAGAGGTCAACGGAGCGGCTGCTCATGCCCGTAGCGCCGGTGCAGCGCCGCCACGACGAAAGGGGCTGGCCCTGGTTTTCGCCCGAGGCCATGCAGCGGAGGGGCAGTTTTAAGGAGCATTCGTCCAGCCCAAAGGGCAGTTGGAAAACCACAAAATCAATGTCGTCGGAGGGGTTCACGGGGGTCAGGGTCATGGTCAGTGAGCCGGGTTGGTCGCAGGTCCATTTGTACCAGGCCGAACTTGTTTCTTCTTTTAGGCACATGCCCGCGGGCAGTTCGTAGCGGTCATTGCCTGCGCCTTCTATATTGGGCACGGTGAAGCCCGATTTATCGCACAGCACCACTGCCGAGGAGCAGTCGGCGGAGGGGGAGGGCACCGGGTTGAAATTTTTTATGCAAAGCTGGAAAGAGCCGACATTGCCGTTCCTGCCGCCGACCCGCAAATAATAAGTGCCGCCGATGGCGAGGTCATGCACGAAGGTCTCGACGATGTTGTAGCCCATCGCATCGCTGCGGCAGCCGACTTCCATAAAACCCGTGCTGCAACTGCCCCAGTAAAGCACGAACTGCGGGTTTTGCAATGTCCCTTTCGGGTTGCCCCTGATGGCCCCGATCACCGAAATATTGACCGTATTGGCAATGGCCTTGAACTTGAACCACACGTCTTTGTCGGTATTGTCGTAAATGCTCGAAAAGCAGCCGGAGCCTTCGAGTTGGGATGGCCCTGCGCCTTCGTTGGTGAACTGCCGCGGCGAGCTGCAGTAGTCCCTGACCCCCGAGATGGCAATGGCCTGCGAGCATTTGTCGTTCTGCGGGGCATACCGCGTCGCTGCCGAAACGGACAGCGAAAAAAGAAGGAATATGGCGGTGAATTTAAGGTTCATATTTTTATTGGCAATGCTTCAGAGGCGATGCCTTTGCGGTGGGCTTGCGGGTAGAAAGGCGTTGCCTCGGATAAACACTTCCGAGGCAACGCCTTTCATCCCGCCGCCCTATCGCAAAGGCATCGCCTCTGAAGCAGGCAAAATTAAACGCATTTTTTTATTGAAAAATAAAAAGACTTGTTAAAACTGGTTCGCTGGAATCAAACTTTTCTGCCTAATTTCCCGCTCATTAAAAATCAAGAACATGAAACTTCACTTTTTGTTAATTGCCATTTTATTGAATATCAATATGTCAGCACAAGAAGAAACACCGGATGCCCTCCGGCAAAAAGCGGACGAACTCGCCCACCGCTTCATCATCGCCGACGGCCACGTTGACCTGCCCTACCACCTCCGGGTCAGGAACTTCCGCCTCACCAAAGAATTCACCGGCATCCCGATAGAAACGGACGACGGGGACTTCGATTATGTGCGGGCAAAAAAAGGCGGTCTCGATGCTCCTTTTATGTCCATTTACATCCCTGCCCGCTACCAAAAAGACGGCGGCGCAAAAGAACTCGCCGACTCCTTGATTGACATGGTGCAGGGCATCATCGCTGCGCACCCGGACAAATTTGCCGCAGGCGGATCGCCCGCAGAAGTGGAGCGGAATTTCAAGGCAGGCAAAATTTCCCTGCCGATGGGCATGGAAAACGGGGCGCCCATTTTAGCGCTCAGCGACGTGGCCTATTTTCATAAACGCGGCATCCGGTACATCACCCTCACCCATTCAAAGGACAACCAGATTTGCGATTCGTCGTATGACACCACCCGCACTTGGAACGGCCTCAGCGAATACGGCCGCCAAGTGGTAGCGGAGATGAACAAACAAGGGATCATGGTGGATATTTCGCATGTTTCCGACGCCGCATTTTATCAGGCCATCGGCATTTCGGCAGCGCCCGTCATTGCCTCGCATTCTTCCTGCCGCAAGTTTACCCCCGGTTTTCAGCGCAACATGGACGACTATATGATCGAGGCATTGGGCCGCAACGGCGGCGTCATCATGGTCAATTTTGGCTCTACCTTCCTCGACGGCGAGGTGGCCAAAAACAGACAGGAGATGCGCGAAAAAATGGACAAAATGCTGACCGACAAAGGACTGGAAAAAGACGACGATGCCGCCAAACCATACATCGAAGCATTTGAGGTTTTATATGAAAAACCGCTTTTCTCGGATGTCGAAAAAGTGGCCGACCACATTGACCACATCGTCGAACTGATCGGCATCGGCCACGTCGGCTTTGGCTCCGATTTCGATGGGGTAGGGGACTCGCTGCCCGTCGGCATGAAGGACGTGTCGGCCTACCCGAACCTGATTTATGAACTGCTGAAAAGGGGCTATTCGGAGGAGGATATCGAGAAGATGTGTTTTGGGAATTTGGCGCGGGTGTGGCGGGAAGTGGAGCGGGTGGCGGCGGAGATGCAGGGGAGATAGATACGCGGATAACGCGGATTGGGCGGATATTCACGGATTTTTTTTGAATAGGGTTTTTGTGTTTTTTTTTGCTGTACTTTCAATAATTTTGTTAACCCAAGTATGTTGTAAATTAATTTTTTTTATTTTATTTAAATTATCTCCGCTTTTATTTTCGGGGCTGATTTTCTGGGATTTAATTTAAAAAAAAATTGGTTTTAATATGCTTACATAGAAGGGTCGTATTGTTTTTATTTATTCGGGCAAGATTAATTTCGAATAGAAATTGGAATATTTTTTTTGAAATAATGTTGTTATGGTCAACCTTGCCTGTATATTCAAATTTATATTGCCCGGCTATTCAAAAAATAATTAATTATGCTTTTATACGAGAAAACTACCGAACAAATAATCGCTTCTTTTTATGAGGTTTATAATACTTTGGGCTATGGCTATTTGGAAAAAGTTTATGAGCGGTCAATGGTACATGAATTGAGGTTGAGGGGAATTGAATGCACCAACCAACAGCAAATAAAGGTATTTTACAAAGGGGAAGATGTTGGCGATTATTATACAGATATATGTGTGGAGGGCAATATCATCCTCGAACTCAAATCCGCATCGGCACTGAAGAAAGAACACGAATACCAGTTGATGAACTACCTTAAAGCAACGAACATAGAACTTGGTTTTCTTTTTAATTTTGGCATAAAGCCAACTTTCAAAAGGAAAATATTTTCAAATGATTTCCGTAAAAACCCATAAAAACCCTATTTGAAAAACCCGTGAATATCCTAAAAAAAATCCGTGAAAAATCAATAAAAAAAATCCGCGTCATATCCGCCAAATCCGCGTCATCCGCGTTTCTATCAACCAGGTCAATCATCAAATCTAAATATCATGAAAAAATTCCTCATCCTACTCCTCCTCTTCTCAATAAACCTCGCATCCGCGCAACCCTCCGACCTCGAATCCCAGCTCTTCAACCTTCCCGATGTCGTTTTCAAAAAAATAGAAACCCCCGAAGGATTTATCTCGGCATATGAGCTAAAAATCCGGCAGCCCATTGACCACAAGCATCCCGAAAAAGGCCATTATTACCAGCGTGCCTACCTCAGCCATGTTGGCGCAGACAGGCCGATGGTCATCTGCACCGAGGGCTACCACCGTCCCACCAACCGGGTCTATGAACTCAGCACTTTGCTCAACGCCAACCAGATAGATGTGGAGCACCGCTATTTTGGTGAAAGCATTCCCGAAGGCGTCGGCTACGAGTACCTCAACCTCGAACAGGCCACTGCCGACCTGCACCGCGTCAACCAGATTTTCCGTGAAATATATGCGGGCAAATGGCTCAGCACCGGCATCAGCAAGGGCGGGCAGACGACCATTTACTACCGCTATTTTTACCCCGATGATGTGGACGTGAGCGTACCCTTTGTCGCACCGCTGAACCGGGCTTTGGAAGAAAAAAGAATTTACACCTTCCTCGATACGGTGGGCACGGACGAATGCCGCCAAAAGATTTTCAAGGTGCAAAAACGCATCCTCGAAAACAGGGAAGCGGCATTGGACAAACTATGGTGGTACAACAAAGGCGCCGGCAATGAATTTACCTACCTCACCTTCGAGGAAGCCTTTGAGTACGCCGTTTTGGAATACCCCTTTTCGTTTTGGCAACTCGGCCATAGCTGCAACGTCATCCCCGGCGACGATGCTTCCCTCGACCAATTGCTCGACTATTTCCTCACCGTCTCCGGCCTCGATTTTTTTGCCGACAAAGGCATGAAAGATTTTGCTTCCCACTACTATCAGGCAGGCGATGAAATGGGCTATTACAGTTACCGCACCGATGCTTTTAAAGGTCTGCTAAAAGCCTTGCCGATGAAGCCCAACCCGACGGCCATCTTCATGCCGGAGAAAGAGATGAAAAAAAACTTTGACGGAAAACTCCCCGCCGCAGCGAGCAAATGGGTTGACGAAAAAGGCAATAATTTTATTTATATAAACGGCGACTCGGATACATGGTCGTCCACTGCGGTACGGCCTTCGGGAAAGACGAACGCGGTCTTCTTTTTTATGCCGGATACCGACCATTCAAAGGCAAGGATAAAATATATGAACGAGGCGGACAAGGCAAAAGTAATTTCGACTTTGGAAAAATGGCTGGGGATGGATTTTTGATATTAGGCCGTAAATGCGAAAGCCATTTTTTATTCCTAAATTTGAACCATTAATTGAAATGCAAAATTGTAATTGTCCGATGTTTACCCCCTCCCCATGTCTCCGCCCCCTTGTCATCTTGTAAAGACCTGTTCACGTTAGAGCGGCTACCATGGCAGCACTATTAACGTGAACAGGTCTTTACAAGATGACAAAAGAGCGGAGACATGGTTTGAGTATTTCGGAAAATAATTAATTATGGAAATTGATAAAGCTGCATTAAAAGAAATGATGATTGATAAGGAGGAAAGAAAAGCGCTCAAAGCACTTTTTACAGAACTTTTGTTCGAGGACTCAGGTATGTTTAAAAAATTAATTTTGGAAATACTCGAAGAAAATAAAATCATCGTTTCGGATGAGCAGGCCGAAAGGAGAAAAAAAATAGAAGCAATGATTGATGAAGATTTTATGAAATACGAAGAGGTCTTTAAAGCACTTGCATAAACATGGAATTAATTCATAAAGAAGACATCTTCTTCATTAATCGAAAAACAATTCAAGTGCATGGTGGAAGTTTTGTTCCGCCTTTTAATATGTTGAAAGAGGGAGCGCTTGAATATATAACCGAGTTGATGGCTATGAGAAAAAAATAAAAACGAATAACAATGAATGAACAAGAATGGATAGGAATACAATTCAATTTGGACAAAGATATGGGATTAAAGAAATGGCTCGGAAAATACTTGAGCAGCGGAATAAAAACAGACGGAGAACACATTACTGTAAATTTTGGGAGGAATGAATTGAAAAGAATGGGAAGTAAAGATTCAAGAAAAATAGGACTAATTAAATCAGCGATAAAGATGTGTTTAAAAAGGAGTGATTATACAAATATTTACACATATTTGGATGCTGAAGAACTACATCCCCAAAAATCGAAATTGCTAAACGAAGAATTTAATGAGCCAATTAGAATAACTGAATTCAAGGAATCAAAATCAATATTGGCGAACTACGATTCAAAATTAGAATCAGGGCAAGTCAAAAAAATAATGAGAAAGAGTAAGTTGATGATTGCAATGGATGAAATATTTAATTTTGTTGTTGATAGAGATTTCGAGAAAGAGCAATTATTAACTTTGGATTTGAGATACGAAGACAAAGAACAATGGGGTGCTGATAGAGATAATCTAAATGTATCAATACAATTAGAAAAACTGGAAGAATGAAAAAGGAAGTCGAAATACCAATAAGCGAAAAAGATTTGAAATTTATTGTGGAAGATGAATTTGACCAAATAGTGGATTTGGCAAAACACAATTCATTTTGCTCAAATTGCTACGGGAAGAATAAAGTAGAAATGATCGAATACACTTTAATTCTGAATGATTTAAACGATGTGATTTTTCAAGGGATATGTAAATCGTGTAATGGAAGAATTGCAAGATACGTTGAGATTGGAGAACAAGCAAAATTTAGGATGAGAACAGAAATAGTGAAAGAAAGTAAAGTGAATAAAAATTGAACACAGCCACCAACAAAGTGTAGCTATCAAGTGCGGCTATGCGCCGCACCTACAGTTACACAGGCCGGCTGTTGATGGTGAATTATTTGGCCAGCCAATGTATCCCGATATTGCTGAAAAAGCAGCATTCTATACTGAACCTTTTTAGGTTTTGTGCATAGAGCGCAGGTTCTCCCCTTCTGGGGCTGGGGGCTGGCGAGGGCAAATGCACAAAACCTAAAAAGGTTCAGTATATATGTTCCAAATAGTGACAGGCCATGTATTTCAAGATGGTAATAAAAGGACGGGGCTGGAAGCTGCAATTTTGTTTTTGAAATTAAATGGACATTATTAAAAAAAAGAATTGGTTCAAGTCAAAAATGAAAAAGGCCAATCAGTTCCAACCAAAAGCGGCACTCCAAATAAAATACTCGAACATTTTACAATGGAAATGGCGAGCGGAAAATTCGATTTTGGAGATTGCAAATTATGGTTTTTTGAAAATATAGAAAATATGAAATAAATTATGAAGCTCTAATATTTCCAAGAATCAGTACCGTTTTACAGAATTCCAACCAATCCGTGCCGTTATCCCGATTTTAGAAAAGCCCTGTAATATACCTCCATTATATTCAGTCCGTCCATTGCTTACTTTAATCCTTCCCTGGGCTATCACTCCGCGGCTATAATTAAAAACAAGTCCGATTCCATAAAATATACGTCGATCCAAATTGAACAATAACTCGGGCTGATATTCAATGCCGAACAGCACTTTGTCCCTGCCGTATTTATAATTGATGTCGCCATTGAGTATCTTGGGCACTAAATGATAAGGTTGCGTAAGCAGCGTCCTTTCGACAATTTGTATGGTTTCGTTTTCTTTACTTATTGGGGCGACAGCAGTGGCAGAGATAGAATGCTGGAAGTGTTTTTTGCCAAACGGATGTTTATATGCCAACCCCAAGCTTGGGATTATATGAACACCCACAAAAGCACCATTGGGTGTATCTATCAATAGCCCATCCGCTGTGAACGAAGGCTTCGCTATAAAATGGGTTGTACTTGTTGTTTTCCCAAAACCAATGCCTATGACCGTTGACCAGTTTTCGTTCTTGAAATGGATGATTTCTGTTTTGATTCCTATTTGATTGGTCAAGCTGAAATTCAAACCGGATAAGGAAAAACTATCAGGCACTATTGGGATATAATATTTCGTGGCGGGAGGGGCATACCATTGGCCATCTACCGACAGCCTGAAATTTGGACGGCCTTTTCTTTTTGCCTTTTGTTTTTTCTCTTTTTTTTCCCACTTGAATTTATAATATTCCTTTCCGAGATCAATATATAGCTTTAAGCCAAGTTCTGAATTGTTGAGACGGTATTTCCCATCCTCGTTTCTAATGCCCGTTGCACGATCTACAATGTACTGAGGGCTTTTTGCAATGTCTTGAGGGGAAAGTTTGGTATATAATTGTATATGGGCAGGTATTTGTTTTAGCAATTCAAAATGCACACCATAAGCTGCGTTTAACCGGAGGAAGAACGGGAAGGTATGGTCTTCAAATGATTCGCTGAGACCAAACGCATTGTAAAAGAACCCTTCCAAACTATGGGCGATTCTAAATGATCCTTCAAGCCCAAGTGATAAATCTTGTTCCAAAGATTTGCTGTGCAATGAAAAGATACGCCCGCCTCCGAATAAAAGTGATGGGAACCCGACATGTGTCATGTTGATATCGTTCCAAATATTGATTGTATCATTGGAATAACTTTCGATATTTATGCCTATCCCCATTTTAGTTATACCCAATTCCAGATACCATTTATTCTTTCGTTTATTTTCCCATATCTTTTTAAATGAAAAAGAATAAGCAGGAACAATGATGCCTTTTCCTTTTATAAAAGAATTACAGCAGTTGTCCACAGTGGCAGGCGGTGCAATATGCACGCCCATTCCAAAATAGTTTTGTGCCACAACATAGTTGTGGCACAAAACTATTATTACAAAAATAAATTTTTGGAACAGTTTGTAAAATGGGTGTTTGCTATTGTTCATGATCATCGGTATAAGGCAACTGGATAGTAGTTATTGTCATTGTCCCAATATCCATGGGCCACGCATCTTTCTTGCATCCAGCGTGGATCGTTTCTGTCAAGTATTGCTTCCCTCCAAAGCAGCCAAATACGGGCATTTACTTTGAGGCTTTTTCTTTTTTTGTAACCTTTGTATTTGCTCCAAAATTGTGGCATGACTACGCACTCTCCGTTAAATGAAGACCCCGTAACTCCAATTTTTATGGTTGCTCTCCTTTTTCTGTATTTTCCCCTTACTTTCCTTAAATTGGTAATTTTCCCTTTCAGGTTAGAGGTGAGGAAACCTGATTCTATTTTTATTTTAACCTTCAATTGCCTGTTTACCAATAAAGGATCGTCGTTATGGTCAAACGTATATTCCCTGCTCTTTAAAAAACCACAATCACCCCAAAAACTTTTATCTTGCCAGTCATCTGCCGAAATGGTATCTGTTCCTACCTTGGCAAAACCGCTTTCATTTAGCAATGCCCTGATTGATTCATCCATTACAGGAGACTTACTGTCAGGGTCGTCTGCAAAGTCTATTTCTTCGGCGGGAGTGTCAAGCCATAGGTTTATATCATTTTCGACCTTGGCCCTCAATGAAGAAAAACCAAATTGGTTCTCAAATAAGATATATGGAGTCCATTCGTCAAAATTGTTAACGATATCCAGTGAATCAAGTTCTTCGGGTGTGGCATTTGGATATTGAGCATCGTATGCATCATTATATACGTCATAATCATTCTCCAGACAAATGGCACATTTGTCAAAATGTTCTTGGTCTTGGAAAACGAGCATGTCTCCAGACTTGTAAACCGAACTTTTCAGGGACGGGCATTGCGAATAATCGAAGCCACTCTCCCTGAACCCTATTCCTTCATCGGTATCGGGCAGATTGGTAGAAACCACCGTTTCTTCAGAAGAAACCGCCTTTTCTTTCTGGCAAGCATAAAAGAATAGCATACAGGCCATAAAACCCGTGCACAAGTAAAT
>DROJ01000414.1 GCA_011321935.1 Bacteroidota bacterium | reverse complement strand
GGGAGTTTGTATTTCGAGGGAAAAAGTGTCTATTTTTTGATGAGACAAGGCAGAAAATCAGGATTATAGTGGGGCTACATGACTGATTTTTCAACGCCGTATCATCAAAAAAGAGACATTTTTTCGCCGGAATACAAACTCCCAATAAGCTCTAACCAAAGGTTATGACGAGGATATTGCTGCTTTCAACTCTGCTTCTATTGCTATTGGCTTTTAAACTTCCCGATCCGCCAACGGGCGGCGGCGAAAAGTACCCGATCAATTATTTCCATCCGCCGGTGATGCACACCTTATTATTGGCAGGCACCTTTGGGGAGTTGCGCCCCAATCATTTCCATGCGGGCATTGATATTAAATCGAGCCGGGGGGTGGCAGGCGATCAGGTCTTTGCGGCAGCCGACGGCTATGTGTCACGGATAAAGGTGGACGAAAGCGGCTATGGAAATGCCCTTTACATCAACCACCCGAACGGCTTCACGACGGTGTATGCCCACCTCGACCATTTCACGGAAGCAGTGGCGGCCTATGTGAAAAAGCAGCAGTACGCAAAAAAATCTTTTGAAGTTGACCTGAACCCGGCATATGGCGAATTCACCTTTCATCAAGGTGAGCAAATTGGGGTGATGGGCAATTCTGGTTCGTCCAATGGGGCGCACCTGCATTTTGAAATCCGTAAAACGAGCAACCAAAAACCGATCAACCCGCTGCTTTTTGGCTTTCATGTGACCGACAATGTGCCGCCCAAAATGCACGCACTGAAAGCCTATTTTTTAAATGATAAACTGGAAGAGCAGGGCGCAAAAGAATTTCCGCTAATAAAAATCAGGAACGGCCGCTATAAAATAAAAGGCGATACCCTCGAACTCGCCGCTTGGCGCACGGGCCTCGCCCTGAAGGTCTATGACCACTTCGACCGGGTGAGCAATTGGAACGGCATTTACTCCCTCAATATGTACCAGGACGGGCAGTTGATTTACGAATTTGATATGGAGTCCTTCTCCTTCAATGAGTCCCGCTACATCAACGCCCATTGCGACTATGAGGAGCGCATCACCAAAAAAAGTTATTTCAACCGCTGCTTCCACCTGCCGGGCAACAAACTTTCCATTTACCACCAACAGGTCAATTCTGGCGTCATTGACCTCTATCAGGGCAAGCCCAGCCATATCAAAATGGTGGCCGCCGACGTGGCGGGCAACGAAACCGTTTTGGAATTTTGGGTGCGCAGGAGCAAGACGCCCGCCATGGCCGTTTCCGGCAAGACCTATAATTATATTTTCCCATACGACGAGGGCAACCTCATCCGTACCGAGGGGCTGTACCTGCATTTGCCGAAAGGCACTTTATATGAAAACCTTTATTTGAAATACGAGGTCACCGAGGAGCATTCGGACGGCTGTTTTTCGCAGGTGCACCGCATCCATAATTACCGCACGCCGGTGCATAAATATTTCGACATCGGCATCCGCCCCACGGCTTCTATCCCTGCCGAACTGAAACCGAAAGTGTTTGTGGCCTACTGCCAGGGGGGCGATGTTTGGAACTGCGGCGGCAAGTGGAAAGAAGGGCTGCTGCGGGCAAGGGTCAGGGCATTTGGCGACTACTGTATCATGGTGGACGAGACGCCGCCCGTCATCACGCCCGTCGCTTTTAAGTACAATATGAAGGGCTATAATAAAATGAAATTCAAGGTGACCGACAATGTGGAAACCATCGGCCATGTGCGGGCGATCAAATATAAAGCGACCGTGGACGGGAAATGGATTTTGATGGAATTTGATAAGAAGAACGATATGCTGATTTATCGGTTTGATGATAAGGTTGGACCAGGGGATCATGTGCTGCGGATTTCGGTGAAAGACGCGGTGGGGAACGAGGTTGTTTTTGAGGAGGGGTTTATCCGGTAGATTTGATGGATTGTATATGCAGATGGGATACTAATTTATTGGTTTCTATTTGGGTATATCCTAATAGTTCAGAACAATTAGAAAAAATAAAAATGGGAATCATCCAAAAAATTCTGCTTGTAATTCTGATAATAATTTCAGGATGCGATAAGTCACAAAAAATAATTCTATTAGGAAAATTGGGAGATAACCTTGAATCAAGGTTTCAACTAAATCAGCAAGGAGATAAATTCTCAGGATATTTTATTTATGATAATAATAACTCAGAAAAAATTCCAGTCAGCGGAGTAAAGAATGGGAAAATTTTACGAATCGAAGAATTCAATAACAACGAAAATAAGTTAACGGGAATATTTGAAGGCAAATACAATGGCAATTCTTATCAAGGTTTTTGGAAAGACCCAAAAAAGTCGAAACGTGTACCATTTTCCTACCAAACTAAAATTAATAAAACAGAGAAAAAAGAAGAAAAAAAAGAAACTCTAAAAAAAGTAAATATTGAATACATGGCTTTTGACGAGTATTATGAAAGCTCATTTTACAGCAGATTGGAAGCCAAAATTGGCGATAGGAAATACAAAATATTAGACGCAAAAGAAGGATATGGAATGTTTGTTAAAATTGTTGATATCAGGGATTTCGACAATAACGGATTTGAGGATGCCCTTATTGAAGAATCCTGTGAAGGAACGGCTTGCGTTTATAGTACACTTTTTTTCTGTTCCTATGACGAGACAAATGATAAGTTCAGAATATCAGAGAGTTTCGGTTCGATTTCAAGTAATCCTAAAATTGAAAGATGGAAAGGAAAATGGAGCATCAAAATCACTTCCTATACTATCATGCAGATGTATCGAGCTAATGAAAGATATATTTTTGAAAAAAGAGAACCAGTAAAGGTTGAATATGAAGAAACAAAACCTCTAATAGCAATGCAGGAAATGCTTCCTAGTGATTTCAGCGAATATGAAAAACGGAATGGGAAAACATTAATGTATGATTTAGACGGAGACGGGTTAAAAGACTCGATAATTGGAAAATATTGGTACAGGTGGAACAGCATAAATTGGGAGGTGAAATTTGTAAATGGAAAATCTTTTGATGGAGAAGGTGCATGTTTGAGAATTGGAATATTGCCGAGTAAAACCAAAGGAGTGCATGATTTGGTTTGTGGATTGGATAACGTTTTCATCTGGAATGGAAGTAAATATGAAATACAATAAGAATAGAAATAGAAAACTGTGCTGAACAATATGTCTGCGTCCATGCTGCCTATACGTCAGCACGGCGTAGGCAGAATCCATTTTAAAAATCTATCAAATCAAAACACGAATAAAACAAAAAAAATGACACACCTAAAAGAAGGGGACAAAGCCCCCGAAATCCACGGCACCGACGAAAACGGCAAGCCCCTTTCGCTCGCTGATTTCAAAGGAAAAAAACTCATCCTTTATTTCTACCCTGCCGACAATACGCCAACCTGCACCGTCGAGTCCTGCGACCTCCGCGATAATTTCGATGGCCTGAAAAAAGAAGGATACGCCGTCCTCGGCGTCAGCCCGGACAGTGCCAAGAAGCACCAGAATTTTATCAAAAAGCACGGCCTGCCATTTCCTCTTTTGGTGGACGACGACAAAAAGACCATCAAGGCTTACGGCGTCTGGGGCATGAAAAAATCTTTCGGCAGAGAATACATGGGCCTCATGCGCACCACCTTTGTTATTTCTGAAAATGGCACCATCGAAAAGGTGTTCACCAAAGTACAATCCAAACGCCACAGCGAACAGATACGCGAGGCGATGAACTAAATGGTTTGAATGCCTGCCTGCCGGTAGGCAGGGTTGAAATGGTTTAATGGTTTCTACGTCCGTTAAACCATTTAGCCATTAAACCATTAAACCATTTTTCATCATGAAACCCACACTAATAATCCTTGCTGCCGGAATGGGCAGCCGTTATGGCGGACTCAAACAGCTTGACGAGGTAGGACAGGCCGGAGAGGCCATCATGGACTACTCCATTTATGATGCGCTGAAAGCTGGTTTTGGAAAAATCGTTTTTGTGATCCGCCGCGATTTTGAAGCTGCTTTTAAAGAAAAAATTGCGAAGCGATGGGAAGGAAAAGCAGAGATGGCTTTTGCCTTTCAGGACATGGACGCCTTTGTGCCCGCCCTGCCCGGACAGGTAAAAAGGGAAAAACCCTGGGGCACCGGCCATGCCGTCCTCGTGGCCAAAGAAGTGGTCAACGAACCTTTTGTGGCCATCAATGCCGACGACTATTACGGCTATTCTGGTTTTGAAAAAATGGCCGCTTTTCTCACTTCCGATTGCACCTCGAACCATTATGGCATGGTGGGCTATGTTTTAAAAAATACGCTCTCCGATAATGGCTCGGTTTCGCGGGGCGTCTGCTCTATGGACGGGCGGCATTTTTTGAAAACGGTTACTGAATGTACGGGTATAGCGGAGACGGCGGAGGGTATTTATTTCGATGGTGAAAATGGCCGGGAGGCATTGGATGGGCAGTCGCTCGTTTCGATGAACCTTTGGGGTTTTCACCCGCATCTTTTTGAGGTGCTGCAAAAAGATTTTGATAATTTTGTGGCAGCAAATACCGGCAATGCGCGGGCCGAGTTTTATATTTCTTCTTTTGCCAATAAATTGATTAATGACGGGACGGCAACCTTTGCTGTTTTGCCAAATAATGAAAAGTGGTACGGGGTGACTTACCGCGAAGACAAAGAGGTGGTGCAAAAGGCTTTTCGTGAAATGACGGCGGCGGGGAAATATCCAACGCCGCTTTGGGGGTAGTTCGGATTTCCAAATCCGCATATAGTGCGGATTTGGAAATCCGCGCTACTCCCATTGAAAAAATAAAAATAACCGACGTATAGCCAAACGTCAAAAAAAAATGAAAAATGAAAAAAGGAGATTTTGTCAAAGTAAAAAAAGGGGTGAAAGAACCTGAATACCAGAAATCCGATATGTCGGGCTGGACAGGGGTAATTGTTGATATATATGAACCTGAAAATGGAGATGAAAAGACCGTAGAAATACATTGGGACATAGATACCATAAAAAAGCTACCCATTGAATTTATTAAAACATGTATTTCGGACGGCTGTTTTTTTAGCGAAATGAATTTGGGAGAAACGGACGTGGTGGTAGTTGAGGGAAAGGGAATAAAAGACAACCCAAAAGAAAGGGAAAACCTGATTGTTGAAATAGAAAATAAATACGAATCGGCAGGGTTTGACGGTCAAGAAAAAAGGGTTACTGATATTCTTATGAGTGCCAATGTTGATGTCAACCAACACAACCTTGCAAAATATAGAAAACATTTGATTGCAAATTTAAAAGAGCCGGTCTATTTGACAGGGATAGAGGATTTTTCATGGGAAGAGAAGTTTGTTTTTGGTTTTGGGAGCGAAGAAAAATATGCCCAATTGCGAAAAACCCGCCCCTCATATAGGGACACCTTTAAGTTGATGAAAATATTGGGGACAGATGAATATCATGGCGACCTGCTTGCAAGGGTAAAAAGAAAGACGGACAGGAAAGTATTTGAAATACCACTTTCCAGATTGGAGAGCATAGACAAGGATTCAGTAAATTATAGCTTATTAGATGACTTTTCAGTATGGGTTGTTAATTACTGAATATATCTGGAATTATTATTTGGCCGTTCCTTATCTCACTCCCCATAATATTCTTTAAAAAAAACAGGCAAATGCCGCAGTGCTGCCAACTCCCGCTGCCGCACCCTGATCTCCGCCGCGGGGATGCCAAAATAGGCTTTCCCTCCTTCCAGGTTTTTTGAAATACCTGATTTGGCGCTGACCACTGCCCCCTTGCCGATGCGGATCCGTTGCGCCACGCCCACCTGTCCGTACAGCACCACTTCGTCTTCCAAAACGGCTTTTCCACCGATGCCGACCTGCCCTGCAATGAGGCAGTTTTTGCCGATGACAGCACCGTGGCCCACATGTACTTGGCAGTCCAATTTGCTTCCTTCACCGATAATGGTATCTCCCGAAACGCCCCGGTTGATAGTGCAGGCAGCGCCGATGTCAACCCGGTTTTCGATGACCACCCGCCCGCCCGAATGCCATTTTTGAAAACCTTTTTCAGTTTTTTGAAAATAAAATGCGTCCGTGCCGATAATACAACCTGCCTGTATGTTCACATGGTCGCCGATATGCGTATGGTCGCCGATGTAGGTATTGGCCTGTATGTAGCAGTTCTTTCCAATGACCACATGGTGGCCAATGGTTACGTTCGGCTCGATGACCGCAGAAGGATGGATGAAAGCACTTTCACTTACCTGGCTGCTCAATGGCCGCAGCGGCCGGTATTGCCTCACCAACGAATCATATGCTTCGAAGGGTTGCGCACAAACGAGCAGCGCCTTGCCTTCCGGGCATTCCGTTTCTTCGTTTATTATGACAATGCTTGCAGCCGATTGGAGGGACTTTTTGAAATACCTTTTTACATCGACAAATGTAATGTCGCCGGGTTCTACTTTATGGAGTTCGTTAATGCCCGTGGCGAGCAGGGCGGCATTGCCGATCAGCTTTGCGCCGATCCTTTGGGCGATGTCTTTTACGGGAACGGGCTGCGGAAATTTCATGGCGGGCGTTTTGTTTTATTTATGGGTGAAACGACTCCGAAACTTTCAATAAGTTTGCGGCGTTAGGAAGCAAAAGTAATATATAATGGCGTAACGGTTTATTGGTTAAAAGGTGTAACGGCAGTCAGCCTGACATGCCGTTACACCTTTAAACCAATAAACCGTTACACCAAAAAAAATTGAATATCATGTCATTGGAGACACGTATCATGCAAGACCTCAAAGCCGCCATGAAAGCAAAAGACGATGCGGCCAAACGCAGCATCAGGGCGATCAAGGCAGCCATCCTTTTGCAAAAAACAGACGGCAGCGGCAAAGAGCTTGACGAAGCAGGAGAAATCAAGCTCCTCCAAAAACTCGTCAAACAGCGCCGCGACTCTTTGGAAATTTATGAAAAACAAGGACGGGAAGACCTCGCCGCCCCCGAGCGCGAAGAAATTGCCGTCATCGAAAAATACCTGCCCGAGCAGATAGGCGAAGCCGAACTGGAAGGCATCCTTAAAAAAATAATCGAAACCACGGGCGCTTCTTCCATGAAGGATATGGGCAAAGTGATGGGCATGGCCTCGAAACAATTGGGGGGCAAAGCCGACGGAAAAAGAATTTCGGGAGCGGTGAAAAGGTTGTTGATGGGAGGCTAGTGCAGTGATTCGTAATTAGTTGATTAGTGATTAGTTCACCAAATTCTTGATAATGTGGTATTTACCAAAAAAATAAATAGTCCGCTCATACTACTATACATCAGTTTATTGTTAGAAAGACAGATTGTTGCCAACTAATTGGTTATGAGCGGGTTACAAAACCCACTGGCAGTATGTCCCATTTTTATCCAATAAGGTTTCGCCCCTTTCTTAATTAACCG
>DROJ01000413.1 GCA_011321935.1 Bacteroidota bacterium | reverse complement strand
GGTCGGCCTGCAGCCTCACCTTTATATTATAGTTGCCTGCGGCCAAATTGGCAAATGTGCTGGATGCCTGCCAAGTGGCGCCGTTGTCCACGCTGTACTCCAAAGTGCCGTTGCCCGTGGCGTTCACCACAATAGTGCCCGTCGGGGTAGCGCAGGTCGGCTGCGTGACCGTCGGTGCGTTCACTGTCGGAGGGGTGCAGCAGCCAGTCGGCGCATTGAGTACCACCGGGTTTTGTGCATAGGTGGCCATGCACGCCGGATCGGCCTGCAAGCGCACCTTTATATTATAGTTGCCTGCGGCCAAATTGGCGAAAGTGCTGGATGCCTGCCAGTTCGTACCGTTGTTCACCGAATACTCCAAAGTGCCCGTGCCCGTAGCGTTCACCACAATGGTGCCCGTCGGGGTGGCGCAGGTCGGCTGCGTGACCGTGGGTGCGTTCACTGTCGGCGGGGTGCATTGAGGCGCTGCCGCAATATTGAAATTGGCATTTGAAATGTCGAAAAAGCGGAAACAGTCATTGCCGCAGGACACCCTGATACGGGCGGTAGTGCTGGCTGCGGTATTCGCAGGGATGGTCACGGAAGCCGTTCCAGTATTTGGGTGCGAGCCCAAAGAAGTCGGGTAGGTCATACCGCCATCGGTAGAGAGGTGGATGTCCACATTGGCGCAGTTGAAAGGAGCAGCCTCGGTGCCCACTTTGTTCCAAGTTACATTGAAGGCAGTGCCTGCCGTCCTGTTCTCGCCCCCATTTGGCGAGGTCACTGCAAAGGGCCCGCCCGAATTGGTGACGGTGATAACCGCATCGGCATGCTCGACGCCGCCGGAGGACATGTTGTTGTCGCGAACGGTCAGGCGCATGGTCAGCTTGCCCGCCACTTCCGGCAGCAGTTCGCCCTGCCAGTTGGCCTGGGTCAGGGTAGCAGCATTTTGGGCATCGCCATTGTAATTTCCCGAAAGGATGGTACTCATCTGGGGGATGGTACGGGCAGGGCTGGCAGACGGGAAAAACGAGCGGATAATGGGGTTGATCTCCCCGGACATGGTGGTCATGGTAGGCCCATCAATGGGGTCGAAGCGGTCGTCGGCCTTGTTGAACTGCTCCCAAGTATAGGTCAGTTGGTTGGCGGGGTCGTTGGCGTCGGTGGCCGAGCCAGTGATGATGAACGGGGTACGGATGGGGAGGTTGTAGTTGGGGGTACAGCCAGGGGTGCTGACACTCGGCACCGGCACCGAATTGCCGGAGGCGACATTGGTCTCGCAGGTCGCATTGGCGGACTCGATGTAATCGTCCACCTCCTTGATGGAAATAGTATGGTAGTAATCTATGTTGCCGGGGTTGGGGATGTTGTCGTCGGAGCAGATGCCGGAATAAGAGACGATGGTTGACCCGCTGCCCGGCTCATAGGCCGTTTTCCCCGCAGGGGGGCCACTGAACTGGCCTGCCGTGCAGAAACCGGAATTGCCCGTCCAAGTGTGGTCTGCATTGAACTGGTGGGTGAACTCGTGCGCCAGCAAATTGACCCAGCCGTTGCCCTGCGGGTTTGGCACGCCCGAGCCTCCGCCTGCTTTGGCCGGGCCAAGTCCGTTCAACAAAAAGTCTTGACAGGTCACGCCGACAAATGCGACGCCCCCGCCGCCCGAACCCATGCCGACCCTGCCGGAAAACAGGTGCCCAACATCGTATGAACTGGTAGGTACCATGGCATTGTCATTACCGGCGCCGCCGTTGTGGCCCGTTGTATTGGTTTTCATGAATTCGTGATGGGTCAGGGATTCAGTGCTCCAAGAGGGGTTATTGGCACCGCCCCCGGCAGCAAAACCTGCCGGGTTGCCCGTCAGGTAAATCGTGTTGTTGTTGACCGTGTTCAGCTTGACGGACATGTCGCGGACATAGAATGCGTTCATGCCGTTGAGGGCGGTCATGATGGCCATTTCGACGCAGGGGCGCGTGGGGTTGGCGCCACAGACAGCCACCGAGTATTCGGTATCGGCAATGACGTGCATGCGGAACTCCCTCCTTTGCGCACCTATATTATAGCCCATCATCATTTTTTCCAGCTTGCTGGTGCTGTGCTTGTGGCTCTGTCCATTTTCAGAATGTTTGTGCTCGTAGCCTTCGTAATAGAGCGCATCGTTGGTATTGTGGGGAAAGCTGTCAGGCCCGACATAAAAGACTTTGTGCACCGGGCTGCCGTAGGATACGGCCTCGATGCCGACATCTCCACCGGGAGTGAAAACGACTGCATCCAAGCCTTTCGGGGAGATGGTCATCCGCCCAGAGATGGCCGGATTTTCGATGCCCTGAAAAGCATAGGTCATGAAACCGGGCAAGCGGTCGTAAAGTGACTGCGGGCCTACCAAAGACCGGACTGCCCTTACCGCCACGGTCTTGCCGCCGGGCAATGGCAGGTCAACGACGATGGCCTTCGACTTGGCCTGCACCGTCATTTCCATCGGTGCATTTTTCAGCCATTGTTGCATTTCTTGTACGTTGATGGAGGTCAGGTAAGGCGTGTCCATCGTGTAGGTTTGGGACTGCAGCCCCATGCTCCAAAACAGTAAGCATGAAAGGAACAGAAATGTCCTTTTTCCAAATTGGGCGACGGCCATTTTTGGGTGGCCCACCCTGAGTTTTACATTTTTCATATTACAAGTTTTTTTATAGTTTAAAATAATTTGTGAAATTCAAATTATGTTGTTTTACAGGCATAGTGGTACAAATCGTAATTAGCCAACCATTTAGTTTTTGGTTAAATGCCACATTATCAGGGATTTGGCGGACTAATCACTAATCAACTAATTACTAATCACTTCAATAGGAATACTGCCCATGCCCTGCGAGACACAGAATATTGATAAACTGTTTTTTCCGACTTGTTTTAGCTAATTTTCGGTAGCACAGTCTTTAGGCTGTTCTGGTCTCCGGCGTTTACGCCTGAGAGACTATTCTTTTTGCAGGCGTGAACGCCTGCGACCGGGACAGCCTAAAGGCTGTGCTACCAGCAGGCTGTGCTACCGATCAAAATAAAATTTCTTCTTCTTGGCCTTTGCTGTCAAAAATCAGATAGCCTTGCCGCCCATCTTTTCCTTTAACATGGACAATGTTCTGCTGGTCGCCAAATACCTCCATCAGTAGGCCGTTCTGAATTTTTATGGATTTTAGGGAGGCCACATTTTTCACTTCCAAATGCACCCAAACGGCTAAAAGGTCTTCCGAGGCTTCCTTTTTTTTAAAAGAAAAATTGAATGGCGTGCCATTGATGCTGATGCTCATTTTGGTCTGTAAATATTCCACCAGTTTTTCATCGGCACCTTCTGCCTCATTGTCCGACAAGAGTTGCAGGTCGGCTGCGC
The DNA here is from genome assembly GCA_011321935.1 of Bacteroidota bacterium. Classification (GTDB taxonomy): domain Bacteria; phylum Bacteroidota; class Bacteroidia; order Chitinophagales; family Saprospiraceae; genus UBA6168. The sequence goes on along the minus strand of DROJ01000413.1, from coordinate 1,076 downwards.
CAAATTTTTGCAGGCCTACGGCCAAATCGTCGAGCCAGATATGCCACTGGATATCGAGCATGTTTTTATCTTCCACGTAAGTGATGGCGCATTTGCTGAGGTGGATGTCGTGCATGCCCTTGCCCCCGGCCTCCCGAAGTGTCGGGGGTGCGGGCATGCCGTCCGCCAAAAAGCCAAAGCCAAGCAATGCGACCAATATTATTTTTTTAAAATCCATCACCAGAATTTTGTGTTCAACATGAGTACGAAGGCCACTCCTGCCGCAGCGCCGGAGACGAAGAGTACCCACTCCCGTTGTTTTGTTTTAAAATAATTAAAGACGAGCCAAGAAGTGGCAAGGATGGAAGCGACGATAGCCAATTGGCCAAGTTCGACGCCGATATTGAATGCCAATAATTGAGAAACCAGTTGGAATTTTTCTCCCGGCATTAGCGAGGAACGGAAAAAATTGGAGAAGCCCATGCCGTGGATAAGACCAAATGCGAGAGCCAAGATGTAATTCAATTGGAACAAGCCCTTCCTTTTTTCTGCTTTTTTTTCTTTTTGAGCAACATTGTAAACTGCTGTCAATAAAATGGTCACAGGAATCAGGAATTCGATGACATCGGACGGAAAACGGATAATGTCCAAAGAGGCCAAGGCCAAGGTCAACGAATGCCCGATGGTAAATGCGGTAACCAAGACCGCCACTTTCCTCCATTCCGAAACGGTATAAACAGCGCACAGCGCTATCACGAAGAGGATGTGGTCGTATGCCCCCGGGGCAAGAATGTGGCCGAAGCCGAGCTGCAGGAATGTGTCGAAAGTTGATTGCATCGGTACAGACGTTTTTTTTAGGCGGGGTTTTCCAGGCTTAAAAACTTTTGGGTAGTGTTAATTTTGACGTGATTTCAAGCACTTAGGCCAAGCCCCCGTCTCCGCTGCTTTGTCATCCGCCTTTAGGCGGATTTGTTCACGTTAGAAGTGCAGCCATGCAGCCTCCCTAACGTGAGCAGATCCGCCTAAAGGCGGATGACAAAGCAGCGGAGACGGGGGCTTGAGTGCTTGGAAATCAGATAAACATGTTTCTGCCTATC
>DROJ01000412.1 GCA_011321935.1 Bacteroidota bacterium | reverse complement strand
TTGATATTTACGACTTCTTTTATCTTACTCCATGCCCTTCCAAAAGGGTGGGAATTTATTCCCATCCTATAGATAGACTCTTTTGGAAGGGCTTGTAGCCCTGCTCTCTGCTCTCTATTGAGGAAAACGGTCATAAATATTTTTGATATTTACGACTTCTTTTATCTTATTCCATGCCCTTCCAAAAGGGTGGGAATTTATTCCCACCCTATAGATAGACTCTTTTGGAAGGGCTTGAAGCCCTGCTCTCTGTTGAGGAAAACGGTCATAAATATTTTTGATATTTACGACTTCTTTTATCTTACTCCATGCCCTTCCAAAAGGGTGGGAATTTGCCACAGGCATCCCTTTGGGATATTCCCACCCTATAGACCTCCGGGATTTCGAAAGGTGCTAAGCAGTTACCAAATCTCAATAAAATACAAACTCGTTTATCCATGAAAAATATACTCCTTCCGTTTTTCTTTTTGCTGGCCGTGGCCAGCGCAAATGCGCAGTTGTCGCATGAAATGGCCGCTGGTGCTTCCCCAAAAAACACCATCCTGACGGCCACCGGAAACGCCGCCCCTTTTGCCGCCGTCATCACTGCCGGCGAAATGAAAAGCTACCTCGAAACCCTCGCATCCGATGAAATGCAGGGACGGGAAACGGGCACCGAAGGCCAGCGCAAAGCCGCCAAATTTATCGAAGACCATTTCAGGGAACTGGGCTTCCCCGCCATCGGCGACGACGGTGGCTACCAGCAAAAAATAGCCTTCACGGCAGAGAACTGGCACAACGGAAAAATACACCTCAACCTCAACGGAAAGGACTACCGCCACCTGTACGATTTTTACTCCTTCCCCTCCACCAACGTTGACCGGAAAACCTACCAAACAGACCAAGTCGTCTTCCTCGGCTACGGCATTGACGACCCCCAATACAGCGACTATAAAGGGGTGGACGTGGAAGGCAAGACCATCCTGATCTACAAAGGTGAGCCGATGCGCAAAAACGGCAAGTCGTACATTACCCGCTCGCGCAAACTTTCTTCGTGGTCAACTAACTGGCGCAAAAAACTGGAAGCAGCCTACCAACACGGCGTGGCACTAGTGCTCATCATTGACCCCGACATCAAAAAAAGCATCGCCAAAAACCGCAGCACACTGCTTTCTTCCCAGATGAAAATGGGCGAAGGCGGCAATCCCAAAGGCCGCTACGCCAACAATATGTTCATTTCGGGCACAGTGGCCAAAGACATCGTGGGCAGTAAAATGAAAAAATTCGTGAAAGTAAGGGACGGCATCAAAAAAACAGGAAAGCCCAAAAGCATGGCCCTCAAATGCAAGCTCGCCGCAGAGCAAACAAAGAAGACCAGGCAACTGCTTGGCTCAAATGTGCTCGGCTTCATAGAGGGCGCCGATCCCAAACTGAAAGAGGAAGTAGTAGTGGTCACCGCCCATTACGACCACCTCGGCATGAGGAACAAATCCATCTACAACGGCGCCGACGACAACGGCTCGGGCACCAGTGCCGTGATGAACATCTCGAAAGCATTCATGGAGGCCAAAAACAAAGGGCAAGGCCCCCGCCGCAGTGTTCTTTTCATGCTGGTAAGCGGTGAGGAAAAAGGTCTGTTAGGTTCTGAGTACTATTCCGAAAACCCCGTTTTCCCGCTGGAAAATACGGTGGCCGATGTGAACATTGACATGATCGGCCGTATTGACAAAAAGCACAGCACCCCCAACTATATTTACGTGATAGGCGCCGACCGCCTCAGCACCGACCTGCACAAGATCAACGAAGCCGCCAATGCGGCCTATACCCACCTCGACCTCGACTATACTTTCAACGCCAAGAACGACCCCAACCGCTTCTACTACCGCAGCGACCATTACAACTTTGCCAAAAAGGGGATCCCTTCCGTTTTCTTCTTTTCGGGCGTGCACGAAGACTACCACCGCACCACTGACACCGTTGACAAAATCATGTTCGATAAAATGGAAAAAATAGCGAGACTGGTTTTTTATACGGTTTGGGAACTGGCCAACAGGGACGAGCGGATCGTGGTGGATGTGGTGGGAGAGGATTAAAATTGCGCTGGAACTACTCAGGATGCGTGTGTCGGTAGCACAGCGTTCACGCTGTCCCGGTCACAGACGTTTACCTCTGTGCATAAAACGACGTAAACGTCGTTTACCAGAACAGCGTGAACGCTGTGCTACCAAAAGAAGCAACACCAACGGAAGTGCATCAAATGCAACATTTTCGTATTGCCTTACCAATTTTCAGAGATTCTGACCAGTTCTTCCTGACTGATTACGTCTCCTTTTTCAATTGCTTTTTCCGACTGCTTTATGCTTTCCCATAATTCTTTCCTCGTCATTGGCCTTCCGTCCGGATGGCTGCCAACGATCTCTTCGTCTTTGTTTTTTGCGAAGCTGGTAACTAGCAAATTTTTGGCTTTTAAAAGTAGGTGCAAGTCGTCGGTTTCGAGTACTAAATTTATGATTTCAAGTTTGGCCGATTGTACGTCCATGTTGATTTATTTTATAGAAAAATTTGGTTTTGATAACAGGTAGGCAAGTTAGTTATATTTTATGAAAATCAAAAACAATTTGTTTTGTAAAACAAATTGTTTTATATTTGCCACGTTTAGCAAAGTGATACCAAAATAATTAAAACAAAAGTGATGAAAATAGAGATAAACGTTGCCAAGGCGCTTGCCTTTGCCAAAAACAACTGGTTCAAGATTTCGCTCGTCATCTTGGGCTTCTACCTGTTTTTTATCAAGCAGCTCAGCTTCCAGATACAGGTGCAGACCCCCGATAAAACCGAGCAGCGGCAGGTGAAAAAACCGGTCGAAAAGATCACCGAAAACCAGCCTTCCATCGCCGCCAACTCCAATAAAATGGAACGCTTGGAAATACCTTTTTTCAGTGGGAGCAAAAAAGGACGGGACGCCATGGCCGAGCTGTCCAACATCAACGAAACGGCCAAGCACGCCTACCTCGAACGCTTCGTAAAAGTGGCCCTCGCCGAGCAAGAACGCTTCGGCATCCCCGCTTCCGTCATCCTCGCCACTGCCCTGCTCGAAAGCTGTGCGGGCAAGCGCGACATGGCCGTTCAAAGCAGCAACCATTTTGCGCTGCCATGCAGCAGCGACTGGCGAAGTGCCTGCAAATCGTACCAAAACAAAAGCTACCGCAAATACCAATCGGCCTGGTCGAGCTTCCGCGATTTCAGCAAATACCTCGACACCAATTACGCCAACCTCAAAGGAGGCAATTACCTCAACTACGCCAACGCCTTCCAAAACGACGGCTTCGGAGAGGACAAAAACATCGGCGAAAATCTGGTGAAAATAATCGAAGGATACCGCCTGCAAGAGCTAGACTTTTAGTCTTCAGTCGGGCAGTCCGCAGTCTTCAGTCTCATTCGAGTCCTACTTTAATTTTTGGAATAATTACCAACAGTATTAAAAGTAAGGCTCGAATGAGACTGAAGACTGCGGACTGCCCGACTGAAGACTGAAGACTAAATACGGATTGTCTTCCGCTTCTTCTTCTTGGGGGCAGCTTTTTGCCCGGGCGAGGGCTGCGGTGGGACGGGCATTTCCGGCCATGTTTTGAGGTCAAAAAAGGGCATTTCCATATCAAATCCGGGGAAGTCCTTGCCCATGTCGAAGGGGCTGCCAAAGTCAAAATGGAAGCTGTCGTTGCGGCGGGGCGGGCTTTGTTTGATGCCCTCGGGGTTGGGCACCACCATGACTTCGAGCGGGGCCGTTTCCAGTATTTCGCCCGATGCCTCCACGCTGGCCGGCTCGATGTAATAGGCGCCCACCTCCTTTGGTTCGAGGTAGTAGGTGATGGTCATGCTCTGCGTCGCCTCCCCGTTCATGATGCTCATCGAAGTGGAAAAATTCGGGCCGCTGACCACATTGAAATCACTTGAAAAATCAGGCGCCTCAAAATTCTGGCCGCTCGCATTGTCGAGGGTGAATTTCACCTCAAAATAGTTGTCCATCAAAATGGAATCGGTGCTGACTTCGACGGTAAATTTTATGGGTTTTTCCTGTCCAAAAACCGTTGCGGCAAAAGTCAGCGAAAACAAAAAAGCAAAGATTTTTTTACACATCATCATTTCATTTTATGGTTAAAAAATTTCGGCAAAATATAGAGCAAATTATTTTCAGAAAAGTTGCAAGGGCCACCTTATTAATCATTAATGCGAATAACGGGTTAAAAAAAACTACTGATTTTCAGGACGTTACGTTTACTAAACTTTTAAAGTTTAGTAAACGTGGAGCCTAAACCATTGAAAATCAATGCTCGCAAAATTTAACCCGTTATTCGCATCATTAGTCATTCAACATTAATCATTAAAAACCTTCCGTTTCAGTTCAAAGTTTTTGCCCAGGTAGAGCCGCCTCACCTGTTCATCGTCGGCGAGTTCTTCGGCAGTGCCGTCCTTGAGGATGGCGCCGTCGTACATGAGGTAGGCGCGGTCGGTGATGGAGAGGGTTTCCTGCACGTTGTGGTCGGTGATGAGGATGCCGATGTTTTTTGCTTTGAGTTTGAAAACAATGGTCTGGATATCTTCCACGGCGATGGGGTCAATGCCTGCAAATGGTTCGTCGAGGAGGATGAACTTGGGCTTAGAAGCAAGCGCCCGGGCTATTTCCGTGCGTCGGCGTTCCCCGCCGGAGAGGGTATCGCCGGGGCTTTTGCGCACCTTTTCCAGTCCAAATTCAGCCACCAAAGATTCCAGCCTGCTGCGCTGTTCTTCTTTTGAAATGTGCATCATTTCCAGCACCGCTTTGAGGTTGTCCTCCACGCTGAGTTTTCGGAAAACGGAAGGTTCTTGCGGCAGGTAGCCGATGCCCAGCCTCGCCCGCTTGTACATGGGCAGACGGGTGATGTCATTGTCGTCGAGATAGACCCGTCCGCCGTTGGGCTTGATGAAACCGACCACCATATAAAAAGTAGTTGTCTTGCCAGCTCCGTTGGGACCGAGCAGGCCGACGATCTCGCCCTGGCTCACGTTGAGCGATACATCTCTGACGACGGTACGGTCGCCGTATTTTTTTATCAATTTATCTGTACAAAGGCTCATTCGAATATAAATTTTGCGGTAACTGTTCAGCCGGCCCTTTGAGGCGATGCCCCGAGGTTTCGGATTGGCGTCGGGGAAAATGAAAATGAAAAACCCAGCCCGTTCCTTAGGCTTGTGGTACAAATTGTAATTAGCCAACCATTTAGTTTTTAGTTAAATGCCACATTATCAGGGATTTGGCGGACTAATCACTAGTCAACTAATTACTAATCACTGCACTTGGTTTTATATTTTCAAAAAAATTGATTTAGACAAAGAACGGAAATCAAGCAAAGGAACGGATTGAGTTTTTCATTTTTATTTTAATTTTGATTTTAATTTTAATTTTCACCTCCTCCTCACCACGCCCACCGGCATATTGCTGTCATAATTTCCCTTCAGCACGGGCGTCTGCGCGCCTGCCGTATAATCGCTCACTTTCTCGTTCGTAAACCGGTAAGCCTCTTCGATGGTAATGATGTTGTTGTGGTCGAAATCAGCAGCTCCTTTTAGTCCCTGTATCAGGAAATGGCTGAACACGCCGGAGCGCAGGCCGCTGTCCTCCAACGACACCTCCCTTCCTTTCGACGACATCAGCAGGGCGAGGCCGCCGTCACTGTCTTCAAAGGCCGTATAATATTGGTTGAGCATATTGCCGACGCCGTTGCGGGAGGCCATCAGGTCGCTGTCGTCGAGGCTGTTGCCATAGAGGGTGCCGGAGTTGCAGGCATCGCCCACCACCACTTTGTACCTTGCCCTCGACCGGTCGAGTATCTGCCGTATTTCGGTGTGGTAGAGGCGGTTGTCGAAGCCGTCAAAATCAACGGGGATGAAGGCCCCTTTCACCCCGTGGCCGGAAAAATAAAACAGCAGCACATCGTTCTCGTCGGCGCGCAGCAAAGTGTTTTTCATGGCCGACAAAATGTTCTCTTTCGTCGCATTGTCGTCCACCAGCACCTTGACCTGCTCATCGGGCAGGGCGCCGCCTTCGGGGCTTTTCAGGAAGGCATAAAACTGGTAGGCATCGTCGTCGGTATAACGGAGGGAAGGCATGTGGTCGTAGCTCGCCACCCCTACCACCACTGCCCAAATGCGGATGGACGAGGCCTCCGCCGGCGCCAGGGGACTGCCGTTTTTTTGTTCGATAATATCTACTGCCGGAGGGCTTGCCTCGCCTGCGTCCGTTTGTCCGACCTGCATGGTTTCGTCCTCTTCGGGGGCTTGGATGTTTTGGTCCAGGGGCCTGCCGTACTTCCATTCGCCCCTTTGCGCAGTGCCGTCTTTGTTGTAAAAAATGCCCGGCCCGTGCTTCTTGCTCTGCCACCAGTTGCCGACAAAACGGCTGCCGTTTTTGTAAAACATGGTGCCTTCCCCGTGAAACCTGCCCTGCCTGAAACCACCTTCATACCGGCCTCCTTTTTTGAAAAAATATTTGCCCTGCCCGTTGGGCAAATTGCCCTCCCAACGGCCCTCGTAGCGGTCGCCGTTGGCATAGCTCATGGTGCCCTCTCCGTGGAACATGTTGCGGCGGAACTGCCCGACATAAACATGCCCCTCCCGGAACAAAAACTTGCCCCTGCCCTGCCGATAGCTGTCTTCCCAATGGCCGAGGTATTTGTTGCCGTTGGAGCAATAAAGGATGCCGTTTCCATTTGGCCTGCCTTCGGCAAAATCACCAACGTAGCGGTTGCCGTTGGCATATTGGTACTTGCCGTAGCCGTTGAAACAGTTGCCTTCCTGACAGCCTGCCGGACTGACATTGCCAGCTTGTAATTGATTGAAAATGAGGATGGTAAACACCACTGCACACTGCAATAACTTTGTCATTGTTCTGGATTTTTTTCAAAGTGAGATGAAAAAATTACCGGCCTTTGCGGACAGCAAAATTCAAAGTGTAGCAGTGTTACATTCTCTATAAGTCAGCGGTTTGTATTTTTAGAAAAAAAGTAACTGTTCGGCACATGTAGGGGTTTCCCGCAAAGTCCCGCAAAGGTTTCGCAAAGTCACGCAAAGTTTAGACGTAGATTCGCCTCGCTTTGCGTGACTTTGCGAAACCTTTGCGGGACTTTGCGGGCGTGTCCCGAACCTTCGGGGAAATATCATTTTGAGTCCTGAACAGTTACGAAAAAAATTTGAAGAATGGTCATCCGTTGTTGGATCGAAAGGGTTGGTCAAAATAAATATGCAGCTTTAACCGCTCCCCCTCCATCCTTATTTTACAGACAAAAGAATTTTATGAAAACTTTTTGGACAAATCGGTAAAACGCTAATTTTGCGACAATTCAACTGACCACTGACCATCAGCAAAATGATTTGTGAAAAGAATTAAATAAGTTGCGCCAGAATGCGCCGTTATTTTTTCTTCTAAAGAATTCAAAAAATCAGTGCATAGTGGGCTACGGGCTTATTTTTTGGGTTTTTTAGAAGGAAACCTGCCTGCCGGCAGGCAGGAAGAACAAGCATAATGGTGCAAGTTATTTAGTTCTTTTCACTTTGCTGATCTTTCTTCATTTTTCAAAAAAAATCTCAACATGCTACGCAATTTGTTTTTTCTGCTCATCATGGCCAGCGCGGTCGCCTCTTGTAACAGCCAACCAGACGATACCACCAAAGAAACGGGCCAGCCCCAATCGTTTGGCAAACTCATCACCCCAGACAATGCCATCCCCTATGCCGAAATGGTGGCCAAAATGGAAAACGCAGAATCCATGAACGTAAAGGTGAAAGGAACGGTGCAGGCCGTCTGCCAAGCAAAAGGATGCTGGATGAACATCAACGATGCCCAGGCCAGCAACGAGACTTTTGTGCAGTTCGAGGACTACGGTTTTTTCATGCCAAAAGACATTTCCGGAAGGGAGGTCATCTTGGAAGGCAAGGTTTACAAAGAAGAAACCCCCGTTGACCAACTCCGCCATTTCGCCGAAGACGAAGGCAAGTCGAAAGAAGAAATCGAAGCCATCACTGAACCCGTGGAGGAAATGAAATTCATGGCAACGGGCGTTTTGTTAATGCCCGAAAAGAGGGGGAAATGAAATTGGAAATTGGGAAATTGGGAAATTAGAAATTATCAAAAATCCGTCTCCGATGATTTTCCAATTTCCCAATTTCTAATTTCTAATTTCCAATTTCATAAAATGCAAAACCGCCCGGCAAAATTTTCCAGCCCGATGCTTTTTTTGGTATTTGGACTGTTCCTTTTGCCGGGCATTTTTTATGCGCAAAACAGCCTCCTCGATAGCCTTTTGGAGGTCAATGAAAATGCTCCTTCCGACACCAACAAAGTCATCCTGCTCACCGACATCGCATGGGAACTGAAGTTTGAAGAACCTGAATCTGCCCGCCAATATTTGGCCCAGGCGCTCCAACTTGCGCAGCAGCTAAATTTTACAAAAGGAAAAGGGACTGCCTACAATATCATGGGCGTGGTGGAAGACATCCACGGCAACAGCAAGGCCGCCATCGAGTATTTTCAAAAAGCCCTCGAAATCAGGCAGGCACTCGGCGACCGCAAGGGCGTAGCCTCCCTTTTCAACAACATCGGCAACCTCCGCGAAAACCAGGGCGACTACCTCGCTGCGCTCAAAAATTACCAAGAATCGCTGCGCATCCGCGAAGAAATGGGCGATACCCAACGGGCGACAAAGGCGTATTACAACATCGCCATCCTGCACGAAGGAATGGGCAATTACCTCGAAGCGCTCGACTATATTTTCCTCTATTTGGAAGGCATCGAAAAGAGCGGCGACGAAGAAGCAACCGCCAACGCCTGGAACATCGTCGGCAATATCAAAACCGAACTCGACCGCTTGGACGAGGCGCTCGTAGCCTACCAAAAAGCCCTCGCCCTCCACCGTAAACTCGGCAACAAATGGGAGGAATCGTCGGTGCTCAACAACATCGCCAACCTCAAAGACTCGCAGGCCGAAGACCTCATGGACGACGGTGACCTCAGCCCTGCCACCCAGCAATTGTTCGATGAAGCGGTGGCCCTGCACCAGCAATCGCTCGCCATCAGGCTGGCCTTAAAAGACAGCAGCGGCATGGCCGAAATTTACAACAACATCGGTTACGTCCTTAAAAACGTCGGCAGTTTTCATAAAAAATCGGGCAACAAAAATCAGGCAGAAGCTACTTGGCAAGCTGCCGAAAACTCGCTGCTCAAATCACTGGCTTTCAGGCAGTTGTCGGACGACAAAGTAGGCACCATGGAAGTTTACAACGGCCTGTCGGACGTGCGGCGGCGGCAGAAAAAGTATGCCGAGGCTTTGCGTTTTGCCAAAAAATATTACGCCATCGCCAAAGACATCGGCGACCAAAAATTTCAACAAAACGGACTGAAAGACCTCGCCCGTATTTACTACAAACTAGGGGAGTACAAGAAGGCCTACAAGGCCAGAAAAAAATACGACGAACTCCGCTATGCCCGCTTCAACGAACGGCGCAACAAGGACGAAGCCCGCCGCGAGGCCCTTTACAGCGACCGCAAAAAACAATACGAAATAGAACGCCAAGAACAGGAAATCAAACTGCAGGAAGCTGAACTGGAGCAGTCGAAAACTGTCCGCAATTCCTTGATCGGCGGGGCCCTTTTATTGCTCCTCTTGGCATTGGCCATGCTCAACCGCAACAAGGTCATCCGCTCGGAAAAACAGCGCTCCGACGAGCTGCTGCTCAACATCCTGCCGGCACAGACCGCAGATGAACTGAAAAAATACGGCAAGGCCACTGCCCGGCAGCACGAGCAGGTCACCGTCCTTTTTACCGACTTCAAATCCTTCACCAACATTGCCGAAAACACCGCCCCCGCAGTTTTGGTGGAAGAACTCGACAGGTGTTTCCGCGCCTTCGACGGGATCATTTCAAAATATAAAATCGAAAAAATAAAGACCATCGGCGATGCCTATCTCTGCGCCGCAGGGCTGCCCGAACCTTCCCCAAGCCATGCCGAAGATTGCGTCAGCGCGGCGCTCGAAATGCAGGCATTCATGGAGCGGTTCAGGGAAGAACAGAAACAAAAAAAAGGGAATGAATATTACTGCCGCATCGGCATCCACAGCGGCCCTGTGGTGGCGGGGGTGGTGGGCAAAAAGAAGTTTGCCTACGACATCTGGGGCGATACGGTGAACATTGCCGCGCGGATGGAACAAAGCGGAGAGGTCAACAAAATCAATATTTCGCAAGCTGTTTTTGAGAGGGTAAAAGACAAGTTCAGATGCACCCACCGGGGCAAGGTGACGGCGAAAAACAAAGGCTCGATGGATATGTATTTTGTGGAAAAAGAGGTTTTTACCTGAAAAAAAAACGGTGCATGGCAGCGTTTCCACCCCCCGTTTCGTATTAGGGGTGGTTTAAAGAAATAGGCGTTATTTCCTGAAGGCAGTTCCTTGTTTACTCTCACTAAGTAAAACTTAAACAGTAAAGGAACTGCCTTCTTTTTTTTGCTTTCCTCCGTTTTTTTTCATCCTTTCTTTTCTGGTTTTGCTTGATTTCAAGCATCTGCTCAGCAGGGGGCATGAGGTGATGCCCCCTGCTGAGCAGTTACAAATTCAACGGTTTGCTTTCTGGCACATGTTGTTGCTTTTCTGCTGTTTTATTTTCCGAGGGTCTCGCAGCCCTCTCCGTTAAGCGGCTTGTAATCAATCACCTGCACGCCAAAATTTCCAACGCAAGGGCACTAAAAGCCTTGCCTTGCGTTCCCTTGCGTCTTTGCGCCCTTGCGTTGAAAAAATCATCCTTGCATACACTTGCCGCCTTATTTAGAAATTGCACACAAGCCACTAAAAAAAGGCCTTTGGTAAAGACCAAAGGCCAAAATTAACCTTGTGATTATTTGAGAAACAGGTCTCAGAACGAATGAGATGTGTCGGAGCGAATAGAGAAACCTGTAACCACAGCCGAGATTTTATTGGCTAAAATCTCAAAAAAAAGATTTCTTCAAAACACTTTCCATCAAAAGGAGTATTTCCGGTTTGGGTAATGGAAAATTTTAACTGATATGTTTTCAAATCATTTCCTAAAGTTCAGTCCAACCTTGTTTCTGGTAAAGTACTTTTGCTCTCAGCGCTAAAAAACCCTTCTCTAAATTTGTTCTTGAAAAACAGGGCAATGTTAAACCTTTTTCTAAATATTTGAGAAAATCTTCCCCTGTTTTTTGCCTTTCCGCAATTGCGGTACAAGGGCGGGGGGATAATGCCGCCCTGCTAATCACCACTCATTATGCAAAAACACACTTCCGGAAAAAACAAATTAAAAGTAATATTCCTGGGCACGGGCACCTCGCAGGGCATCCCCATAATCGGTTGCCACTGTGAAACTTGCCAGTCGCAAAACCCAAAAGACAAAAGGCTGCGGGTCTCTGTTTTCATTAATTATAAAAACAAGAACATCGTCATTGATATTGGCCCGGATTTCAGGCAGCAGATGCTCCGGGCAAATATCGAAAACCTGGATGCGCTGCTGATTACCCATGAACACAACGACCACATTATCGGTCTCGACGATGTGCGGCCCTTTAATTTCAAAACATGGAGCAACATGCCGGTATATGCCGCCCCGCGCGTGCAGGAAACATTAAAAAAACGCTTCGCTTATATATTTGAAAAAAAACCTTACCCCGGCGCGCCGATGATCGAGTTGCGGAGCATTTCAAAAGAAGAAAATTTTGTGGTGGAAGGCATTACCGTTGTCCCCATCGAAGCCATGCACGGCAAGCTGCCCGTACTGGGTTTCCGCATCGGCGGCTTCACTTATTTGACCGACGTAAAAACCATTTCGGAAAAAGAATTGGCCAAAGCAAAAAACTCAAAAGTGCTGGTACTGAGCGCACTCCACCACAAAGAACACCACTCCCACCTCAGCCTCCCGCAAGCGCTGGATTTGATAAAAAAAATAAACCCCGGAACAGCTTACCTGACCCATCTCAGCCATAAATTGGGGCTGCACGAAACGGTTTCCAAAACATTGCCGCCCAATGTCCACCTCGCATACGACGGGCTGGAATTGTGCATTTGATGCTTTTAATTAACTTCGCCGCTGCGTGAAAAATGCAAATGCAAATGCAAATGCAATAACAAATACAAAATCGGTAGTGGTTAAAATTAACTGATGGGAGCGTTTTTTAACCACAGAGAACACAGAGATACACAGGGTTTGTTCATAGTTTATTGTTTGTCAATTTTTTACAAAAAAATACCCTGTGTATCTCTGTGTTCTCTGTGGTTAAAAAAAAGACCCCGTCAGTTAAAAGCTGCCACTACCCAAATACAAAATCAAATACAAACGCATGAGTTTACTAAAAGGAAAAACAGCACTTATAACCGGAGGCTCCAGAGGCATCGGGGCGGCCATCGTCAGCAGGTATGCAGAGGAAGGGGCCGACGTGGCATTCACCTATTTATCGTCGGAAGAAAAGGCCAATGCGCTGGCCAAAGAACTGGCCGGCAAACACGGCGTAAAGGCAATGGCCTACCGCTCGGATGCAAGCGATTTTGCGCAAGCGGCTGAATTGGTAAAAGCCGTTTTGGCGGAGTTTGGTAAAATAGACATCCTCGTCAATAACGCGGGCATCACCCGCGACAACCTCATGCTCAGGATGAGCGAAGAGCAGTGGGACCAGGTCATCAATACCAACCTGAAATCCGTTTTCAACCTCACCAAGCACATCGCCCGGCCGATGCTAAAAGCGCGGGCGGGGTCTATCATCAACATCAGTTCCATCGTCGGAATAACGGGCAATGCGGGGCAGGCCAACTACGCCGCCTCCAAAGCAGGGATTTTTGGTTTCACCAAATCCATTGCCAAAGAGATCGGCTCGCGCGGCATCCGCTGCAATGCGGTTGCCCCCGGTTTTATCGAAACGGAAATGACCGAAGCCTTGGATGAAAAGACCAAAGAAAACTATTTTTCCAATATCCCGATGAAGCGCTTCGGCACTGGAAAAGAAGTGGCGGATGCCTGTGTTTTTCTGGGTTCTGATTTGTCAACCTATGTTTCGGGGCAGACCTTGAGTGTTTGCGGGGCCTTGAGTTAAAAATCTGTTTGCCCTTTTCAAAATCCAGGTTTCAGTTGAGGCTATCTCACAAGTCAATTTTTTAAAAAAATTAAATTTATTTTAATTTGTAAACCACTCATTTTAAGCGGAAAACAGATTTGCTAAATTTTAAAAATTGGCGGTGTATCAGATGTAATGCTTTTTTCTTTTTTTTAGAGTCTCACGACACTCGCTAAGATATGCCGTCCCTGCGGGACTATGATAGACAGGCTTTCCACATAGTCCCGCAGGGACGGCATATCTTAGCGAGGGATGTGAATCCCTCGAAAAAAAAGCATTACATTTGATACACTGCCTAAAAATTTAGTAAATCTCGACTTATGAGACGCCCCCAACTGACCTTCCATCAGGATTTAGCACAACCTGATCTTTTCATAAAGCTCGTCGGTAGCCTTGCCCGGGGCAATGTCCAATCCTTCGTTCAGGGCCTGTCGGCATTTGTTGAACTGCCGGATGGCCAAGTCTTTCATATTCATCTTCATATAGCAGGCCATGACGCGACGGTGGACATCTTCCAGGCAAGCATCTTTTTCAAGTATCTTTTGACAAAGGTTCAGGCATATCTGGTATTTTCCTTTTTCAAAAAAATGGGAAGTCAAGCGGTCGAGGATAACGATCCATGTTTCGCGAAACCAATCCCTGTTCCTGTCCGTCCATTCTTCGTAAAGCATATGCTCTAAGAAATCGCCGCGGTAAAAGGCAAAAGCTTGGTGGTAGGTATTCACGGCGGCCTTCATGCCCTGGCCCACTTCAATACGGCGGGCCTTGTTCCAATAGGTCTTGAACAGGTCAATATCTTTTTCAACGCGCAAGTTCGGGGCCACGCAATAACATTCATCCTTAAACACAAGTATGTCTTGGTCTGGGGCTATCTTTTTTAAATTTTTGCGAATGGCATGAACGGTCACATTGAGGCAGTTGCGGGCAGCATCAGGTATCGAGTCCTTCCAAAAAACATTGATCAATACCTCCCTATGGACGGGTTTGGGATGCTTGTACAGGATATAGGCAAGCACGGATTTAGTTTTCTTGCCGGTCAGGCTGCACAGGGTTTGGCCATTGAGCGACACACAAAAATCACCCAACATTTGCACCTGCAGCAAGGCTAGGTCTGCCACTTCTTTTGGAGGCGGCAAGGACTCAACGACCAAAGGAGCGGCTATTCCAAAGGAATGGTTTTTTTTCTTGAAAAACCAGTTCGGGAGCAAGCTTTTCCACCATGCCCCCGATGAAGAAGCAGGGGCGGGCAATAGGAAACGATGGATGCAATTAAACAAAATTTCCTTTTGCAGGGGCGGGAAAAGAACGTCATCGGCGCCCAGCCTAAAGGCTTCGACGATGTCATTTTGAGAAGTTATTTTACCTATCAAAATGACCGGGAGCAGTCGGTCTAGCTGTTTGATCCGCTGAATTTCTTCGAGGGACCTGTTGTCCACAAAGTCGGAACAAACAATGGCAACAGCGCATTTTTTTATCTGTTCGCCAGCAGTTTGGACGGCAAACGTTTCTTCTCCATGTTTTTTCAATTCATAGAGAACGGAAGAGGCCGTTTCAGAAGGCCTTCCGACAATAGCAATTTTACAGGGGTTTGACAGAGGCATTTTGGTCTTGGTTTTAAAAGCAACAAAATTAAAAGCCTCTCAATGTATGTTTAAAAGGAAAAGCGTACTGCAGTGTTTAGTAATTAGTTGATTAGTCCGACAAATCCCTGATAATGTGGCATTTAACCAAAAACCAAATGGTTAGCTCATACTACTATACATCAGTTTATTGTTAGAAAGACAGATTGTTGCCAACTAATTGGTTATGAGCGGGTTACAAAACCCACTGGCAGTATGTCCAATTTTTATCCAATAAGGTTTCGC
>DROJ01000411.1 GCA_011321935.1 Bacteroidota bacterium | reverse complement strand
GACCAATAATTGCGCAGCAAAACTGACAGCGCCATAAACAACGATGGCTTTATAATTTTTTACCAATAAATAAATATAGTGGATCAAAAAGGTCGGGCAATTAAACAAAATAAACAGCGCCAATAAATTTAAAAAAGGAAGTTCCGAAAAATTGGTGAGGTGGTTGGCAATTAAATTTTTACTGAAAAAAAGCGCAGCCGCCGTCAATATCCCCGCCAAAGAAAAAAACAAATAAACATTGAATATGGCCCGCTTTTGAGTGGCTGCATCCAATTTCGGATATAATTGCAACAAAGCATTCTGCCCGCCGACGATCCAAAAAAAACAATACAAGCTCGCCACAAAAAGCAGTGCCTCATAAACAGAAATCTGCCCAGTCGGCAGCCCGCTTTTGGCCAGCAATATTCCGATCAATACCGCAGTGCCAAATTGCAGTACCTGGAATATTTGCAGGGAGTTTATGTTGTTGATGGCTGGAATGGTTGAATGGTTAGATGGCTCGAATGGTTAGATGGCTCGAATGGTTGAATGGCTAATAAAATATCTGATGTTAATTGTTCATCGGATTTTTTATTAACCATTTAGCCATTTGAACCATTCAACCATTTATACCTCCCGTTCTGTGAATTTGATTCCGTGTTCTTCCAGTTCTTTCAGGACGGGTTCGTAAGATTCTTTGCTGACGGGGATGTGGACGCCGCGGGAAGTTATTTTCCCGGTCATCACCAGTTTGGCAAAAATGCCGAGCGGGAGGCCGACGGTTTTGGCCATTGCGGTGTCTTTGGCGTTTTTGCCGTGGAGTACCATGGACGAGTAGCGCCGTTTCTTTTTGCCGTCGAGGGTATAGTCAAATTGGTGCTGCATGACGATAAGGTCTTTGTCTTCCGGTTCGAGCTTCCATTTTTCGAGCAGCAGTTTTTCGAGGATGAGGGCGGGGGTGGCCTCCGGCACGCCGATCTTCTTTTTGCTGAACAGGCCGAGCCAGTCCAGTTTTTTCATGACGGGGGAGTAGGGGCGCTCGCCGAGCAGTTCGCCGATGCGGTCTTTTACCGAAAGGCCAGCCGTTTTTGGTTTGCTGAGATAGGCTTCGAGGAGTTCGTGGTAGGTGATGTTTTCCGAGCCGAGGATGGGGTAGGAGTCGTCGGTCAGGCCGATCTTGACGAGGGCGTTCCAGGCATCGCAATAGCCCCGGTAGCGGATGGTGCCGCGGAAAATGTTGGGGGTATCGCCGAGGCCGTAGGCATCGCGGTAGAGCAGCGATTCGCGGTTGGCATAGACCTCGAAGGGCTCGTCGAAACCGGGGATGTCTATCAGTTGGTACTCTTTGAAAAGGCGGCGGTAGGGCACGTATTTCAGCTTGCCGTTTTCGAGGTATTGGGCAGTGCCCTGCCCTGCTTTTACCACGTTGCGGGGGTTCCAGGTGAACTTGTAGCGCCAGGGGTTTCCCTTTAAATCTTCGAGTGCGACGAGGCCGCCCGTGTTGGAAATAAAGGAGGTCAAATGGCCGCCCATGTCCTTTATTTCGTTGATCGTTTTCATGGCCGACATGTGGTCAATGCCGGGGTCGAGGCCGAGTTCGCCGACAAAAAGCAGCTCCTTGTTGCGGAAATCATCGGCCAGTTTGTAGATGTCTTTGGAGACATAAGATGCCGTGACGATGTGCTTGTTGAGCAGGATGCAGTCCTTGGCGACCTCGATGTGCAGGTGGGCGGGCAGCAGTGAAATAACGAGGTCGGCGCGTTTTATGAGGTCGCGGCGGTCGTTGATTTTCATCACGTCGAGCCAAACGCCCATGCCGTTGGGGTGGCCGTTTACTTTTTTGGTGGCCGCTTCGAGGTTGCTGTCGGCAACGGTTACCCGCCAATTGTAAATCTTTGCCTGACCGAGGATGTAGCCGATGAGGGCGCCCGAAGAACGGCCTGCGCCGAGTATGAGGATGTTGTTCATTGTATGCAAAGGTTGATGTGGGCTGGCAAGGTTGATGCGGGTTTATACCAACCCATATCAACCTTGATAAACCCAAATCAACTGTTTTTTAAAAGAGGCCGCAAGTTAGGCATTCGGGCAAAAAACCGTACTTTCGGAAAAAGGATTTACCTTCACTTTTTTTGTGCTTGCCTTCGGGCAAACACAAAGGGCAACCACAAGGGCTGCCCCCACGGAATGACCGTTCATTAAATAAAACAGCACCCATGCGAAGACTCGAAATAAAAACAGTTTATTCAGAATATACCTCCGAAAAAGAACTCCCCGAAGAAGACCAAGCGCTTTTGCAAAAAGCAAAAAAGGCGCTGAAACAATCCTATTCGCCGTATTCCCATTTTAAGGTCGGTGCGGCTGCGCTGCTCGAAAACGGCAAAACGGTAATAAGCGCGAATTATGAAAATGCCTCCTATCCAAGCACTGTTTGCGCCGAGCATTCTGCACTCATTCAGGCCGCCAACCGTTATCCAAAATCGCCCGTGGTGGCACTCGCCATCACTGTTCTGAATTCGGAACAAGTGATCGAAGACCCCGCCATGCCATGCGGTAGCTGCCGCCAGGTTATCTGTGAAACGGAAGGCCGGAACGGGCAGGACATGCGGGTCATTTTACAGGGAGAAAAAGGAAAGGTGCATGTTTTTGAGAGGGGGGGGGATATGCTGCCGTTGGCCTTTGATGGCGGGTTTTTGTGAATTTAGCAATATGGTTTTTGGATTTTTTATTAATTTTGAAAAAAGATGCTGTTCGACAATATTAAGGAAGCGGCCAATTTTCCAAATTTCTAAAATTTGGAAAATTTAATTCCTTTATTTTGGGCAACACAAATTTTCCAGATTTTTGAAATCTGGAAAATTGAGCCACCCTAATATTGTCGAACAGCACCTAAAAAAAAGAAAATGGAAAAAATAGAAAAATATCAAAACATAATTATTGAATGGCTGGAAGCCTTTGCGAAAAGGTCAAAATTGGCCAATATGCCGAACGTCGAAAACAAGGTTATTGTAGATAAAAAAAATGGCAGTTTTCAACTGCTCCGGATTGGTTGGGAGGGAGACCGATATGTTTTTTCGGTGGTTTTTCATTTTGATATAAAAAATGGAAAAGTATGGTTTCAAAGAAATATTACAGAATATGATGTGGTGGATGATTTGATAGAAATGGGAATTCCTCCTTCTGATATTGTATTGGGTTTTCAACCGCCATATGCCCGGAAATATACTGGCCTGGCAGTGGCCTGAACATACCATCAATCCCCGCTAAAAAGATATTTCACAGAAATGCCAATTGTAGAAGTATTTACTTTTCTTTTTCCGCCGCTCACCCAATACCTCCCGTAATCTATACCGATCTGAATATCTTCCCAACCATAAAATGCGCCCATATTATATCCTTTAAAATGAAAGAGGTCTGTTCCGTACGCACGTTTATAAAGGTCCCTTTTTTGCCGGATATAACGGGGTGTAACATAAAATGACAAATATTCAGATGGGTGAGCAGAAAAATAAAGCGGAAATTCCAGAACGCCGTTTTCGCGCAGCCCTGCCCCAAAACCCGCAGCAATGGCAAACGGAGATTCGAAATCGCCGAGCAGTTGCACTTTAGTGTCAACCGTTATGCCGGAGAGGAGCCCTGCTTTCATGCCCACGTCTATTTTTTCGTGAACGCCATATTTTAAACGGATGTCCCATGTTTTATAATCGCGTATTTCATAATTGCTGAACTCTTCGTCGCTGCCCCAGAATATGGGGGAATCCGAAACCCAATTATAAGAAGTCCTTAATTCGCCATATCCTTTGCCCATTGTTTTGCCGGTTTCAAAACCCGATAGATTCATATAGCAGCGGAGGAAAAGGCAGGTGATGCACCAGCAAAAAATAAGGGCGTAGAATGTTTTTAGAAGCATTTTTATGAAATATAAGTGATGGATAAAAAATAGTGGATCAATTGCTAAAAATGGATATTTTATAAAATACAGTTTTTCAATCAATGTCCGTTATCTATATTTTTGGGATAGTATAGCTGCTTCAATTATTTTATTATTTAATTTTGATGTGGGTTTTGTTTTCATCATTTATGTTTTTTATATGAAAAACAAGTATCATTTTAATGAGCTAAGGTAAATTTGTTTTTTTTATGCCGGAATTTGGCGTCCGTCTCCGCGCCCTTCCGAAAGAGGGGGAATTAATTCCCCCTCTTTCGGAAGGGCGCGGAGACGGACTGACAGGTTCATTCATTTACTTTGGATAATTAAAATGATACAAAAACAATATAACTTGACAATGTTAAATTAGGATTTTTAAAATATGCCTTCCCTTGTTTTTTTTAGAAAGGACTACGAGCGGCGGCGTTTTGAACGCCGCACTTTCTCCAATCTTTAAATTCGAGAGAGGTGCGGCGTTCAAAACGCCGCCGCTCGTAGTCCTTTCTAAAAAATAGCGGAAGTTACATTAAGCATTATCCTAATTTAACATTGTCAAGATAATTATTCAAATCCACTCAAGCGATCCTTTTCTCCACCTCGTCCAACCTTTTCGCAATCCCCGCCTGCCGTTCTTCCAACTTCTTGATCTGCCTTTCCTCCTCTGCGAGCATTTCATCAAAACCCGCAAAATTGGCGTCTATTTTTTCTTTGATGTTCGTCACGTAGGTTTTCAGTTTGCCCGAAAGTTCCGACTCGATGCTCTCCCGGCCTTTGGCGATTTCGGAGTGGTAGCCCGCCATTATTTTGCGCCGCTGGGTCGAGGAAGTAAAGCCGGCAAACAGCACCCCGATGGTAGTAAGCACGCCGCCCGTAATATCGAAGACCGACATTTTGGTAACCGCAGCGAGGATGATGCCGACCACTGCGAGGCCGCCGCCCGTGGCCATGGCGCCCGTGCCGGGGTGCTTGTTGGGGAAGAGGTCGTCGGCGCTGAAATTTTCGGGCCGGTTGAGGAAGCGGTGGAAAGTCTCCTGCAGGTCGCGCATCACGTTGGCGCGGCGCTCGGCGATGTCGCTGAAAATGTCGTGGTTGTTTTTGAGGATGGTCTGGCTGCTGTTGATTTCGAGGTCTATCATTTTGGCCATCTGCTGGATGGAATCGGCGAGGTCGGCCACGTTGTCGTTGAGCTTCGTTTGGAGTTCGAGCTGCAGGTCTCGGTCGAGTTCTTTGGCGAGGCTTTCGAGCCATTCTTTGGCGCTTTGTTTTTTGGAGAAAATGCCGGAGATGCTGCGTTTGAGGAGGGAGAAAAAAGACAGGCCGCTGTCGAGTTCCTTTTCCTTTTGCGAGGTGATTCGGTCGTAGCCGGCCACGAGGTTTTCGACCAGCATCTCCACTTGCCGGAGCGACTTACTTCCCTGCCTTTCAAGGTTTTGCGATACTTTTTTCCTGAATTCAAGGTCTGATTCCCACTGCTTTTTCCGGTCGGCCACGCCTTTGGCAATGCGCTCGTTGAGGTTGCGGGAGGTGGCCACGTTGTTCTGCAATTTCAGCACCGGGGCCTTGCCGCCCGTGATGTTTTCTTTTATGAAATGGCGGAGCGGGAGAAAGCCGCTGATTTCCGTTTTCCCCTCCTGTTCTTGCAGCGCCGAAACGGCAAAAACCACCGGTTCCTGGATGCCTTTTTTGCGGGCATGTTCCACCACGCCGTTGATGTTCACTTGCAGGTCGTTTTCGTTCATCAAATCTTTTTGTTGGAGGACAAAAATCACCTTCCGCCGCCACTCTTCATTTACAAAATCGAAAAAATCCCAGGCCGATTGCCGGTATGGGTTTTTGGCCTCGAACACAAAAACAATCAGGTCGCTCGCCGGGATGAACCGCTCCGTTATTTCTTGGTGGTGCTCCGCAATGGTGTTGGTGCCGGGGGTGTCCACGATGGCTATTTCCTTTAATATCTCAATCGGCTGGGTGATCTTTTTCAGGTAGGGATTGATGGTGATGACCTCCTCCCGTTCGCCCCAAACCACCTGCTGGATGGTATCGGTCATGGGCTGCGGGGCTACCTTGCAGATCTCCTTTCCCGTTGACAATAAGGCATTTACAAAACTGCTTTTCCCTGCTTTGACCTCTCCCACGATGACGAACATGAAGGGCTCGTCAATGCGGTTGCGGAGGTCGCTCACCGTTTGGCTGAGTTCCTTATGGCCGATCTCGATGCAGAGTTC
>DROJ01000410.1 GCA_011321935.1 Bacteroidota bacterium | reverse complement strand
GCAGATTTTATGTTTTTAATATGGATTAATTTGTTCAGTAAATTGGTGAAATTTAAATAACTGATACTATGGTACCCGATCATTTTTTTCCTTTTTATATAAATGCTCAAACTTTGCAAAAGGCTGGTGAGTGCATCCATTTCTTTTTGTTCAAAGTACATTTGTGCCAATAATATTTTTCCTTGTGAAGTTAACAAAACATCATCGTATTCCATGAGCAGTAGCAGTGGCATCGCTCTCGAATAGTCATTTTTTTCAAAATAAAACCTCGCTAAGTTATAATTGAAAAAGCCCTCCCTTTCTTTTTCCGGCAGCTTGTCTTTATAGTCATAAATAAAGGATTGGATAAAGGCAAACTCGCCGAGTTTCAGGCCAGCCATGACGATGTTGCTATAAGTTCGTGGGGCGAGCATTCCTTTTTCTAAAAATATATTTGTTTCAATACCTGATTTATATATGTCGAAAACCTCCCGCATGAATTGTTGTTCCCCGTTGTTCAATTTCCTGATGCAATAATTTATGGCAAATATGTGGATGTCGTACAGTTCATTGATGTTGAAATTCTGCGGGTATTTTAAAAGCAGTTTTTTTAATTCTTGGTAAGAGGGGTCGTCCGTAAAATTGGAAAGGGCTTTGGAGGCGTAATAATAAATAGCGAGTGTCGGGTTGTCCAGTAAATTGCTGCGCTCGACATATTGCTGCACAAAAGGGACCATTCCCATGTCGTAGGTTTTTTTTGTGACGGCCTGATTGCTCAAAAGTATGCAGGCGATTTTTAATTTTTCAATAATAAAAGCGGTATCCTGTGCGCCGGAAAGCTCCTGCAATCTGAAATCTTTGTTTTTGCTGTCCGTCCTCATTTGTGCAAAGCGGAGCGATTCCATTTTATAGCCTTGCTCATAATATTTACTGTTTTTGAGAATGCTTTTTTTGTGGGTTTTCAAGGTGCTGCCGAGTTCCCGGTAAAAAAATGTGGGCTGTTGCAGCCGGCGGTAGGATTGGAGGAGTGACAAATGGAAGCCCATCTCATCGCCCCTCCATTCTTTCCACGCAAGGAACTCCTCCACGACTTTGAGCAGGTACGAGCTGACGTGATGGACTTTTTGCATCTTGAGCGCTTCTCCCGGAAACAGGTGCTTGAATATTTTTTCCCCGCTGATGTGCTTTGTGCCACGTTGAAGCTGCTTCCTCAGGTAAGCAAACAAAAGGCTTACTTTTTCGTGCCGGTTGAATGCAGGGGATTTGACAAATTTGTCCATTTGTCGCATTTCTTCCAAAGAAAAAGATTTTAATAGTTCTATGACTTTTATTTTGGGCATTTAAATGATGTAAAAAATCCGAGAATTAAAATTTATGAATTATGTGTGTTTGTGTGTAAAGCTAATAATGACAGGCATTTTTGGGGAAGATGTTTTTTATTTTGAAAATAAAGGTAGTCAAAAAACCCGATAATTTGATAATATTGTAATTGTATAAACCGATAATTCAGGGGAAATTAGCAGCAGAATATTTTTCAACCTAACAGGCTTTTACCAGGGGTGTCTTCAACTATATGGCCTGACCATGTAGATTGAAGATGCCACTTTTTGGTTTCTCGAACGGAATTAGTAATTTCGGCCAAAAAGACGAGCAGTGCCCATGCAGACAACCCGAACAAGAGCAGTATTGCTGGCTATACCATTCCTTTTTGCAGCCTTGAACCTTTTCGGACAGGGCTGGGAAAGGGCATATGGAGATGCCGATAGCGACGGGTTTTATGATGTACTGCCGATGCCCGACGGGGGCTACCTTGCCGTGGGGCGCACGCAAACTTCTCTTGCCCCGATCCATTACGACCTTCTGTTGGTCAAGACAGATGCCGATGGCCTTGTGGATTGGAGCCGCCAATACAGCGATACCCTTTACTCCTTTCTTGGAAATAGCATTGTCCCCACGGCCGACGGCGGCTTTCTCATTGGCGGAACGGCCTTGACCGAAAGCATTCCGAGGGGCTATTTACTAAAAACAGATAATTTGGGAAACCGGGAATGGCAGGTGACTTCGCCGCAGGATTCGGTATGGGGGAGGAAGGCGCTGCAATTGCTGGACGGCACCTTCGCTTTGGCCGGCAGTGCCGTTCACGAGGGCAACGGCAATGGCGCCGATTATGATTTTTACGCTATGAGGGTCAGTGCGGACGGCGGCAATGTTGTTTTTTCAAAACAATATGGAGGCGTCCTGTACGACGACTGCCAAGACATGGTGGAGACCAACGGCGGTGGCTTGTTGCTGGCTGGCCTTACCAATAGTTTTGGCAACGGGCATTACGATGTTTATTTAGTGGAGGTAGATACAATGGGCAATGTCAACTGGTCGAAGACCATCGGTACGCCCAATGCCGAACTGGCCTATGCCATCGCGACCACCGCTGATGGAAATTATGTCATCACTGGACAAACAGAAGCCCAGGCAGCTGAAAGCGAGGATGTTTTTCTCGCCAAGATAGACCCTTCGGGCAACACCCTTTGGTGGAAGACTTATCAGAAAGCAAGCCTCGACATTGCCTTTGACGTGCAAGAAACAAGCAGCGGCAACTTTGTGCTGGCGGGCAATACAAGGGCTGACATAAATGCCGACAGGAATGCTTTTTTGCTGATGGCAACGAGCAGCGGGGATGAGTATTGGAAGAGGGATTTTGGTGGCGTAAACGGCGATGGGGCCTATTCGGTCATCCTGGCTGGCAATGGCGGTTATGTGATGGCGGGCTACACGAGGAGTTTCGGGCAGGGGAGTGCCGACGCCTATTTGGTCCGTACCGACCAATCGGGGGTTGCCAACTCCTGCTACATTGTCGGCAACGTGGCTTCCAACAATAGCTTCACTTGTGGCGTCAATAATTTTGCTGCCTATTTGGATGGTTTTCTGGTGGAGGTCGAAGGGGATATTACCTATTTTGGGACCACTGATGAGTTTGGAAATTATTCTGTTCCGGTAAAAGAAGGGAATTATAACGTGCGCCTTATCAACCCCTCTCCCTATTGGACGCCCTGTGCCGACAGTGTTGATGTGGCTGTCGTCGGCACCTTCGACACCGCCGTTGTCAACTACTCACTTTATGTGGATACCCTTTGTGCCTACATGAGCGTTGACATGTCCGCACTCACCATGCGCCGTTGTTTCCAAAATGTATATTCCATTGATTATTGCAATTTAGGCAGCATGGCCGCTGAACCGGCATTGGTAGAAGTGGCTTTTGATCCCTACTTGAATATTGATAGCACCAGCATTCCGTGGGCCTACCGGATCGGCAATACCTATATGTTTGATGTTGGAAATGTAGCTCCCTTCGAGTGCGGCCAGTTCAAGGCTTATTACACTGTTGATTGTGATTCCACGGTTTTGGGGCAAAGCCACTGTTCCGAAGCACATATTTATCCCGATGAATATTGCCAAGCCTTCGACCCGATGTGGGACGGTTCGAGCATAGAACTGGATGCCGTTTGTGAAGGGGATAGCGTCGTTTTCACCATTATGAACATGGGGGAGGGAGACATGGCCGGGCCGCTCGATTTTATTGTGATTGAAGATGTGATCATCGGTCTGCAGGGTGGTTTTGAACTAAAAAGCGGCGAAGACACCACCTTCTCTTTACCTGCCACCGGCTCAACGCTCAGGCTGCAGGCCGATCAAAGCCCCGGCCATCCGGGCCACAGCAAGCCCTGCATTACAGTGGAAGGCTGCGGCATCGGAGGGGAGTTTTCCACAGGTTACGTCATCCAATACCCCCTCAACGATGCCGACCTTTTTGTGGACACCGACTGCCAAGAAAATACCGGCTCCTTCGACCCCAACGACAAGCAGGGCTTCCCGATGGGCTACGGCGGGGAGCATTTTATCGAACCGGACACCGACATCGAGTACATGATACGTTTCCAAAACACAGGGACGGATACCGCTTTTACCGTTGTGGTCCGCGATACCCTCTCACCAAGTTTGGACCCCACCAGCATCCAGGTCGGAGGGGGCAGCCACAGCTTCCGTTACGAGCTTTACGGCACGGGCATCCTTAAATTTACCTTTGAAAACATCATGCTGCCGGACAGCAATATCAACGAAGCCGCTTCGCATGGCTTTGTCAAATTCAAGATCAAGCAGCAAAAAGGTTTGAGCCTCGGCACAAAGATCAAAAACTCGGCAGCCATTTATTTCGACTATAACCAGCCCATCATTACCAATACAACTTTCCATACCGTTGGGACCGATTTTATTGTCCAAGACCCCGGCACTACTGCGGTGTCTGAGCTTTTGCTCTCTCCTTCTGTCCTCGTCCATCCCAACCCATTTTTAGAAAAAGCCACGTTTGAGTTGAAAAATGTTCAAGGAAAAGACTTCCGTTTCCACTTGTTCGACCTGAGCGGAAGACAAGTGAGGGACGAAGCTTTTGATCAAACAATTTTTCATTTTGAAAGGAAGGGACTGGCTGGTGGCATCTATTTCTACCGCATCTTGGGCGGCGGGCCCAAGTATTTTTCAGGTAAAATCATTTTGAAATAGCGCGGTAGGAATCCTTTCCAAAAGCTGTTTTTTCCCTTCCTTTTACATTTTTGGTGAAACACCTAATGCAGTGATTAGTAATTAGTTGACTAGTGATTAGTCCGCCAAATCCCTGATAATGTGGCATTTAACCAAAAACTAAATGGTTAGCTAATTACGATTTGTACCACTAAAAACATGCGTTATTATGAAAAGCAAATGTACCCTCATCCTATTGCTTTGCCTATTTTCTTTGCTGGCCCCGGCCAATGCCAACTTTGACCTGTTGCCCATTGATACGAGCATTTCACTCAACCTGCCCGTTGCGCCGGCAGACTCTTGCCAGAACGCCCCGCCGTTTTGCGGCTCCTATTTGCAGGGCTATTGTTCTGTAAATGAAGGCTATACAGCCGGTGGCCAAAGTGACCTCAGCGGCTTGGGCTGCTCCATCGAAAACAACCAATGGCTGACCTTCGTGCCTTGCGACGACAGCGTTTCTTTCGTTTTTTCGGTCAGCAATTGCTCCAACCTGGAAGGCTTGGAATTCCACGTTTTATCAACCAGCGACTGCATTGATTTTGCGGAAGCAAGTTCTTGTTTTGGGATAGGAGAGGGGCTGACCGACACATTAGTAGTAGGGGGGCTGACCATCGGCGGCACCTATTATCTGATGGTGGACGGCATCAACGGCGACGTGTGCCGATGGCAGGTCAAACAGGCCTCCGGCATCAGCGACGGCGGCTACAGCCAAGAAAACAATACGCCCGGCCACATCGAGGGCGAGGGGCAAATTTGCCTCGGCGCAGCAGGGCCGCCTTCCGGTGATTTCACTTACACCGCCATCGGGCCTATCTGTACCCTGACCCCCATGGACACCGATTGCGGAGGCAACCCTGCTTGCCCGCCTGCCTCCCAACAATTCTGTGGTTCGGGTTTTGATACCGTCCGGCAGGTTGCCAGCTACGATACCGTTTGGACCATCACCCCATCTGGCGCCGGCCATTTTGTGAACGGCGACAGTATCGGCGAGCTAG
This sequence comes from Bacteroidota bacterium, assembly GCA_011321935.1. Taxonomy (GTDB): domain Bacteria; phylum Bacteroidota; class Bacteroidia; order Chitinophagales; family Saprospiraceae; genus UBA6168. The sequence goes on along the minus strand of DROJ01000410.1, from coordinate 4,135 downwards.
TGGATATTGTCTGGGATTCGGTCGGCACTTTTCTCCTCGATGCCGACCTCGTGCCTGCCGAATACGATACCGTCATTGTCAGTTGCACCAGGGCTTGTGGCTTCATTTGCCCTGATGACCAGCCCTGCGGTATTTTACCGAAGGAAATAAACGTGGGCATGCCCGACACCTATTTTGAGGCCATCACCATTTGCGAGGGGGCATGTGGGGCTGCCTTCGATTCTGTATTTTGCGAAGCAGGCCAATATGAATGGACGGGGACAGATGAGGCAGGCTGCGTTGACACCTTCGTTGTCGTTGTCACGGAAACGCCGCTCATTTTCACGCAAGAATTTTTCACTGTTTGCCCCGGCGGGTGCGTGCCTTATTTGGGAGGGACCTATTGCGCTGGCACCCACCAGGTCCAGCTCGGCCAATGCGAGTGGGTGGAGCTGCTTGTTGATGAAATCGAAGCGCCCGCCGTTTCGATAACAGGAAATCCGCTGCTCACCTGCGCCGAGCCGACCACCCTGCTACTCGCTGCCGTTGATTATCCAGGCGCATATACCCTGACCTGGAACGGCCCTGGAGTTGGTGGCAGCGGGACGGAGGAAATAGAAGTCAGTGAACCGGGGACTTACGTGGCCGAAGTCTTTTTTAACGGCTGTTTCATCTCGGAAGCATTTACGGTCAGTGCCGACATGGAAGAAGAAATTTTTGAACTGGGCGAAATCGGACTTTGCCCCGGCGAGTGTTTTGAACTTTTGGGCAACCAATATTGCGCAGCGGGCAGCTACTCCGAACAATTTACCGACCCCGGCAACGGCTGCACCGACACCTACTTTTTCACTATTTTCTTCAATGAAAATATGGGGCCGCTGAGCATCGGCGCCGTGTCCGAAATATGCGACGGCATCAGCGAGAACTATACCATCGGCTTCGATATTTCCGGCGGCGCTACACCTTATTATATAGACGGCGTTTTGATTGCCGGAAATTTTTACCAATCAGCGCCCATCCCTACCGGCCAGTCCTATGCTTTTACGGTGGCCGACAGCTATGCCTGCGGCGTGCAGCAGCAATTGGTCAGCGGCTCGTTTTCCTGCCAATGTATCTCCGTGGCGGGCAGCATGGCCACCGCAGCGATGAACCTTTGCGAAGACGAAACGGCGCAGGCAGCTTGGGGCAACGATGCCGTGCTCGACCCCAACGACGGGCTTGTTTTTGTGCTGCACACCGGAAGCGGCAGCCTCGGAACGGTACTGGCCACCAACCTTACGGGCGAATTTGGCTTCGACCCAGGGGCCATGCAGTTCGGGCAGGCCTACTATATTTCTGCGGTAGCAGGAAACGAACTTGGCGGGTCGGTTGATTTTGGCGATGCTTGCCTTTCGGTTTCAGCAGGCCAGCCGGTCACTTTTTATTCCATTCCCACCCTCACTCTTTTTCCCGCTCCGCAAATTGATTGCCGTAACCCTAGCTCCGTACTGGAGGCAAATGTCAGCGGTGGCAGTGGGCAGTTCAGTTTTCAGTGGAGCGGCCCGAACGGTTTTTCGTCGGGTTCGGCAAGCCCGTCGGTGGGCCAAGGGGGGGCATATACCTGCCTCATCATTGACGAAACAAGCGGCTGCTCTGCCGAGCAAACTATAAATGTGGAGGAAGATTTTGCCGAGCCGGACCTCGAAGTTTCGGGCGGAGAAATCAGTTGCAACAACCCCGCTGCTGCTCTTTTGGCCGCTTCGCAAACCCCAGGTGTCGTCTTCGATTGGCATTTCCCGACAGGGGAAACAGAAAGCGCGCCGGGCATAACGGCAGCGCAGGGAGGCACTTATGGGGTGGTCGCTACCGCTCCCAATGGCTGCACTTCGGCCGGTAGTTTTTTTGTAAATGAAAACCTCGACCCGCCCAACCTCCAAGCAAGCGGTGCCGAAATAAACTGCAACAGCCCGGTCGCTGCTTTGAGCGCCTTTTCCGGCCAGCCGGACGTTTCTTTTGTTTGGGTTTTTCCGAACGGAAACCAGCAAAGCGGGGTAGCGATCAACGCCTCCACGGCGGGCGCCTACCAAGTTCAAGCGACGGGCAGCAATGGCTGCACTTCGGAATTGACGGTTGAGGTAACCGAAAACCTGACGCCGCCCGACCTCGAATTGACCAGCGGGGAAATCACCTGCGATCAAACCAGCGTGGCCCTCGAAGCCATCTCGAATACCGGCGGCGTGCAGGTCAATTGGGTTTTCCCTTCGGGAAATGAAGTGTCGGGCTTGCTTGTGCAGACGAGCCAGGTCGGCAGCTACACCGTCACTGCCACTGCCCCGAACGGCTGTACTTCGCAGATGCAGACCTCCGTCTCTGCCGATGCCGACGTGCCCGTTTTCGAGGTCACCGGCGGGGTCTTGGATTGCACAAACCCGTCCATCGTTTTGGAGGCGACTTCCAATTTGCCGGGCATCGCTTACACCTGGACATTGCCGGACGGCACGCAAATAGACGGCGCTACTTTGCCGACCGATATGGGCGGGGAATATACCGTCGTTGCGACTGCTGCCAACGGCTGTTCGGCACAGCAAATAGCGACGGTGGTTGACAATGCAGACCTGCCCGATGTGCAGTTGAACGAAGGGGAGTTGACCTGCGATTCGTTGTCGGCCACCCTGACAGCTACTTCCGCAATGCCCGGTGTTGATGTTCAATGGATTTACCCGGACGGAAGCCAAGTTGTTGGAAACCAGATTGTTACCGGCCTTGCTGGTGAATATACGGTCATCGTGACTGCCCCCAACGGCTGCTCTGCTCAAGCCACGACGACCGTAATCCAAAACAACTCGCCGCCTGATTTGCAGGTTTCGGCTTCCTTTATTTCCTGCGACCAACCGACGGCTACCCTGGTGGCCAATTCATCGGTTCAGACCATTGTTTTTGAGTGGACTTTGCCGGACGGAACGACTTCCACCGACCCTGTCTTGAACACGGAGTTGCCCGGGAATTACAGCTTGTTGGCCATCGCAGCGAACGGTTGCCAAGCGGAAACAACGACGACGGTTGAACTGCTGTCAAGCGACAACCTGTCCTTTGATTTATTGGCGGAAGCCCCGGTCTGTTTTGGCGACGAGAACGGGATGATAAGGGTAAGCGATGTGGTCAATGGCAGCCCTCCGTTCACCTATTTTGTGAATGGAACGGAAATGCCAAACGATGTTTTTGGCGGCCTGCCTGCCGGGCAGTATGAAATTTCCGTCACCGATGCCAATGGTTGCAAAGCGGATACAATTGTTGATTTGACCGCTCCGGCAGAGGTGGCCGTGGAACTTGGGGACAACCTTTTTATTGATTTGGGCGAACATGTCACCTTGAATTTCCAATCAAATATCAACGCTGCGCAAATCACGTGGACTGGCCCAGCCGGACAGCATTGGGAAGGGGCCAGCGAGATTGACCTGCAGCCCAAAGAAAGCGGCCGATACCAGATTTTGATTGCAGACGAAAAAGGTTGCACTGCCGAAGATGACCTGCGGGTTTTTGTCAATGGGCAGGGCAAGGTATTCATCCCGAATGCCTTTACGCCCAACGGCGATATGAACAATGATTTTTTGACCGTATTTGCTGGCGAAGACGTGACCGAAATCCGGTCGTTCAGGGTTTATGACAGATGGGGCGAGTTGCTTTTCAAAGGGGAAAACTTTAAGCCGAATGTGCCCGCCATTGGTTGGGACGGCAAAAACGATGGGAAAGATATGCGGCCTGCGGTTTACGTTTATGTTGCCGAAGTGGAGTTTTTGACGGGGCAGATGGAGGTGTTTAAGGGGGATGTGGTGTTGATACGATAGTGGCAGGGAGTTGACGGGGGAATATCCCAAAGGTCCGAAGGACTCCCGTGGAGGGTGCCCGTGGCAAATTCCCCCTTTTTCAGAAGGGCATGGAGCCGTGGTTTTGATTTGGGAGGCATCCGCCGAAGTAAGGCGGATGCCTCTCAACTTTGCATCCCTTTCTTTGTTCCCGTTCAGTATTATTTCCGGTAGTGTTAATTTTGACGTGATTTCAAGCACTTAGGCCAAGCCCCCGTCTCCGCTGCTTTGTCATCCGCCTTTAGGCGGATCTGTTTACGTTAGAAGTGCAGCCATGCAGCCTCCCTAACGTGAGCAGATCCGCCTAAAGGCGG
>DROJ01000409.1 GCA_011321935.1 Bacteroidota bacterium | reverse complement strand
TCACAAAAAAAATATGAGCCGTATATTTTAAAAAAATAACGGAAATGTTTTTTTTTAACAACTACTCAAGTAGTACAAGCTATAATTTCACTAACCCCCGACTTCAGTCGGGGGAAGGCAACGTACAAATACGGGTTTTAACCCAAAAATATTCACCTTTGTTTTGGGTTAAAACCCAGGTTCATGTGTTGCTTGTCCCCCCCCGGTTGAAACCGGGGGTCAGTGAAACCATGCTTTGATCTGCCCGAATAGTTATCTTTTTTTATAAAAATATGCAGCATTTATTTTTTAAAATCAGACGCCGGTATTTCACAAAAAAATGTGAGCCGTATATTTTAAAAAAATATCGGAAATGTTTTTTTATAAAAATATGCGGCATTTATTTTTTTAAATCAGGCGTCGGTATTTCACAAAAAAAATATGAGCCGTATATTTTAAAAAAATAACGGAAATGTTTTTTTTTTAACAACTACTCAAGTAGTACAAGCTATAATTTCACTAACCCCCGACTTCAGTCGGGGGAAGGCAACGTACAAATACGGGTTTTAACCCAAGAATATTCACCTTTGTTTTGGGTTAAAACCCAGGTTCATGTGTTGCTTGTCCCCCCCGGTTGAAACCGGGGGTCAGTGAAACCATGCTTTGATCTGCCCGAATAGTTATTTTTTTTATAAAAATATGCAGTATTTATTTTTTAAAATCAGACGTCGGTATTTCACAAAAAAAATGTGAGCCGTATATTTTAAAAAATAACGGAAATGTTTTTTTATAAAAATATGCGACAGGTGTATCATTTTAATAAGGCAGGGCAGGCGTACATAAATTACCTGCCTGTCCGGCAGGCATCCGTCTCCGCTGTTTTTTGTCATCCGCTTTAGCGGATGACAAAAAACAGCGGAGACGGGTGGGCATTTTGTGCATTTGCCTTGGACTGTCAAAACGATACGGTGGCAATATTTTTTTATAAAAATATGCGTCATCGTTTTTTCAACAAAAACAATCCATCGGAAATGCCGACCCAACCCATGCCACCTATTTTATTAAAAATAAAAACCAGAAAAAATACCGGCATCTTCCCAATGCTGATCGGCTTGCTGCTACTGCTCCCCGCCTGCGGAAATGCGCCGACGGAAACGGCAGCCACGGCTTTCCAAAAAACGCAGCCCCCGTTCAGCCTCGACGAGCTGCAACGCCGCACCTTCAACTACTTTTGGGAACTGGCCGACCCCAACAATTTCCAGATATCCGACCGCTATCCGACGGAAACTTTTTCCAGCATAGCGGCCACGGGTTTTGGGCTGACGGGTTACCTCGTCGGGGTGGAAAGGGGCTACATCAGTCGGAAAGAAGCTGCGGAACGGGTGCTGCAGACATTGCGGGTTTTGAAAAATTTGCCGCAAGGCGATGCTCCAAAAGGCATGAGCGGCCACCGGGGTTTTTTCTATCATTTTTTGAAAAACGATGATGCGACCCGGTACAAAAACGTGGAACTGTCCACCATGGACACCGGCCTGCTGATGGCGGGCATATTGAGCGCCCGGTCATTTTTTGCTGAAAAAAACGAGGCCGAAAACGAAATCAGGGAACTCGCCGATTTCCTCTACCGACGGGTGGAATGGGACTGGGCATTGAACGAAAATGGCCGCCTCTCGATGGGTTGGCGGCCGGAAAGCGGTTTCATCGAAAGCGACTGGCGGGGCTACAACGAGGCGATGATTTTGCTGCTGCTGGCAATGGGTTCGCCGACGCACCCCATCCCGGCGGAGAGTTGGGAGGAGTGGTGCGGGACTTATGAATGGGCCGGTTTTCAGGGGCAGGAATTTGTGCAGTTCCATTCGCTTTTTGGCCATCAGTACAGCCAGCTTTACATTGATTTCAGGGGCATTCAGGACGGCTATATGCGCCAAAAAGGCATTGATTATTTTGAAAATTCCAGACGGGCAACTTTGGCCAACCACAGCTATTGCACCGCCAACCCAAAGGGCTTCAAGGGCTACGCTGAAAACTGCTGGGGGCTGACCGCCTGCGATGGCCCCCGCAACCAACAGGCCGATACGAGCATCGGGAAATGGCTTTTCAAAGGCTATGCGGCGAGGGGCGTTTCCCCGTCCTATGCCTTCGACGACGGCACTATTTCGCCGACGGCGGCAGGGGGGAGCATTGCTTTTGCGCCAGAAATCTGCTTGCCTGCTTTGCGGTTTATGTGGGAACATTTTTACCCAAAACTCGTCGGCGAATACGGCTTCAAGGATGCCTTCAACCTGAGCTATACTTTTGGCGAAGGCAACAAAAACGGCTGGTTCGACAAAGATTACATCGGCATTGACCAGGGACCCATTTTGCTGCAAACCGAAAACCACCGCAGCGGCTTTGTGTGGGGTTTGATGAAAAAAAATGAATACCTGAAAAGAGGCTTGGAACGGGCGGGCTTCGAGCCTTTGAGGTGATGCCCCGAAGTGAATTCGGGACAAGCTCTTTGCGCGTGGACGGCGGGGGGAAAGGCCTTGCCTCAATGGCGGGCTTGTTCTCATGAAGTTTTCCCGCAAAGTCACGCAAAGGTTTCGCGAAGTCACGCAAAGCGAGGCGAGTACACGTGTGACTTTGCGTGACTTTGCGAAACCTTTGCGTGACTTTGCGGGAAAACTTTTAACAAAAAAAACATGACAAACAAATACATCTTCCTTCTCCTCGGCGGCCTCCTTTCCGCCATTTGCGCCTTCCAAAAAGGCATCCCGCCTGTCGGCGAAACGGGCGGCCTCGATGCAAAGGTGGACAGCCTGCTCGCCCTAATGACCCTCGACGAAAAAATCGGCCAGATGACCCTCTTTACCAGCGATTGGGACGTGACCGGGCCGACCCTCCGCGAGGGCTACAAGGACGACATAAGGGCGGGAAAAACCGGCGCCATTTTCAATGCCCACACCGCAGCCTACAACCACGAACTGCAGCGCATCGCCGTGGAAGAGACCCGCCTCGGCATCCCGCTGCTTTTTGGCTACGATGTCATTCACGGCTACAAAACCATTTTTCCGGTCTCGCTGGGCGAGGCGGCAAGCTGGGACATGGAAGCCATCGAAAAATCTGCCCGCGTGGCCGCTGAGGAGGCAACCGCCGCAGGCCTGCACTGGACCTTTGCGCCGATGGTGGACATTGCCCGTGACCCGCGCTGGGGGCGCATCAGCGAGGGGGCTGGCGAGGATGTTTTTTATGGAAAAAAAGTAGCCGCGGCGAGGGTCAAGGGCTTTCAGGGCGGCGACCTCTCGGCGGCCAATACCCTGCTCGCCTGCGCCAAACATTACGCTGCTTACGGGGCGGTACAGGCAGGCCGCGATTATCATACCGTTGACATTTCGGAGCGGGTGCTGCGGGAGACTTACCTGCCCCCTTTCAAAGCTGCAGTGGACGCGGGCGTGGGCAGTTTTATGACCTCTTTCAACGAACTCAACGGAGTGCCCGCCACGGGCAACAAGCACTTGCTCACCGACATTTTGCGCAACGAATGGCACTTCAAAGGCTTCGTGGTGACGGACTACACTTCCATCAACGAGATGGTGCCCCACGGCATCGCCGCCGACGAAAAAGCGGCCGGCGAACTCGCCCTCAAGGCCGGGGTGGACATGGACATGCAGGGCGCTGTTTTTTATAATTTTTTGAAAAAATCAATTGCCGAAGGCAAGGTCAGCGTGGAGCAGGTTGACGTGGCAGTGCGGCGTATCTTAAAAATAAAATATGAGCTTGGCCTCTTCGACGACCCCTACCGCTACGGCGACCCTGAATTGGAAAAAAAGGTAATCCTCTCCGCTGCCCACCTCGAAGCTGCCCGCGATGTGGCCCGCAAATCTTTTGTTTTATTAAAAAATCAAGACCGCACTTTGCCCCTTTCAAAAGGGTTGAAAACAGTGGCCGTCATCGGCCCATTGGCCGACAGCAAAAAAGACCTGCTCGGCTCCTGGCACGCAGCCGGGAATGCCGAGGACTGCGTGACTTTGTTGGCCGGCCTGCGCGAGAAATTGGGCGCTGCCTCCACTGTTTTATTTGCCGAAGGCTGCAAAACTTTGGGCCGCTCGAAAGATGGATTTGCGGAAGCGGTAAATGCGGCAAAACGTGCCGATGCCGTCATCCTCGCCGTCGGCGAAACAAGGGGATTGAGCGGGGAGGCGGCGAGCCGTTCCATGATCGGGCTGCCGGGGGTGCAACTCGATTTGGTCAAGGAACTGGTCGCCATTTGCCGACAGGCGGACAAACCCCTCGCCGTGGTGCTGATGAACGGCAGGCCATTGGCCATCCCCTGGCTGGCCGAAAATGCACCTGCCATTTTGGAGACTTGGTTTGCCGGCACGCAGGGCGGCCATGCCATCGCCGACGTGCTTTTCGGGGATTACAACCCCTCCGGGAAACTGCCCGCCACCTTCCCGCGCAACGTGGGGCAGGTGCCAATATATTACTGCATGAAAAATACGGGCCGCCCGATGGACCCCAAAAACAAATACACCAGCAAGTACCTCGACGTGCCCAACAGCCCGCAGTTCCCTTTTGGCTTTGGCCTTAGCTACACCTCTTTTGACTACTCGCCCGTGCTGGTTGACAAAACCGTTTTTGGAAGGAACGACAAATTGAAGGTGAGCGTAAGGGTCACCAATTCAGGTAGTTACGATGGGGAGGAGGTAGTACAACTTTACGTCCGCGACCTCGTGGGCAGCGTGACCCGCCCGGTGAGGGAGCTAAAGGGTTTTGAAAAAATATTTTTGAAAAAAGGGGAAACGAGGGAAGTGGAGTTCACGCTGAGGGCGGAGGACTTGGCCTTTTATACGCGGGACATGAGCTTTAAGGCGGAGGCGGGGGACTTTGAAATATTTGTGGGGGGAAATTCAGATGCGGAGAACAGTGCGAAGGTGGAGTTGAGGTGATGCCCCGAAGTGAATTCGGGGCATCACCTCATGGGGCATGCCCGAAACCCCAAGTTCAGAAAGCACTTGCCGGGGACTATGTGAACTCCGGCAGCGAAGCCCACCCCCGCACATTGGCCCGGCTGCGGTTCTGGTTTTCGCTGCCGCCATAAACGAGGTAGGACAGTTTGGGGTCGTTCTCGGAGATGCGGTTGAAGTAGTCAAGGTTTTTGAAAAAGCTGGTGTTCAGAGTGGTGCCTGATTTTATTTCGATGGGGTGGATTGTGGTGCCTTGGTCAACTATCAGGTCAATTTCATGGCCTGTTTTGTCCCGCCAAAAATAAAACCTCGGACGCCTGCCCCGGTTGTAGAACTGCTTCATGAGTTCCACGATGATGAAGTTCTCGAAGAGGGCGCCGCGGGCCCAATGGTTGGCAAGTTCGCCGGGGGATTGTATGCCCAAAAGAGAGCAGGCAAGCCCGGTGTCATAGAAATACAGTTTTGGGGTTTTTACGATGCGCTTTCGGAAATTCTGGTGGTATGGCCGGAGGGTGAAAACCTGAAAGCCGGTTTTCAGGATGGAGAGCCACTTTTTTACGGTCGGATGGGTGATGCCCGCATCGTTGGCAATTGAACTTTGGTTGAACAATTGCCCGATGCGCCCGGCGCAGAGTTCCACAAATTCCCTGAACAGGTCAAGGTCTCCGACATTTTGAATCAGGCGGACATCGCGTTCCAGGTAGGTCAGGGTGTAGGAAGGGTAGAAAATGTCCACAGGTACGTCTTGGTCATAAATTCTTGGATAAAACCCTTTGGAAATGTATTCGAGGGGAGAAGCCAGCTCAAATTCCGTCCCCTTTAGTTCTTTCATTGAAAAGGGCAACAGGTGAAAAATCGCGACCCGCCCGGCAAGGCTTTGGGTGATTTTTTCCATGAGCAGGAAATTTTGTGAACCAGACAAAATGTATTCCCCGTTGCGCCGGGTTTCGTCCACCCTTACCTGAATGTAGGAAAACAATTCAGGGACGTACTGGGCTTCATCCACGATTAGCCCAGTTTCACTTTGGGTCAGGAATTCTTCCGGGTTTTCTTTGGCAAACTTACGGGTCGGAAGGTTTTCAAGGTTGGCGTAAGCATAGCCGGGAAAGGCCGCTTGAGCCAGCGTTGTTTTCCCAGATTGCCGTGGACCGGTAATGCTGATTACCGGAAACTTGGTCGCCAGAAACTGTATTTTTTCAGTTAAGTGTCTTTGAATCATCGGTATTCTATTTTAATGTGTCAAATCCTTTATTTTTTAAAAAAGAAAAGACTTACGCAGCAAATATATGACAAATATGAAGCTCGACTTTCAATTTGTCCAAATAAATCTGGCATTCTTTGTCCAAATCAGGAATTGGATTCCTGATTTGGACAACAGTCGCCTTCTCTTTTTATAAAAATAACAACTTAGCAGACCCATGAGGCGATGCCCCGAAGTGAATTCGGGGCATCGCCTCATGGATTACAAACAAAAACTCACTAATCATGAAATATAATTTCACAAAAAAAGGCAAGCGGAAAGCAGTGCTGCATTGGTGCTGCACCGCATTTTTCCTGCTGCCCTCGCTTTGCGTTTTTGCGCAGCAGATGAAGGTCAGCGGCAGCGTGAAAGATGCCGACGGCATACCGCTCATCGGGGTCAATATTTTGATAAAAAACAGCGCCGAAGGCACCATCACCGACTTCGATGGCAAGTACGAACTGACTGCCGGGGCTACCGACACGCTGGAATTTTCTTACACCGGGTACGCCGGGCAGGCCATTGCCGTCAATGGGCAGGCCGTGGTGGACGTGGTGATGGAGGAGGCCTCCGAACTGCTCGACGAAGTGGTGGTAGTGGGCTACGGGGTGCAGCGCAAGAGCGATTTGACGGGGGCGGTTTCTTCCATAAAAAATGCGGAACTGCAAAAAATTCCGACCGCTTCGGTGGGGCTGGCATTGCAGGGAAAAATCGCCGGGGTGCAGGTGACATCGGCTTCCGGCAGGCCGGGCGAGGCGGCGGTGATACGTGTGCGCGGCACGGGAACGCTCAACGATGCCGACCCGGTGTATGTGGTGGACGGCATGATTACCGAAGATATTGATTTTCTCAATGCCAATGAAATTGCCAGTATCGAGGTGCTGAAAGATGCCTCGGCGACGGCCATTTACGGCTCGCGTGGGGCCAACGGGGTCATCCTCGTGACCACCCACCAGGGCAAGGTGGGGCAAAAACCGCAGTTCTCTTTTAGCTCTTATTACGGGGTGCAGTCTTTGGCGAAGAAGATTGATTTGGCGAATGCCAGCCAATATGCCACGCTGTACAATGAGGCGGGGAAATTGCCGCAGTTCGATAACCCTGACTCGCTGGGTATTGGCACTGACTGGCAGGACGTGATCTACCGCGATGCGGGCATCCAGAACTATAATTTCGCCGTGCGCGGCGGTACGGAAAAGATGCACTTCAACATCAGCGCCGACGTGCTGCGGCAGGACGGCATCATCCGCACTTCCGACTTCGAGCGCTACTCGCTGCGCATCAACAACGGCTATGCGCTGACGGAGTGGCTCGACCTCGGCCACAATATTTCCTTCATACATGACCGGGGCAACAACGAGCCGGGCGGGGTGGTGTTCAATGCCTACGCCGCCGACCCGACCATCGAGGATGTGGATGCCGACGGCAATTTTGGCTCGACCTCCCTGCGCTCGAACGTGAGCAACCCGGCGGCGCAGTTGGAGTACCAAAATTTCAACCGCCGCAGGGGCAACCGGTTGGTGGGGAACCTATACGCCACGGCGAATTTTTTGGAAAATTTTATTTTTAAAACCAGCATCGGGATAGATGCGGGGTTCAGGAAAGAGCGCTACTTCGAGCCGGTGTTCAGGGTGGACGACAAGCAGTTTCGGGACGAGAGTTTCCTGCGGGTGCAATTTGCGCGGAGCAACAACTGGCTTTGGGAAAACACGCTGACCTACCAAAAAGAATGGCAGCGGCACCGCCTCAATTTGCTCGGCGGCATTACCTCGCAGGCCAATTTTTCGGAGTTCCTGTCGGGCAGCCGCAAGCGGGTCATCGAAGATGCGGAGGTGCTGTACTACCTCGAAGCAGGCGACCGGGAAACGCAGGAGAACAACAACGGCGGCAACGAGTGGAAGTACCTTTCCTACCTCTTCCGCGCCAATTATGTGCTGGACGAAAAATACCTGCTTACGGCCTCCCTGCGCGCCGATGGCTCTTCCAAATTCGGGGCGAACAACCGCTGGGGCTACTTCCCTTCTTTTGCCCTCGGCTGGCGGGTCATTGAGGAGGGTTTTATGAAAGACCAAGACCTCGTGACCAACCTCAAACTGCGGGCAAGCTGGGGCATCATCGGCAACGATAAAATCGGCTCTTACGAGGGCCGCCCCGTGGTGCAAACGGAACTGAACGCCGTTTTTGGCAACAACGAAGAAAGCAATTTTGGGGCTACCCCGGTTGACCTCGCCAACCCCGACATCCATTGGGAGGAGGCACAACAGGCCGACCTGGGGCTGGAACTGGGTTTTATAAAAAACAAGCTGACACTGGAGGCCGATTACTTCCACCGGGTAACCTCGGAGGTGCTGGTCAACGTGCCGCTGCCCCTTTATGTGGGGGCACAAAACGACCCCCGCCTCAACGCCGCCAAAGTGCTCAACCGGGGCATCGAACTGAACCTCGGCTGGCGGGATGATTTTGGGAAGGATTTCAGCTACCATATCAATGTGCTCGGCACCAGCCTGCACAACGAGGTGCAGGAACTCGCCGACGGCAAGGAAGACCTGCGCGGGGCGGGCATCCCCGGCGGCTTTGTGACCAATACGCAGGTGGGGCTGCCCATCGGCGCATTTTATGGCTACAAGGTGCTGGGCGTTTTTCAGAACGAAGAAGAAATAAATGCCAACCCGCATTCGGAAGGTAGCAGTATAGAGCAGCCCGGCGACCTGCGCTTTGCCGATATTGACGGCGACGGCATGATTACTACCGACGACCGCACTTTTATCGGCAGCCCCATTCCCGACCTGATGTACAGCTTCAATTTTGGGCTGCAATACAAAGGTCTCGACCTCGCCTTCGATTTCAACGGACAAACGGGGAACAAAATCGCCAACGTGAAAAAGATGCTCCGCTTTTTCGGCGCACCCAATTACGAGGCTTCTTTCCTCGACCGATGGACGGGCGAAGGCACGAGCAATTCCGAACCCCGAATTGACAGCGACGGCTACCCGAATTTTGAAATGTCGGAACGCTTTCTGGAGGACGGCAGCTTTTTCCGGCTGCGCTCGGTGCAGTTGGGCTACAGCCTGCCGGGCGGTGTTTTGGACAAAGCGAGATTTAATTCGCTGTATATATACGTGAGCGGAACGAACGTGAAAACATGGACGGATTACAGCGGATACACGCCGGAAATTACTTCTGGAAATGTATTGGAGGTGGGTATTGACAGGGGCATATACCCGGTGGCGAGGACTTGGACGGTGGGGGTGCGGGCGGGGTTTTAAATAAATGTAAAATGTAAAATGTAAAATAATAAATGTAAAATATAAAAGTATGCGCCATACCTAACGACTGGATTCTAAATTTCAAGGATACCGCCACTTTTATATTTTACATTTATTATTTTACATTTTACATTTATTACCCCCCCCGCTTTATAATTAAGATTTAATTTTTTTAAAAAAACAAAATAATGAAGCGCATAAATATTCTATTAAAAATATCCTTTTTAGCGGTGCTAATATTTACTTCCTGCAAAAAGGATTTTCTGGAGACCGAGCCATTGGGCAAGCTCTCCACCGATATATATTTCCAAAAAGAAGAACATGCCATTTGGGCCACCAATGCGGTCTATAACAGCCTGCGGGAATACGACGTGCATGTGTTCCATTTTATCGGCATGACCGACATTGTTTCTGATGATGCGGACAAGGGCAGCATCCCCGACGATGCGGCTTTCCTCAACGACCTCGATAATTTTTCGCTGGACGCCGGGCATGTGTCGCCGGAGTCGGTTTGGCGGGGATATTACCGGGCCATATACCGCGCTAATTTGGCCATTGAAAATATACCGCCGATTGAAATGGACGGGGCATTGAAACAAAGGCTGGTTGCCGAATGCCGGTTTTTGCGGGCCTATTTTTATTTCAATATGGTGCGTTGGTTTGGCGACCTGCCGCTCATCAGCCAAGCGCTGCAGCCGGGCGAATACGAGCAGCTGCGCTCGCCAAAGGCAGATGTCTATGCCCTCATTATCAGCGACTTGGAGGCGGCCATAAATGGGCTGCCGGAAAAATCGGCCTATCAATCCGACGAGACGGGACGGGCGACAAAGGGCGCGGCAAAAGGACTGCTGGCCAAAGTTTACCTCACGCTGGGTGATTTTGCGAATGCAGAAAAATATGCGCTGGAGGTGATACAGTCCGGGGAATATGAACTCTTCCCGAATTATACCACGCTGTTCCAGCCGGCGGGCGAAAATTCTTCGGAATCGGTTTTTGAGGTGCAGGCAGCGGCCTTTGAAACGGGCGGCGGTGCTTCGCAATACAATCAGGTGCAGGGGGTGCGCGGCAGCCCAAATCTCGGCTGGGGTTTCAACCGCCCGAGCGATGATCTGGTGGCCGCTTATGAGCCGGGCGACCCGCGGCGGGAGGCGACCATCCTCAACGTGGGGGAGGTGCTGCCCGACGGTTCGGGCATCGTGCAGGACAACCCCGATATGTTCAACGAGCGCTATAACCAAAAGGCTTGGGTGCCGCCTCACCCCGGTTTTCAGGAAAACGGACCCGGCAATATCCGCCTTCTGCGCTATGCCGACGTGCTGCTGATGGCCGCCGAAGCTGCCAACGAAAATAGCAAACCTGCCGATGCCCTGCTGTACCTTAATATGGTGCGGGCGAGGGCAAGGGGGCAGAGCAGTTTTATTTTGCCGGACATTACAGAAACGGACAAAGACCTGCTCCGCCAAATCATCTGGCACGAACGCCGGGTGGAACTGGCCATGGAACAGCAGCGCTGGTTCGACCTCGTGCGGCAGGGCAGGGCTGCGGAGGTGATGCAGGCAGTGGGGAAAGATTTTGTGGCGGGGAAACATGAGCTGTTTCCGATTCCGCAGAAGGAGATTGACCTGGGAGGGGGGAGGATATTGCAGAATAATGGGTATTGAGGGGAGGGGCTGTTTGCTGTTTGCTATTGGCCATTGGCTGTTTGCCAATGGCCAATGGTTGTTTTCGGGGCGGGTTGGGAATGAGCAGATGATGTTTTACTTTTGGGCTGACTTTGAGAAGGGTTCTATTTTTTTTCTGAACATACTGCGGGTTGACTCCACATTCCAAACACTTACTGCTGTGCCGTGGGTGTTTGAAATTGCGAACCTTGTTATATGAAATACTTGTTCGGAATGACGGGACGCTGGGTTTTAGTGGGTTGGCATTCTACCGGAATGATAACAATCGCATAGCCGTCAACCTCATTATGCATATCGGTTGACGGCTATGCAGGCGTGATTAATTTAATTCAAATATAATACAGAAATATAAATATGGCACTCTGTAAATCAAAAGAAGAGGTAATTCTTAGACTTTGCGATGGATATTCAGTTCAGTCTAAAATACTAAATAAATTTTGGGCACTTCTGGTTCTTTCTTCAGCATTAGTTATTATTGGAGCCCCCAATTCAGAGAAATTGATTAAAATCCCCTTATTATCTGGGGAAGTCAGTCCAACTGACTTTTACCAAATATCTATTGTCTTAATATCAATGCTTACTCTCGGATTTTCATCAGCGATGACACAATCAATTAGGATAAGAAAATTAATGAATAAAGTAATAGATACAATGGAAGAAAAATTAGTTGCTGGAGGGGTTCACATTAGAGATTTGACCGATGGCATAATAACACCGACGTTTAACAGAGTAGCACCAATATCCCAATTTCTTATCGGAGAAAACCAATTTCTGAATGAAGGCAAGCAGTCAAAATTACTTCGTATTATTGGTATTTTACTTTATTCCATTTTAAAGGTTAGCCTACTGGTATTCTTGTATGGGATACCATCTTACGCTTTTTTTAAATGCTGGTCATTTTTGGTTTCCAGTAATATCGTTCACGATGAATTGCTTTTGCCCAAAGGTTTACTTATATACATTACTGCTATTGCTTTTTTACTGCTTATTCTTCTTTTTGTAAGTGAATTGAGATACACTATTAAAGTTTTTATTCATGTAAAAAAGGAAACTAAATGAGAGGTATGGGATTCTTTAGATTAATTTTAGGAATAATTTCAATCATACCTTTTTAATTAAGAAGAGTGAATAAAAACCATACACAACAATTAAGACCTAATAACGAAATACCCACGCAAGAGGGCACTATAGTCCCGATAAAAACCGGGAAGCCATATTGAACAGACCCACAAAGCGGCGTTTTTAATTTTACTGGCTTGAACGATAAACAGCTTTCCAAATATTTGGTAGTGTTAATTTTGACGTGATTTCAAACACTTAAGCCAAGCCCCCGTCTCCGCTGCTTTGTCATCCGCCTTTAGGCGGATCTGCTCACGTTAGGGAGGCTGCATGGCTGCACTTCTAACGTGAACAGATCCGCCTAAAGGCGGATGACAAAGCAGCGG
>DROJ01000408.1 GCA_011321935.1 Bacteroidota bacterium | reverse complement strand
TTTTGCATTTTTTTGGTCAAATGCCTGCTTTGAAACGACATATCCCATTTCCGTAAATTCGGTAAAAAGCACTTCTTTCCCATCCTGCGAAATGCTCGGCTCGAATGCCCCGATGGGCACCGAGGTCACTTGGTAAATGTTTTTTGAGCCGCCCAGATCGGTGTAAAAAATATTGTCGATGCCGCTGAAAGAAGCATTGAAAAACACTTTGCCACCGCACACAAAAGGCAGGTCCAATGTATGGGCGGTCCAGGGCAGCAGTTCGGTCATTGTGTTTTCTCCAAAGGAGTCCTTTCGGGCTGAAAGGTCAAATTTCACCACCGACAACTGGCTGTTCCGTTTTGCCACACAAACGATGGCCTTGCCGTCTTCCGTCCATGCCGGGCGGGAGAGGAAAAGGTTGTCCGGGTTGTTGATTTTCCGGATGAGCTGCCCGGTGTTCGGGTCGAGGAGATGGATGCTGTTTTCCTGCAAAGGGGAGATATGCACGGCTGCCAGCGATTGGCCGTCGGGGCTGACAATCGGCGAAAAGTATTTGGTTTTTTGCGTCAGTTTTTTGCGTTTGCCTTTTTTCAGGTCATATAAAACGATGTCCGAAAAAAACTGGTTTCCCCGCCGGGCATTTTTGGAAAGCTCCGTCCATGCCAGCTTGCCGCCGCCATAGTTCAGGTAGGGTTCGACGTGGAATCCGACGGTCGTGATTTTGGTTTCTTTCCCATCTTTTATCTGCACGACGGCCCCCGTTTTTTTATAGCTCGATTTAAGCGCCACGATGCTCCCGTCCTCAAGGTGGCGGGGGAAACGGTAGTTCGTCACCGTCCGTTTTTGTTTTTCGGTGACGGGCGTGGTGGGCTGCAGATCGGTGTTTTTCAATTGTTCTGCCCACTCTGTTTTTTTCGTTTCCCATGCCTCCCGGTACATGCCGGGAGTGCCCAGTCCGGTGTGGCGTTTCATGGCCCGGGAGAAGGGGTAGAAGACGCCCCGGTAGGCTGCGGCTTCCTGCATGATGTCCTTGGAGGTGTCGTTGCCAAATTTGTTCCTCGTGTGGGTGAGCATCATGTAGCCGAGGCGGTAATGGTCGGGCAGCAGGTCTTTGAACGAGCCGTTGCGGTGTTTGCCATAGGCATAGTTTTTACCCGCCGCGGCGAGCGCCCTTTGCTCCAAAGTAAAGAAAGGCGCACGCCCCCGTCCGGCATTGCTCAGGGCCGTTTCCGTCACCACGGCATCGCCTTCCCAGTACCAGTTCGGGATGCTGAAATGGGAGAGCAAGGCCCATGAGGTTTCCCCCTGCAAGATGTAAAAAAACTTGGTCAGCCCCCGGTTGGCGTTCAGGTTTTGCTGTACGTGGCGGTACTCGTGGATGGCCAGCGCATCCAGCCAGTCGAGGCTGCCGAGCAAGTTGGCAGATTGGGGCGGGGTGGCAAAAAACTCGCTCCGCAAAGGGGCCAGCCCGACATAGCCGTTGGGGATGGTGGTCTGGTTTTGCAGTACCAAATCAAAGCGCCGTTTTTTGCCGCCGATGGAGCGGCGGTTGTTTTGGTCCATGTAATTGATGAGGTAGGCGATGCGCTGCGCGTGTGCGCCCATGCCCTGTGGGTAAATGACCCGCACGGCATCGGTCTTGATGAACTGCCAGTCGAGGCCGGAAGGGTGGCCGCCCAGATTCTGGGAGAGGGCCGGGGCAGAAAGGATGGACAGAAAGGCCAGAAAAAGCGAAAGTTTCAGGTTTTTCATTTTTGTGAAAAGGTTGGTTGTGTTTGAAATTTATGTGCTGGACTTTTTGAGGTCATATCATAGACGAAGCGGAGGCGGACTTCCCCTATATGCCTAGATTTTTCGAGGTTGCTAAGCAGGGGGCATCACCTCATGGCCTCCTGCTTAGCAGCCTCGGTTTTTTAATAATGATGCGAAGAACGGGTCAAAAAATATAGGCCCCCCGGAAGCTCAGGAAAAACCCGCGCAATGAATTTTCGTTCCTGTTTGGCAGGCCTTTTTCCCGGTTGTAGAGCAGGTTGAAAGACCTCGACCAGCGCATCCCAAAGCTGAGGTGTTCGCTGCTGAAATATTCGACGCCCAATGTATAGCTGACATCGTTGGTGTTGAAGAGGTCTGTGAGGTCGTCGTGGCAAGTACCGATGGCGGAGGCGCTGATCAGGCGGCTATAAGAAAAGCCGCCGCTCACTTGGATACGGTAATATCCGTCTTCCTCGTGCAGCCAATCTTTGAAGGTGGCGACCACGGGCACTTCCACATATTTTGTTGAAATATCAATCGCCCCGTTGAAACAGGTTGGAGAGCCCAACTTGTCGTAGCTGCCCCTTTGGGAATATAATATTTCAAAAATGAGGTCGGTTTTTTCTGTCAATACGGTGATGGCGCGCAGGCCGCCCGTTAGGCCCAAGCGGTTGTAGCCGCCTGATTCATCTCCCAATATTTGCGAGGCATTCAGGCCCGCTATGATGCCTGCCTTGAAACGTTGGCCGTCGTCGGTTTGGGAATGGGCGAGCGCTGAAAAAAACAGGGATAGGATCAGGATGGTCGTTTTCTGCATTTTTATATTTAGTTGAAATGTATTTTTTGGTGAACAGGCGCAAAAGTACTCACGGCATTGCAGTTTCGCCGAAGGCGGATAACAAACCACTGGAGCGGGTAGTGCAATGCTGGGTTTTGCCCGAAAAAAAAAACGCTCATACGGGGGCTGCCATTGCGCTGCTTTTGTCAAAGTCCCGCCTCATTTCGAGCATATTTTCGTCAATCCATTTTTTGGTGGTTTCCAGCAGTTCGTCGGCATTGTCCGAAATGACGGGCTGGCCGTAGCGCACTTTTGCGAACATGTTTTTTTTGCCAAAACAGCGGATGAAATGAGCGCCAAAAGTATCGTCGCCGACCCATGCGTGGGCCATGTCCTTGTATTCGAGTGCGATGGGCACGACGGGTATCTGCATTTTGGCGGCCAGCCGGAAAGCCCCTCTTTTAAAGGTGGTTGTGACGGGTTCTGTATGGGTGGTGCCTTCGGGGTAAACAAGCACGGAGAAGCCTTTTTTCAGGGTGTCTTCCATGGCCTTCATGGTAGCGGCGCGGCTGTTTTTGCTTTCCCGTTTTACCCACATGATGCCCGTTGCTTTGGCGGCATAACCGATTAATGGCCAGGCACTTACCTCTGCTTTTGCCACGGGCAGTGCCTCTATGTCCTTGAGGGCGATGACGGGGTCAATGTATGAGCGGTGGTTGCCGATGAAGAGGTAGGGGCCGCCCGTTGGGACCTTGCCTTTTACCTCTATTTTTGCGCCTAAGATTTTGAGGGAACTGTTTGCCCAATAGCGGCGCATCCTCAGTGCCAGGGGCAAATAATTTTTGCTGAAAATGGACTTGGCAATGGCAGGCAGGAGGTGGAGGATCATGGAGGCGAAGACCAATAAACCTCTGAAAGTGGCAATGATTTTATTCATGTTTTGGATGGTGAAGAGAAAACTGAAAGTGCAGGGGCGGGCAAAGCGGTGGTTGTGGAATTTGTTTTTCCCGGCATATATTAGAGGCTTTCAATAACTGTTTTTGGCAGGCCTGTGTATTGAATGACCTTATCAATTGGTTCGCCATTTTTTATCATGGATTTTGCGATTTCAATATTCCGTTCATTTTTTCCTTCTTCCCTTCCTTCTTCCCTTCCTTCTTCCCTTGAGGTATCGATCACATTGTTTAGATCGCGGTAATATTTCAAGCTGTCTTCATAGATTTTCCTTTCTTCGGGAGAGAATTTGGCTATTTCGGCCGCTTTGAACAATTTTTCAAAAATCCGTTCCTGCAATTTTTGGGGCCTGTTTTTTAATTGGGAAAGATGCCTGAACACGAACAGCCATTTATCGAAATGTGTTTCCAGTTCATGTTCCTTTTTTGTGAATTTGGGCAGTTCGATATAAATGAACTTCAATTTGTCATAAAACACTTCGCACCTTTGGTTTTTTAGTTCAACCATATGGAGCAGCTCTTTTTCCCTTTTGTGTTCATCAAAGATAAAGTCGAGAATGCCGACCGTATAAACTGGCGCCAATTTGTAGTTCCAGTCGCCTCTTTGTGCCTGCTGTTGAATGGGGAAGGAGGAATAATAAATGCTTCTGTCCTTAAAAAAATTTTGCTTTGCCTTTTGCAGTTCGACAATGAAATGCTCGCCCGATTCAGCTTGGCAGTAGAGGTCGAATATTGCTTTTCGGTCAATTTCACTGACTGGCAACTGTTCGTTTTTTGCGTAGCTAAGGTCTTTTATTTTGTGCCGTTCCGGCAATACCTGGTTGAGGAAATCAATGAGCAGGGCTTTGTTGGGTTCTGTCCCAAACAGCTTTTTGAAACCAAAATCGGTCAAAGGGTTGATATATTTATCTTTTAAGGCACTCATTGTTAGTTATTTGAAATTGAGTTGTAAAAATAGTCAATTTATTGTTTCACCGTCCCTTAACTCATCAATTGCTTCCCTGTAAAGCTGTTGCATCAAATGCTCTTGCCCAACAAGCTCTTGGAACCGCAACTGTAGCTGCAGCAAAGTAGGGTCAAAGTTATCCATATTATGTGCTTCGGTATCAAAATATAAGTCAAGGAGTTTCATCAGTGTTTTATCCATGATTATTTCTTGCAGAGAATAGGCGTTGGTCAATTTTAAAATCAGGTCGTAATCAAATTCAGAAATGATGTCAGTTGATCTGGCTGCTTGCCAAGCGGTGTTGGTAATAAAGTCATCAACGAGGCTTTTTTCTATCAACATATCGAACCTAAGCATCGGGTATTTTAACATTTCCAGCCGGAGGCTGTCCTGTTTGTCGTTTACAATATTGACGATCCGGGCCTTGATTTTGGCGTGCTGTTCTGTCCAACCAGTTATGATTGCTTGGTTGCGGAGCAGCTCTTTTTCAATCCGTTCGATGGCTATTTCTTT
>DROJ01000407.1 GCA_011321935.1 Bacteroidota bacterium | reverse complement strand
TGAAATCCATTTTAAATAATTTCCCTCCTTTTTCAAGTTTGAACCAATGAACCGAATACCATCCCCCTGACTGGTTTTTTAATTTTAACAAATAAAAAAAAATGAAAGTCACTATGAACCCAAAATCGCCCGGCGGTAGCCTGCTGCCCCTTTTGCTGACCCTGTTTTCTTTCCAACAAGCGGCTGCCTGTGGGTATGCTTACGTCTCCAATTGCTCCACCACCATGAACATCGGGGTGGACGGCGCCGTTTCCGGCTACCAGGTTTCCACCTGCCCGTACCTGACCGTTTTCAACAACCACGACTTCGGCACCGTGAACAGCCTGAACATCACCGAAATAAAATCCATCACTTGGGAAAGCTGCGACAACAACGTGATGAACGCCACTTTCCATTACCGCATCTACGAGCAGTCGGCCACGCCGGGCGCTTTCCTTTCCATTGACCTCAACAACCTGACCCTCGGCGGCGGCGGGGCTTACAGGCTGAAAACAAGGGAGGCTTTCCCCAACCTCAACCTATTGGCGGGGCTGAACGCAGGCAATTATTTTATCGAAATATACCTCGATTCAGAGGTCAATTTCAACAACGGCGGCAGCCCCGTTGACGATGTGATCACCCACAACAACGGCGGCAGCAACTACAAGGCCACCTTCAGCATCTCCTCCGGCCAAAGCGGCTCGCTGACCCTCGCCGTGGTGAGCCAACAAAACCTCTCCTGCAACGGCGACAGCAACGGCAGCGCCACCGTTACCACCACCAACGGCGTTGCTCCCTATACTTATGCCTGGTCAAATGGCCAAACGGGCGACACCGCAAGCAACCTTTCCGCAGGCACTTACAGCGTCACTTCTACCGACAACGAGGGCAGCACGGGCTCCTTCAATGTCATCATTTCGCAGCCCAACCCCCTGCTCGCCAACGTCAGCAGCGTGAACGAAACTTCCGCTTCCGCAAACAACGGCAGTGCAACGGCCAGCCCTTCCGGCGGCACCCCCGGCTATTCCTATAATTGGAGCAACGGCAGCACCACGGCCACTATCACAGGTCTCGATTCGGGGGTCTATAACGTCACTGTCACCGACAACAATGGATGCACGGCGGTAGGCACCGCTGTCATCGCCGTTTCGGGCACTACCCCCGGCAATTACTGCCCCTCGGAAGGCGACTTCCCCTGGGTGGACTGGATCACCAACGTAAACCTAAATACGATTGACAATGCCTCCGGCAAATCAAAATATTCCGATTTCACCTCCACCGCTACCGACCTCGACCTCGGTGTCAGCTATCTGTTGAACATCGAAAACGGCTTTAGCTGGCAGACCTACGACGAGTACTTCAAGGTATGGATAGACTATAACCGCAACGGCACTTTCGACGAGCCGGGCGAGGTCGCTTTTTCGGGCATCCTCAATGCCCCGCCCCTCGGTACGCCAACCGGGCTGACCTCGGGCACCATCAACATACCGGCCACTGCCGACGAAGGCACCACCCGCATGAGGGTAGCCATCAAACGGGGGGCATATGCCACGCCCTGCGAAACCATCCCCTTTGGAGAGGTGGAAGATTATACCATCAACTTGGTCAACAACGGGCCTGTGCCGTGCAGCATTTCCTCCTCTCTCAGCAGCATGACCTGCGACGACAACGGCACCAATTTGGACCCCAACGACGATACTTTTCAGTTCAGCATACTAGTGAACGGACAGGGCACCAGCGCCGGATGGACCACAACGGTCAATGGGCAGGACGTGACGGGAAGCTATGGAACGGCCACTTCTTTTGGCCCTTACGACATCAGCGCAGGGGCATTCAGTTTTACGATTTACGACAGTGGAGACTCTACCTGCACGGCGGCGCAGAGCATCACCCCGCCGCTCCCCTGCTCCACCGTTACCCCCTGCAGCATCTCGGCCACTACCACCAGCCCCGTTTGCCACGACAACGGAACGCCCAACGACCCCGCAGACGATACCTATACCTTCGACCTCACCGTGACCGGCACCAACACCTCGGCAGGATGGACAACCACCATACTCGGCGCAGCGCAGAGCGGCCCTTACGGCACTGCAACCTTGATGGGCCCTTACCCCATCAACCAGGGCGATGTCAATGCGACCATCGCCGACGGCAACGACCCTGCCTGCACCACCAATATCTCCGTGACTGCCCCCAGCACTTGCAGCAACGGCAGCGGCGGCGGCAATTACTGCGCTTCCACGAGCAGCTTCCCCTGGCATGACTGGATTGCCGGGGTAATGCTCGAAAACGTGGACAACACTTCTACCAAAACGCCTTACGGCGACTTCACTGGCCTTACGGCAAATCTGGCAGCGGGGGGATCCTTCCCCATTGCCTTGACCAGCGGCTTCAGTTGGTTCACTTACGATGAAAGCTGGGTGGTCTGGATAGACTACAACCAAGACGGCACCTTCCAAGAACCCGGCGAAATTGCCTTTTCGCTCAACGAACCCGCCCCGCCAAACGGTACGCTCAGCCATACCGTCAACGGCACTGTCAACGTACCGGCCACCGCATTGATCGGCCCTACCCGGATGCGGGTTTCCATGCTGCGCGGCAACACTGCCCCCGGCCCTTGCGAAACGCTCGCCTTTGGAGAGGTGGAAGATTATACCGTCAACATCGCTCCGCAGGTTGCTCCAAGCCCGCTCCTCATCAATGCCAGTCCTGAACTGGAAAGCATTGATGTTTACGCAACCGTAAAACCCGTTCCCGGCGCCGTTGGCTGGCAACTGGAAAAATCAAATAACAATACCGACTTTGAAATTCTCGGAACGGGCAGCCTATTTGCTCCACAGGAGTCCCCTTGGACCGAAGGCGCACACCTTGTCAAAGCAGTGGACTACTCGCCTGCCGATGGCGAAAATTATTACCGCATCGTATTGACGGACGAGGACGGAGCGGTCATTTCAAGAAGTTCGACGGCGCTCGAATTCGAGCACATCCCTGTTTTTGAAATTTTCCCCAACCCTGCAAGCGGCGCTTCCTTTTCGATTGAGCTTTCTGATATAAAAAGCAAAAACCTGCGCATCGAAATTTACAACCAGCTCGGACAGCCCATTTACCGAAAGGTGATCGAGGAGGTTGACAGCGATGCCTACCAAGTTCCAATTGCCGGTTGGCGGGACGGCATGTACCATATATTCCTGAAACCAGAAGGACGGCGGGCGGTCAGCAAACAATTGATGGTCAGCAGGCTGTGATGTGTGGTGTGTGGTGGTGTGTGGTGGTGTGTGGTGTAACCCCGTCGGAAGACGGGGCCACGCAAACCCCATCGAAGATGGGGTTTGGCTGAGGGTTGAGAAGGTTGAGAAGGTTGAGAAGGTTGAGAGAGTTGAGAGAGTTGAGAGAGTTGAGAAGGCTTAAAAAAAAAGCCCCGGCGGATAACACCCGCCGGGGCTTTTTTTTATAAACGCCCGTGGCTATTACCAATCCATCTTCGATGGATTTTGCGGCCCCGTCTTCCGACGGGGTTACATGCCGCCCCGTCTTCCGACGGG
This sequence comes from Bacteroidota bacterium, assembly GCA_011321935.1. Classification (GTDB taxonomy): domain Bacteria; phylum Bacteroidota; class Bacteroidia; order Chitinophagales; family Saprospiraceae; genus UBA6168. The sequence goes on along the minus strand of DROJ01000407.1, from coordinate 19,194 downwards.
GTTACAGGTTTACAAACCTCCCCAAATATACATCCCCCTTTTTACCGTCCAATATTTCTATTAAATAAACACCCGCATTTAAACCGGAAACATCAATCATAGCTCCACTTATATATTTACCGTTTTTTATTTTTCGGCCTTTTATATCCATGATATCAATTGTTCCGCTTTCGACATTTTGGATATTTATTTTAAAATATCCAGTCACCGGGTTGGGGTATATTTCGATGCCCGTATTTTGGTATTGCTCCGCTGCCGCTACCGTTGCCGGAAATTCAAAAGCCCCGATATCAACGGCTGTTCCCTGCGGGCGGACAGTCCCTTCATAATCATCATTTGGCGCACCTGCCGCTATTCCCGCATCAATGCAGGGGCTTCCGCTCCGCAAATGAAAATCACCTGCCGCCGCATCCACAAACAACGGGTCTTCTGATATATTGGACGTGCCGGAAGGTGCCGGAAAATTATTGCTATAAAAATCGCAAAAGGAATTTTTAAAACTCAATGCCTCTGTGCCCGTGCCCAGGTTTTGCACTTTAGCAACAATGCTGTTGATTAAATTATTATCGTGGTTTTCGCGGTCAGTCCTGAACAAATATTCACTTTCGTAAAAAATACAGTTCGCAAACAGGTTGCTGTCGGCAGGGGATATTTCATTATAATAATGAAAATCAATGGCATAGGAACTATTTGTAAAAATGCAATTATTAAAAGTATTGTGCCTGCCTGCATATTGTGCGCCACCGTCTTCGCCGGTATCCAAAAAGCGGACGGCGGACTCGCAATCCGTTGCCTTGCAAGCATTGAATTCATTATAGCTTGCCCCGTCCCTCACCAAAAATCCCGTCTCGCCCGTTGCCGTGCAATGCCTGAATTCGTTGTACCTCGCCCCCCGGTGCCTCACGTAAAAACCTCCCCCTTCAAAATTTTTCGCTTCGCAATTTTCGAATAAATTATGCTCGCAATTTCCTTTCAGGCCCATGCCATGCCCAACATGTTCAAGGTCTCCGACCCGCTCTATATAACAATTGACAAAAGTATTGTTGTGCCCTTCTACGATAATATAATAATCGGTGGAGGCTTCGGGGGTGGAGTTTTCATCGCAATAAACTTTGCAGTTTTCGATCAGGTTATTATTGGAAACAATAGTGATCCCTTCCGCACAAGAATTGACCACCGTGCAGTTGCGGACAATATTGTTTTCGGCATAAACCACCCCGATCCCCAAGCCGGAATAGGCTGCGTTTATATCTCCAATATTCATTACCGTAATATTGTCGAATACCAGCCCCTTGCTCGACTCAGACCAAGTATAAATACCGGATTCATAATTTGTGATCTGCATGTTTTTTATGGTCACATAACTTATGCCCGACACATCTATCCCGTTGCCAGCCGTCCTGTCCCCTCCGTCTATTAAGGGCATTAAGGCGGCATCAAGTGCGTCGCCGTAATTATAATTTAAATCAGGGTTGTCGCCGGGCGTGGCCCGGTAGCCTTCAAAAATTATGGGGCTTGATGCTGTGCCGCTTATTTCAAAGGCAATGTTTTCATTTCCATAATTGCCTGCTTTTATGAACACCTTGTCGCCGGGGGCAACGGGGCTGTATGCAGAGGCAGCATATGATATGGTCCGCCACGGATCAGCGGGGCTTAAGCCTGAATTATTGTCGTTTCCATTTATGGAGATATAATAATTTGTTTGGGAAAATATATTTAACGCAAATAATACGAGTGCTAAAATTGTCGGTATCTTTTTCATGCTTTGTTTTTATTTGTTTAAAATAATAGACAATGGCCTTGGAGCATGATATTCCAACGACGAAGGCTGCTTTGACCCTTCCTAAATTGTTGCATGAATTATTGGTAACTGTTCAGTACTCCTCGAAATCCCGAAGGGATTGAATGTGAATAACCCCGGATTTCATCCGGGGGAAGGGGCGGAGTGTGTGACAACCCTGAAAGGGTTGAATGTGGCCGATGATTCAACCCCTCCGGGGTTGTTAAGCATACATTTCCCTGCCCCGAATTTCCTGCCTGCCGGCAGGCAGGCATCCGGGGTTATTCATATTCAACCCCTTCGGGGTTTCGAGGGGGGGATAAGCAGTAACGATTATTACATTAATTGCAGCTTTCTTGTTTTTATAGTAATGTGAATTATACTGCTCTACTTTCGGTTTTTCCGAGGGGTCGGAAAGATATATAAAGGCCGAGTATAAAAAAAGCCCCGGCGGATCAATATCCGCTGGGGCTTTTTTTATAATGATGCTCTTTATTGCCAATCCATCTTCGATGGATTGGTGGCCCCGTCTTCCGACGGGGTTACTGCACAATCAGGTTCATAACACCCATTTTATTTCCTTCTTTGATTTTAAGGAAATATACGCCTGCATTTACACCTCCCAAATTAATTTCCTTTAATATACCTTCAAAAGAAGTTGAATAAACACGCTCGCCGAGCATATTGTATAGTTCGACTTTTTTGAAAGAAGCATTTTCGGTGGTGATATAAATACGCTGGCCGAAAGTAGGATTGGGATATATTTTTAAACCCTCAATCTGGATTTCGCCGACAGGCGTAGAAAAATCATTTAAAGCGCCCGGTGTGCCAAAATCGCCGTCGCCATAAACCGTCGTTGCCGTGCCCCAAAAAATGCCGAGGTTATTATCGGCGGCATTTAAATGGTCGGTGGCCAATACCATGCTTGCGCCGTTCGGGTCGGGGAAAGTAGCGCCGTTGTCCCAGATGACAATATCAATCAATGCGCCGCCACATTGCACGCTGAGGCCGTCGGTGCCATTGCCCAAAGTAAGGGAGGGGTCATATACATAATCGGGCGTAATTCCTCCATTGGTTGCGGCGTCTCCATTATTTGCAAAAACCAAATATCCGCCTGCGGGGATAATTAATGATGTGGCAATAGTAAATCCTTCGCCCGCCATATTGTCGTCCATAATGGCCCAGCCCTGGAGGTCAATATCTGCGGCAGTGGTATTATATAATTCAAACCATTCGCCCATGCCATCAGGGACGGCAGATGGGTTTTGCATAATTTCCGTCAATATAACACTGCCGGGGGCGGCGCATGTTGCCGGCACACATATAGCGCTCGCAATTGTTCTGGACAATATACATGTGCCGCCATTTATGCCGATAATTAAATCGGTGCCTTCGGGGACTCCTGTTACCGTAATTGTACCCGAAGCCATTGCGGATGGATCGTCGCCCGAAAGCGTTCCGGCACTGGCCGAGGTAATATATGTCTCCGTGCCACCGCCAGTAAATTCGAGCGTTGCGGTATATGTGTCAAGGCCATCGGTAACGGCATCGCAAGAGACCGCAGAAGCTCCCAATTCGAGCAAGCAGGGTGCACCGCAATCATCGTTTGCAGCACCGGGCGTACCGAAGTCGGTGGCAAATTGAGAAATTGCTTCGCACCAATTAATGCCATCATCATTAGCTGTTGCATTAAAACTGGCAGGCGATAAGTTCATGCTTTTTCCGCTCGGGTCGGGGAAGGTTGCGCCGTTGTCCCACACAACAATATCAATTATATTTCCACCGCATTGAACGGTTATTCCATCGGTGCCATTTCCCAAAGTGAGCGAGGGGTCATATACCCAATCTGGGCTGACACCGCCATTGGTTGCCATATCTCCATTATTTGCAAAAACAAAAAAACCGCCCGCCGGAATCATTAATGTTTCGCTTATAGTAAAACCTTCTTCGGCCAATGTATGGTTGTCGTCAATAATATCAAAACCATGCAGGTCAATTGCCGCTCCGGTCGTATTATATATTTCAAACCACTCGCCCATATCGTCCGAAACGGCATTTGGGTTTTGCATTATTTCGGTAAATATTAAATCGCCGGCATTGCCGCAGGCTGGTGTAAATGGATCGCAAACAGGGCTATTTATATTTAGCGTTAAATGGCAAGTGCCGGCCATTCCGCTATCTACCGAAAGCTCAAGGTCAGTCCCTTCAGTAATACCCGTCACCATAATAGTACCTGCCGCCATAAGCGACGGATCGTCGCCTGAAACCGTACCTTCATTTACCGTAACCGTAAATGTTTCGGTGCCACCGCCGGTAAATTCAATAGTTGCCGTATATGTGTCGGTGCCATCAGTGATCGTTTCACAGGCGGCTGTTGTTGTACCTAATTCAAGAGTGCAAGGCGCTCCGCAAATATCATTGGCTGCGCCCGGCGTACCAAATTGAGTGCCTATCCCGCTCGTGGCTTCACACCAATTTGTACCGTCGTCATTATCGGCACTATTAAAATTATCGGGCGATAAGTTCATGCTTTTTCCGCTCGGGTCGGGGAAGGTTGCGCCGTTGTCCCACACAACAATATCAATTATATTTCCACCGCATTGAACAGTTATTCCATCGGTGCCATTTCCCAAAGTGAGGGAGGGGTCATATACCCAATCTACGCTGATGCCGCCATTGGTTGCCGTATCTCCATTATTTGCAAAAACCAAAAAACCTCCGGCGGGAATCATTAATGTTTCGCTTATAGTAAAGCCTTCTTCGGCCAATGTATGGTTGTCGTCAATTATATCGTAGCCATGCAGGTCAATTGCGGCACCGGTGGTATTATATATTTCAAACCACTCGCCCATATTATCGGGCACGGCATTTGGGTTTTGCATAATTTCGGTAAATATCAAGTCGCCAATATTCGCGCATATAGGAGTAAATGGGTCGCAAACGGGGCTGTTTATATTTGATATTAAATGACAAGTTCCGCCCGTTCCACTGTCTATCGAAAGGTTTAAATCAGTCCCTTCGGAAATGCCCGTGACCATGATCGTACCTGCCGCCACGGCCGAGGGGTCGTCGCCAGAAACCGTGCCTTCATTTACCGTAATGGTAAAAGTTTCCGTGCCGCCGCCGGTAAATTCAATGGTCGCCGTATAGGTGTCGGTGCCGTTGGTAATTGTTTCGCAAACGGCCGTTGTTGCGCCCAATGCAAGTGTGCAGGGCGCTCCGCAAACATCGTTGGCAGCGCCCGGCGTGCCAAATTGAGTACCAAATGCAGTATTGCCTTCGCACCAATTTGTGCCGTCGTCATTATCAATATTATTAAAATTGGCAGGGTTCAAAGACATGCTCCGTCCGTTCGGGTCGGGGAAAGTCGCGCCATTGTCCCAGACCACAATATCAATTATATTCCCTTCCTGCTGTATGGTGAGGCCATCGGTGCCATTGCCCAAAGTAAGCGAGGGGTCGTAAACAAAATCAGGCATGATCCCCCCGTTGGTAGCCGGATCGCCATTATTGGCAAAGAGCAAAAAACCTCCGGCAGGGATCATCAATGTTTCGCTTATTGAAAAACCTTCCTCCGCCAATGTGTGGTTGTCGTCAACAATATCGTAACCACTCAAATTGATCGGAACGGTGGTCGTATTGTAGATTTCAAACCACTCGCCCATGTTGTCGGGCACGGCGTTCGGGTTTTGCATTATTTCGGTAAAAATAAGGTCGCCGGGATTTTGTCCGAACGAAAATACAGCCACTAATAGGGCTACCATCAATAAGTAATTTTTTTTCATAATACATAGTTTTTAGAATTGGTGATTAGTGATTAGTAAAGTAGTGATTAGTGATTAGTGATTAGTATAGTAGTGATTAGTATAGTAGTGATTAGTAAAGCAGTGATTAGTATAGTAGTGATTAGTGATTAGTTATCAGGCAAACATATCCGAGACTGCTTTACTAATCACTAATCACTACTTTACTAATCACTAATCACTAATCACTACTTTACTAATCACAAATCACTGAATCAAAAGTTTATAAAGGTATTTAATGTTCCCTTCGGTGTTGGGGTTTTTGGTCATAATTAAAAAAAACAGTTCGTTGTTATTTAGGTGAAGGCTTTCTGGTTCAAATTTAATATCAATGGGGACATCAAAATTTTCTTTGTCAAAAAAATATTTTTGGACAACAATTCCTTTGTCGTTGTAAACGAATATTTTTTTGTGCGTCGTCAGTTCTGCATTCCCGGTCAGGCAATAGACCAATCCGTTTTGCATGGCAATGCCCTGAAACCACATTGACCGCTGTTCGTTGTCTTTTAGTTGCCCGTCGTTTAAATCAAAATGATACAATGGAGTAAAATCATTGGCCAGTATATTTTCTTTTAAATGGACCAATACGGATTTTTTTGAACGGATGGCCAATTTATCTTTTGCCGTGTTGAGGCTCGGGGTGCAGTTGGAATAATTCAGATCATAAATAGAGTCTATATTAATGGTCGTCTGCGGCCAATCCCTGTTTTCTGTCAATTGGACTTTTAAGCGGAGCAGGCCCGTATTTCTATTATCATCGAAGTCGCCGATGGTGGTGTATAAATACAGTTCATTATTGGAAATAATTTCAAGGCTCAAGTCTTGCCCGTGCGAATCAAGGCTCAATCTTTTATGGAAAAGGCTGTTCCCGTTGGCATCTAAATAATTAATTAATAAAAAAGTATTTGCAGAAGTCTGCGCCGTAAACCAGCCGTTTTCAAAAGCGGTTATCCCCTGGATTACATTATTGGAAATATTATAGGAAGCAGCGGCATCGTCAACGGGGTGTAGTTCTGTGATCAATTGCGGAGTTATGCGTTCTTCTTTTACAGAGGGGTTTTCTTTTTCTTTTTTGCAAGAAAAAAACAAGAGCAATAGAAGAAGTATGTGAGTGGGTTTTTTCAAATTATTGTTTTTGTGATGGCAAAAGTTGACAACTTTATTCACAGCCCCTACCTATATTTAAACAAAAATTTCCGGTTGCCGCCCGTTCCTCCTTTCAGCATTATTGTATAATATAAGTCGCCGTCTTTAAAGGTAATGCCTTCCGGCTCCAGTTTCTTTTTTAATTGCATGGCAAATTTATCTTTGTCAATGACATGTTTCTGCACTACTTCTCCTTTTAAATTATAGACATATAGCAGCTTGATAGAACCGATGGAATTATTGCCCGTCATGCAATAAATCAAACCATCCTTCATGGCGATGCCCTGAAACCAAAGCGGTTCATTGTTTTTACCTATTAATTGAGAGGCGTCGAGATTGAATTTTGTTGCATTGGACAGGTCGTTTTTTAAAACATCTTCTTTGGTGGCCACGATAATAGAATTGGCCGAACGGATCGCAAAATGTTTTTTGTCCTCGCTCAATGTTGGGGTGCAATTAGTGAGGTTCAGCGGGTATTTTTCATCCAAATTAATTTGCAGTTTGGACATGTCCCTTTTGCCGTTTATTTTTTCGGGCAGGTCAACCACTATCCTTACCATATAAGAAACATTTTCTTCGTCGAAATGCCCGGCGGTGGTATATAGGTAGAGTTTATTTTCGGAAACTTGTTCGAGGCTCAGGTCTTGCCCGTGCGAATTTATCAGCAGCCTTTTATGAAATACGCTTTCCCCTTTTTCATTTAAATAATTAATCAATAAAAACCTGCTCTTTGATGTTTGCGAAGTGAACCAGCCATTTTCAAAAGAAGCAATGCCCTGAATGACATTGATGGACATATCATAAACGGGGTCTTTGTCAATGGGCACTAGTTCGGTTATATAGTCGCCTTTTACTTCTTTGTGCGATTGTAGTACGCCTATGACCGAACAGGAAGAAAGCGCTAAACACAGCAATATTATTAGTTGGATTTTATAAATATTTTTCATGATTGTTGTTTTATAACTATTTAGTACTCCCTCAAGGATATTGATTTCACTAACCCCCGACTTCAGTCGGGGGACAGGCACAAATTATTATCGGGTTTTAACCCAAAAAATGTGCACATATTTTGGGTTAAAACCCAGGTTTGTGCTTTGTCCACCCCCGACTGAAGTCGGGGGTTAGTGAAATCAGCAGTTTAATGGAGGGTGCTAAATAGTTACGTTATTTTTCAAAACATGGCCTGCACCCTTGCTTGGATAATATGTATATCTTCGTCTGGTGCCGAATAATTGTCAATCATTTGGAAAGTATAATCTCCGACAATCCGCAAATTGGCATTGATGATATAATTCAAGGCCGCAGAAAACGCACCGGTTTCGCCGCCTGTCATGCTCAGGTTTTTACCTTCTTTTGTATAAAATTTTCCATTGATAAAATCGCCTTCCGTATCGTTGAGGTTGGTATAGCTATACCTGAGGGAAAACTCCAAAGCGCGGTTGGTTATCTGGCTCAATGTTGATGAATATTTGCTGTATTTATATTGGCCTCCAAAAATCAACCAAGACGCCTTAATATTATATCCATAAAAATTCAAAGACCGAGGTTCGCCATATTTCCATTTAATGTCCTCCCATGTTTCGGGGTACAACCCGCCGTCCCTTTCAAACTCCAATATTTTGGCTTTGTTCATCACCCTGTTTACACGAGTCGTGATAAATTCAACTTGCCAATTAAAATTTTTATAAATATCCATAATTTCAAAATCGAATTTCAATTGGTTTTTTGCGCCACCGTTGCGCAAGTCTTCCAAATCATTTTGCCCATAAGAATCAGAGCCGGAAGGGCCAACATAGGAGGCCAAAAATATTTGCTGGTCTATATAATTTTGCAAACCTGCGGTATAGTTTATTTTCCGGTTATAATAACTGGAGCCATCATCGTCGAGGCCCCGGTTATTGGCCAAACGGTAAGAGGCCGAAAACCCGAAATGCAAATGCGAGCCGGGCATCTCAACGGGAATACCAACAAGCCTTCCGGTAAGTGCATAGCCGTCGTCGCCATTATATTTCTGGTTGACATTTTCACCAAATATGCCGCCCTCAAACCAAAACCTTTTTTGATAATGCCTAAAAGAAATGCCCAATGCCCTCGACGGGGCAAAAGCCGAAGCCATGTTTGGCCGGCCTATAAAAGAAACCTTTTTTGTGGTGGTCAAATAATTTGGGGAAAAAGGCTCGGTATAATGCCCGACTTTAATAAAATTATGATCGGTGAAATTATAGCGCGCCGTGAGGTCTTTCATCCTTATTTCCGAACGCTCAAAATCTATTTCAAAGAAATAACTGAATTTTTTGACTTTCAGCGCCATATTTATCCGCGCCTCTTTTACCCGCGACCCCGAACCTAAAGGCGTGATGTCTTCTTTTAAATATGCGGCATCCATCGTGAAGCGCCCGCCGGGCGTGAATTTTATATTGCCATCGTCCAAAAGGACAGACATCCTGCCGTTCTTGAATTCGAGCTTCGGATCGTTTTTTATAGTCTGCGCAAAAGAACGGGACGAAATAAAAAACAAGAATATAAATATGGGTAGGTAAGTGTTTTTCATAAAAAAATATTTGAATGAAATGATGGGGCAAAGTTGACAACTTTTAAAAAGTTGTCAACTTTGTTAATAACCCAATAATTGAAAAACCGCTCCAATCGCTTCGGTATCCAAAAACGGGGCTTCGGGATAATCAACGCCCAAATAATAGCGGCCATAAAAGAACTTGGCATATTGCGGCCTATCGGTAATAAAACCATCGGTCAGGTCAAATTCTTTTTGGTATATATTGCCGTCGGCCGGCGTTAAATTATTGTAAGTATAGCGCGCCATCTGCGCTTTGGTGTCCACCGTAAAAGCATGGATGCCGGCCTTTGTCCTCCTTATCATATTGGCCTGCCAGGGTTTTAACAGGTCGTTGGTAGAAATATTGGGACATATAAAATGCGCGCCGTGTTCTATCCCGAAATTAACGAACTCCGCATATGTTTTGGCATCGTCCACTTTAATATGGCCGCTGCTTTTCCAAAGCCAAAAACCGATGGGCACGGTGTTCCCAAATACTTCTTCCAATTTTAATAAACTTGCTTTTTGCAGCGTCGCAATGATGACCCGCCCTTTGGTATTGGCCACCTCAACTTTTGTCGGAACCGTATTTATTTCTTTTAATTCACCGTACCATCCCAACCGGGTCAATTCTTCTTTTAATTTTTCTTCAATGCCCGGACTCAGCCAGGGGTCGTCCATGCGCAAATATATTCCCGGCCTATTTCCGAAATCAACAAAATCGGGCGAGCCGTCGGGCATTTTGCCCTCGCATATATTTATGACTTCTTCCAAAGTCAATATTTGCAAACCTGCAAAGCCCGGCCTTTTATAAGTGGCGTCGTCGTACCAAGAGCCATATTCCATCTCCTTTAATTCTGCCAAAGTAAAATGGCCGACGGGCGCATTTTCAAAACCGGGGAATACCGATTTCACATTTGAAGTTTTGCCTAAATAATCCCCTTTGAACGCAACGAGTTCGCCGTCTTTTGTCATCAATAAATCAACGAGCAAATAATCGGCGCCCACATGTTTGGAATATCGGAAAGCCGCCGCCGTTTCCTGCGGCGCATAATCGGTGGTGCCGCGGTGCGCGATAATAGCATTGGGCTTTACCCAAGCCTGAACGTCCAATTGTTCTTTGCTCAATTCTTTCATGTTTTCCAACAGGGCCAGTTCGGCCTGATCGGGAATTGGTTCAAGAGGGGCTTCTTTTATGCAGGCCGATAAAAGAAACAATGCAGAAAATAAAAACAGTTTGCTATATATTTTCATAATAATACGGTTTGTAAAAAAATAATTAACCAATACCATCTAATACCCCAATTCTTTCAAAATATCTTCGGCAGATTTTTCGCTTTTCCGCCCATAAAATTCCAGTGCAATATCTGACCTGTTGGTAAATGCGCCGTCCACCTTTTTGCCATATGTTTTGAACTGTTCCCAAGTATCAAAAGTATAGGCATGTATTTTAAGGCCGGCGCCATGCACCATATCCACCATCCACGGGGCATTTAATTCCTTATAATTATTAGGTGGGCCGGCAATGCTCGAACCAATAAAATGGACATTGTTTTTAATGCAAAAATCAATGGCCTTTTGATAATTGCCTTTTAGGTCATCTTTCATTTCGGGCTGCCACAGCAATAAACATTTTGGGATATTTGGCAGGAGTGCCTCCAGTTTTATTGCACTTTCGGGAGAAAAGGTTTGCAGTATAAACCTGCCGTTGGTATTGGCCAGGCCAATTTTACCGGGAGTGGTTTTTATGGTTTTTGAATTTTTATTAATGTTCCAACCCGTCTCTGTAAGTTCTTTTGCAATTAATTTTTCGCAGTCCGGTTTTTTTGTTTCGGCATAAAGCCCCGGCCTGTTGCCGTTGTCTTGTGGGTCTTTTTCATAAATATAAAAACCCGTCCATTCGCCGTCTTTTATTTCTTTTTCCGGCAGGCCGTCTTTTCCTTTTTTTAATCTATATCCTTCCGCTATTTTTATCACGTCTTTAAATGTCAATATTTTCAGTCCGGCATATGCTTTCCTCGCCCTGTCGGGGTTGGCGCCATTAAACCAGGAGCCGATATCCAATTGGCGCAATTCTTTTAATGTAAAATATATAGCGGCCGAATCGGCCCTTTCGGGAAAGACCTCCCTCACATTGGAGGTGCGGCTCAAATTACTGTCGTGCAGCGCGATCAAAAAACCGTCTTTTGTTTTTTGCAGGTCAAATTCTAAATAGTCGGCGCCGATATTCCTCGCCCATCTCAGCGAAGCCTCTGTTTCTTCCGGCGTCCAATAAGTGCTGCCCCGGTGCGCAAAAACCATATCGTCGGGAACATAGTCGCGCACCTTGATTGCTTGCCCGCTTAATTTGTTCATCGCTGTTTTTTTGGTTGTGGCCCCGTCGCTATCTGCATGTTTTTTTTCGGACGAACCATTGCAGGCTGAAAACAGGGCGGCTATCAATAATAGGTTGAGTAAGTTTTTCATTTTTATAAATTGATTTTGTTTTTTATGAAATGAATTCTGGCATACGTTTACTAAACTTTTAAAGTTTGAACCTGCTCCGAAAAATATTTGCACAAAAAACTGTTTCGGAGTGGGGTCAAGTTTAGTAACCGTAAAAAACAAAAACAGACTTTAAGAAATCAATTTTTCTTTATGGTGTTTGTTTTCCTCTATCCAAGTAATCGCCAATAATACAATGGACATTACACAGGCAGCTATAAGCATATAAAAACCACCGTCCCAATCGAATTTATCCACAACAAAACCGAGCACCACATTGGCGGTAACGGCACCGCCCACATATCCGAACAAACCCGTAAAACCCGCCGCTGTACCTGCTGCCGTTTTGGGCACCAAATCCAGGGCATGGACACCGATCAACATGACCGGGCCATAAATCAAAAAACCGATTGCTATAAGTGCCAAATTATCAATCAAAGGATGCCCCGCCGGGTTTTTCCAATATATGACGACCGAAATTAAAACCAGTACCATATAGCCGATACTTACCGGTGCCCGCTTTCCATTAAACCATATGTCAGAAATAACACCCGCCAATATAGTCCCCGGAATACCGGCCCATTCATAGAGGAAATAGGCCCAGCCCGTTTCTTCCAGCGAGAATTGTTTGGCCTCCGACAAATAAGTGGGCGCCCAGTCCAAAACGCCATACCTCACCAAATAAACAAAAGCATTGGCGATGGCAATGAGCCACAATAATTTATTTTTTAAAACATATTTTACAAAAATTTCTTTGGCCGATATACTTGCCTTTTTATTGCTTTCATCTTCAAACTCAGGATGGTCGTCTTTATAATCTTCGATAGCTGGCAGGCCGCAGGATTTTGGCCGGTCCCTTACCGTCAAATATATAATCGCCGCAATAAATATAGCGACCATGCCCGGCACATAAAACTTGGCATGCCAATCGTTGAACAGTGCCACTCCATATACGGCCAGGGGCGCCATCAGCCCACCGCCTATATTATGTGCTATATTCCAGAAAGACATTTTTGTCCCCCTTTCTCGTATCGAAAACCAATGCACCATGACCCTGCCGCTCGGCGGCCAGCCCATGCCCTGTGCCCAGCCGTTGAGCAGCAATAAAACAAACATGAGCGTAATGGAAGAAGTCAGGAACGGGAACCACCCAAAGGAGATCATTATGATCCCCGACATGAGCAGTCCCAGGGGCATGAATTTCCGCGCATCGCTGCGGTCGGATACGTTGCCCATCAGGAATTTGCTCAAACCATATGCAATGGAAACCCCCGAAAGCGCAAAGCCGAGCTCGCCTTTTGAAAAGCCTTCCGCGATCAGGTCGGGCATGGCCAAAGAGAAATTCTTGCGCACCAAATAATAACCGGCATATCCTATAAATATCCCAAAAAACACCTGCCAACGCAGGCGCTTATATTTCCCGTCAATTTGGTTTTCGGGAATTAATTCTTCGTTTGGAGGTGGTTTTAAAAAATTCAACATTGTTTATATATTGTGAATGTTTTGCTATTGCTAAAAGCTATTGGCTATTGGCTAATGGCTCTTATTTCAACAAATACCGGTTCGCCAATTTGGTATATATTTCGACCTGCGCTTTTTTCCATGCTCCATCTTTATTTAATTCCGGGGCCATTATTTCCGCGACAGCGGGCGCTATTTTAATACTCTCTGCGGCGTCCAAAAACAAAGCCCTCGTCCTCCTTGCCAATACGTCTTCTATATTCCTTGCCATTTCATTTCTGCAGGCAAAAACGACCTGCACTTTTTTTATTTTTAAACTTTCGCTCAGCCATTCATTTAATCCCGGTTTTGATTTAATTAATTCATTGATATATTGAATGTCCGAACCATAAAAATAGAGCGGGTCGGAAAAGTCCACATTTTTTTTAAAACCATGGATCCTCAGTCCCTCGGTGTTGGATTCTTTTTTTTGCCCGTTTAAACTTTTGGCAGCTATATCAATAATATCCTCTCCCATTTGCCGGTAGGTCGTCCATTTGCCACCGATAACGGTAATAAGCCCCGAACGGGATTTGATTATTTTATGGCTGCGCGATATTTCTTTTGTTTTTCCGCCATCGTTTTTTGGCGCAGCCAGTGGCCGCAGTCCGGCAAATATACTTTTCACATCCGACCGTTGGGGTTTTTCTTCCAAATAACGTCCTGCCGTTTCCAAAATAAAATCCACTTCTTGGCCCGTGGCCATCGGTTCTATATCGGCGGCGGCCTTTGGCACATCGGTAGTGCCCACGATCACTTTGTCATGCCAGGGCACGGCAAACAACACCCTTCCGTCGGAAGTTTTGGGGATCATCAGGGCATAGTCGGTCGGCAGGAATTTTTTGTCCAGCACTAAATGCACCCCCTGGCTCGGCTTCACCACATCGGCAGCCCCCGGGTCGTCTTTTTGGAGTATATTATTGACAAAAACGCCCGTCGCATTAATGACCACTTTTGCCTTTATTATATGCGTCGTTTGGGCCTCTTGGTCAATTGCCCTCACGCCGGTTATTTTGCCATTTGCTTTTTCCAAGCCGACCACTTTGAAATAATTGATGGCCGTCCCGCCGTTTTCGTTGATGGTCTGCGCCATGTTGACCCCAAGCCTCGAATCGTCGAATTGGCCGTCGTGGTACAGGGTGCTTCCGCGGAGGTTTTTTTTGACCAAAGTGGGGATGTTTTTCAGGGTGGTTTCCCGCGAGCGGGGCAGCGACCTGCCAAAACTTTTCCGCCCGGCCAAGAGGTCGTAAACAGACAGGCCGATGGTATAAAAAGGAATGCTCCACCAATTGTAGGCAGGGATCAAAAAAGAAGTGTTGCTGACAAGGTGGGGCGCATTTTTCAGCAGCAGTCCCCGCTCTTTCAAGGCTTCGAGCACCAGCGAAATATTGCCCTGCGCCAAATACCTGACGCCGCCGTGCACCAGTTTTGTGCTCCTGCTCGACGTGCCTTTGGTGAAGTCGTACTGCTCCAGCAACAGCGTTTTATAGCCCCTCGCCACGGCATCAATCCCCGCCCCCAGGCCGGAGGCGCCGCCCCCAATGATGAGGACATCCCAAACAGGGTTTTCTTTTATATTTTTTAATGATTCGTCTCTCTGCACTTTTTTGTGGTTTTCTTTGAGGCGATACCCCGAGGGTTCGGGACATCGCCTCTAAGTGGCTGCGGGACAATTACGGATCGGTTACACCAACAATTTATTTTCTTTTCGTTTACTTTCGTTTGAAAGAACCCAAAACTACAAATTGATTTCGGTTTTCCAAGAATTTTTTATTTTTTTTGTGAAAAATGAGGCAAAAAATCATAATTCCACTATGTTTGTAGCATGGATAAACGGCATAAACAGATATTGGAAATTCTAAAAGAGAAAAGGCAAGTGAAGGTGAAAGACCTGAGCGAAAGCCTGAACACTTCGGAAGTGACCATCCGAAAGGACTTGAAACTGCTCGAAACCAACAGGCTGCTGTTCCGAAACCACGGCGGCGCCTCTTTGGACAACCCCTATGTGAACGACCGCTCGGTCAACGAAAAGGAATTTATCCACGCCTCCGAAAAATCGGCCATCGGCAGGGAGGCCGCCAAGATCATCGCCAAGGACCAGTTTATCATGATCGCCTCCGGCACGACGGTGCTCGCATTCGCTAAATACATCAACCCGCTGAAAAAATTGACCGTCGTTACCTCTGCCCTCAACGTGGCCATCGAACTGCTGAAAAAACCGACGGTGGAGGTCTTGCAACTGGGTGGGTACATCAGGCCAAGTTCCTGCTCGGTCATCGGCCATTACTCAGAAATGATATTGAAAGAAACCGCTTGCAGCAAATTGTTTTTAAGTGTTGACGGCATAGACCTGGACTACGGCCTGTCAACAACCAATACCCTCGAAGCACACCTGAATTTAAAAATGATCGACTCGGCCACAGAGGTCGTCGTGCTGGCCGATTCCTCGAAATTTGGCAAAAAAAGTTTCGGCAGGATATGCGGCATCGAGCAAGTGGACCATATTTTTACCGATAAAAACATTGCGCCCGAATATTTAAAAAAAATGAAGTCTCTGGGGGTCAAGGTGACGGTGTGCGGGTAAGAAAAAGTGGTGGCTCATGGGAGCGGGTTTTGAAAAATTAAAATAGCTTGTCCCGAATTCACTTCGGGACAAGCTATTTTAATTTTCATTTTTTATTCCCCTTTTAATTTCCCATAATATAGAATGTCTTCCAGCTCGCCCGTCCCGATGCGAAATTCATTGCGCAGCACCCCTTCCAATTCAAAGCCCTTCCCCTGCACGAGGCGCTGGCTCGCTATATTGTTTGGCGAAATGCGGACGAATATTTTGTTCATCCCAAAGGTGCCGAAACAATGCGTCAACAATAGGCCCAGCGCCTTGCCCATGATCCCTTTCCCCTCGTATTTCCGGTCAATAAAATAGGCGAACTCGCATTTGGGCACGCGCCAGTCAATGCTCTTTACAATATACACGCCTGCCATTTTTCCGCCGTATAAAACAATAAAAATAAATAGTTCTTTTTCCTTGACTTGCTTTAATTTCCGTTCAATATATTTACTGCAAGCGGCCTCACTCGTTACCGCGGCCATGGTCTGCGGAAAATATTTTTTCAGCCGCTCCCGGTTGCTGTCTATTAATCGGAAATAGGCGGCAGTGTCTTCTTTTCGCAGTGGGCGGATATTTATGTTTTTTGTTGCTTTTTTCATTTTAAGATATTAACTGCAAGGGCTTTCCTATAAAAAATAAAATTATCGAACTGAATAACTTTTTAAAAGGATTCCATCGTAGTCGGGATTCCTGTAAAAGTATTGATCTACCTTGAAAGATTAAAATGATACGTTTTTTCGCAACTATTCCCCCACCGCTCCCCTCGCACAAAACACCTCAAAATATTTACATTCTTTAATGGCCCAATTATACACCTCCGTCCCCTGATACTCCTCTTTTATGCGGCTGAAATTAACGAGGTATTCATCCGGCAGCCGGGGGATATTATTGCAGCAAGGCTCCGGCATATATTCCTCGCTCATAAAAAACAATTTCTGCTCGCAGCGGGCGGCCTGAAAAGCAGCTTTGGCTTTCAGCCTGTTTGTTTTGGCGAGCAGCCGGGCTTTTTCAAAATAATAAAGCGCCCGCGACAGGTCCGTGTTTTCCTTATTGCCGAGCGGATAATCCGGGTGTTTGTACACCCCTCTTAGCCCTTTGTTCAACATGCCCCAAGTGCTGCCGCTGCGGAAATAGTCCATTGCCCGCCAGCCATAACCAAAGTAGCTCATGTTGTAATGGGCGAGGCCGAGTTTGTAATAATAGGTGGGCGCCTTTTCGATATCGCCTTTGGCCCTGAATTCCAGGTCAATGAGCGTCTGGATCAGCTCGCCCCGGTTGAGCCGGATGGCAAGGCTGGTGGTATCGTTGCGCTTTTCGATATTGACCCTGTCCACAAAATTTTCGCGGAAAGGGTTGAACTGCCCGTAGCTGTCCCACTCCGTGGCGGGTATGCGGTTGTATATTTCCGAGGCCGCTTCCAATTGGCCGTTTGCCAGGTACGAGACCGCTTTCATATCGAGCAGGTCGCTGGTAGAAAAATGCTCGGTGAGCAGCCGCTCGAATTTCGATTGATTTGGTTTTTGCATCACCGCCAGCAGTTCGTCCACCATTTCGGGAATGGGGTTTGGCTTGAGTTGGTCGAGGGAAGCATAGCAGAGGAAAGCCTTGCTGTTCAGCCCTGCCTGCTCGTAAAGCCAGCGCATTTTGTCGCGGAGGTAGGAGCGGAAACTGGGGTACTTGCGGTAGAGTTTGTTCTCCTTCATGATCTCGTAAGCGGCGTCCTCCACGCTGGCATCGGGTTTTTTGAACTGGGCTATCTGCATGGCGAGGCGGAACACTTCGAGCTGTTCTTTGAGCAGCGGGTCGTCGGCCGTCCGGGCAGCTTCTTGGTAGGTTTTGTCGGCGGCATAAAAGTCGCCGGCGAGGAATTCGAGGTAGCCCTCTGCAACCCGCCAAAGCTGTGGCCGCTCCACTTTGCCCTCCTCCCGGCACTTGCGGACAAAGGCCTGCAGGGCAATTACGTACTCCCCGATGTCTTTGGCGGGCACCCCGTAACGGCGCTTGTTTTCCTCTTTCCGGCTGTTGAATTTCAGCCCCAACAGGTGCCGCTCCACCTTCTTTATTTCCTGCACCAACAGCGCCTCCAACTGCGGGTTGGCCGCATCGAGGCGGTAGATCGCTTCCATCTCCTCCACCGCCCTGCTTTTGGGGTTGGAGGCACGGATGGCATAGAGCATCGCCCGTTCCTCGTCCGATTGGCAGAGGCGCAGGCACTCGTCCCACTCCTCGTTTGTTTTTATAAAAAAACTCTGGTAAGCGGACACGCGGCGCCCCGGGCAATAACGGAAAATCTTGGCGTACAGATAGGAGGCCTCCACCCGCTTGCCGAGCCGCATGAGCGCCCCCGCCCGGTGCCCCTCTATCCACCACGGGATGATGCTCGTGGCATAGCCGCTCTCCATGCGGTCTATTTTCGGCATGAGCTTGTCATATAGTTTTATGGTCTCCTCATACAGCCCCGCATAATGCGCCAAACGGATGATTTGATAGGCATAGCGCAGCCGCATATAATGCGATTTGGCCTGCTTGAATTCTTTGCGCCCCTGCGCAATGAGTTCCTTCATGGCCTCCACGTCGCGCTTGGGCGCATCCCAGCTATCGGCGGCGCGGGTAACGTGCGGCTCGCATTTTTTGGCAAATATCAAATACTCGGCCGTCCCGGTGCATTTGTTTTCCCAAACATATTCGGCGAAGCCGTTGCCGCGCAGGCGGTAGGGCACTTGCAGCGACTTGCTGCGGGTATTGGTGAGCAATATTTCAAGGTCGGTAATGGAGGCTTTGTAGATGATAAAAGCAAGGTCGGCCTTGTTGACCAGGCCACAAAAACGGTCTTGCCATTCGGCGAGGTTTTCATTGATATTGAGCGAGTCTTTTTCCGTGAAATGGTCGGTGTATATCTGGGCAAAAGTACCGGTGAGGGGCAGGGGCGCAGCGCTGTTTTTTTTATTTAAAATATTTGGGTTCAGGAAAGAATAGCCGTGGAAGCGGAGGGGGCGGGGACCGCAGGCATCCGATATGCCCACTGGCGCCAGCAATAAGACAATGGGCAAAAAACATTTTATTATTTTATAAAAAAAGGGACTGCGCATATTTTTTTGTTTTAAATATAGGATGCCTATTTTCCAATATTAATTGGTTTTTGAAATGACAATAGTAGCGAATAATTTGGATTGGTCTGCCGAATGATAAAATTAAATCTTTTTTTTATCTTTCCCTTGATATATTTGGTTGGTTTAATTAACTTGCGAAAGTTTTTAAAACGACCATTCCATATTTTGATTCCCTATTATAAGCACCTGTATATTCCCATATTTGA
>DROJ01000406.1 GCA_011321935.1 Bacteroidota bacterium | reverse complement strand
TAACCCAAGTTGAATATGTAGTCCCCAACAAATAAAAATGGGAATTGCAAATTTTATGTGTTTCAACTGGAAAAAATTCCAGTTTCTACTTTTTGCCCCACAATTCCAAAAATGTTGGGGACTACATATTCAACTTGGGTTAAAAAAAACGGGCTGCGCTCACAAAAATTCGTTTTTAGTTTTAATGATTTCGGCCATCACGCTGAGGGCAATCTCCCCCGGCGATTTCGCATTGATGTCCACTCCGACGGGTGCGCGCACCCTCCCGATTTCATTTTCCGAAAAACCTGCCACTTGCAAACGTGCCACTCTTTTTGCATGGGTCTTCCTGCTGCCCAAAGCACCGATGTAGCCAACCTTTGATTTCAATAAAACATGCAAGGCATTGTCGTCAATCTTGGGATCATGCGAAAGGATGACGGCATAGGTATAGGCATCCAGCTCTAAACCGGAAAGTACCTCCGACGGGTATTTTTCAAACAACTGATCGGGCGGGTGGACAAACTGGGTTTTGTTGGCAAACACCCCGCGCGGGTCAATGACGATGGTTTCGAAATGGTAAAGGCTGGCAAGCTGCACAAGGTGAGCGGTGATATGCGCTGCCCCGATGATGAGCATTTGGCTTTTGCGGGGAAATATTTGCGCAAAATACTGGCTGCGGCCTAGTTCGATGACCTGGTTTTTGCGCTCGCCATAGGCCCGCAATGTTTCTTTTTTCAATGCTTCCGAAATGGCATGCCCCACTGTTTGCCCGTCCGGCAAAACGAGGGAGTGCGCGCCTTTTCCGTCCACCAGTTTTGACAACAAAACACAAGGTTCGTTTTGCCGCAGGCAAAGATGGAGTTTTTCCCAGACGGCCTGCTCTTCCGGCCTGTCGTCAAAAGCCATAAAGCGCTCCACAAAAACGGTCACTTTGCCCCCGCAGGTCAAGCCCACCGTCCATGCCTCCTCGTTGGTCACCCCAAATTGCAATTGATGGGCAGCCCCGTTTTCGATGAGCGGGAGGGCCGCTTTTATCACCGCCCCTTCTACGCAGCCGCCGCTGACCGAACCCGCCATTTCCATGCTTTCGGAAACAAGCAGGGACGAACCGACGGGGCGGGGAGAAGACCCCCAGGTTTTGATGACCGTGGCAATGGCAAAAGGCTTTTTTTGGTCTGTCCAATTTTCGATGGTCTCAAGCAATTCTTTCATTGGATGTTTGTTTTCTTGGCAATGTTTTTAAATTGGCGGATTGAACGGTCTGCCTCTGGTGCCGTCGTTTTGGTAGCCGGAATGCCTGTCCCGATTTTTTGGGATTGTACTCCCGGCTACCAAAACGACGGCACCGGAGGCAAATCTACTCATTCTGTTTTGGCTTTTTAGGCTTTCCAAGTTTTTGAAACTTGGAAAGTCCCGACAACACAACATGGACAAGCACCAACTACTCATCGGCACAAGCAAGGGGCTGGTGGCCTTCCACAAAAAGGCCGGGGCATGGCAGGTGGCGCAAGTCCATTTCCGGGGCATGCCCATTTCTATGCTCTATGAAGATGAGCGGACGGGGACTTGGTGGGCAGGGCTATCGCACCGGCACTGGGGGCAAAAGCTCCATTTTTCAAAAGACAAGGGGCAGACTTGGGCCACTGTACCGATGCCTGTTTTCCCAAAAAATGCAGAGACCAGTCCGGGGCACCCGGCTAGCATTAAAAAGGTGTGGTGCATGGCACACGCAGGCACCGACCGACCAAAGGGGCTTTGGCTCGGCACCGAGCCGGGAGGGCTTTTTTACAGCAATGACGGCGGTAAAAATTTCTACCTCAACGAGGGGCTTTGGAACCACCCCAGCCGCATGGACGGCAGCCAGTGGTTCGGTGCAGGGAGGGACGAGCCCTTCATCCATTCCATCCTCGTTGACCCGCGCGACAGCGGCCATGTTTACATCGCCGTGAGCTGCGCCGGGGTGTTTGAAACGACCGACGGCGGCAAGGCTTGGCAGCCACGGAACAAGGGCCTCGTCGCTGCCTACCTGCCCAACCCAAATGTGGAGGTAGGCCATGACCCGCACCTATTATTGGCCTGCCGTTCCAACCCCGACGTGCTTTGGCAGCAGAACCATTGCGGCATCTTCCGCAGCACTGACGGCGGCCTTTTCTGGGAAAACGTGACGGACAAAAACGGCCTGGCCAATTACGGCTTCGCCCTCGCCATTGATCACGAAGACCCGCTGCGGGCTTGGGTCATACCGGCGGTAAGCGACGTGGAAAGGATAGCCCCCGGCTTGACCCTCTGCATTTGCCGGACGGAGGACGGCGGTAAAAACTGGACGCCGCTGCGCAATGGCCTGCCGCAGCAAAATTGCTTCGACATCGTGTTCCGCCATTCGCTGGCGAGAAAAAACAAGCTGCTCGTTTTCGGTACTACTTCCGGAAACCTATACCTTTCGGAAAATGACGGGGAGGAGTGGGATTGCATTGCAAACCACTTGGCGAGAGTGGGGTATGTAGCGATCAGTTCAAATGTTTAGATGGCTAAAATATGCGGTGTACCCGTCATGCGGGAAAACCCATTTAGCCATTCAATTTTTTTTTTATGAAAACAAATATCAACAAAACATTCCAAATTGAAGAAGCCCTCGAAAGGGTTTGGGAATACCTGAGCGACCCGGAAAAAATCGTTCCCTGCGTGCCGGGCGCTACCTTGACCGAAAAAACCGACGAGCGCCATTTTAAGGGAAAAGTCTCCTTTAAACTCGGCCCGGTAAAAGCCGCTTTTGACGGAAAAGTAGCCATCGAAGAACTCGATGCGGCCACCCATAGAATGGTCATGAAAGGCAGCGGCACCGACGCCAAGGGCAAGGGCAGTGCCGACATGGTGATAGACTGCCGGCTGGCCGAAAAAGACGGCGGCACGGAGGTCAACTACGGCATGGAGGTGAACATCACCGGCAAGCTGGCCCAGTTTGGCGCCCGCCTCATCGGCGATGTTACCGAGCAGTTGATGGACCAGTTTGTGCAGAATTTCAAGAACAAACTGAAAACTGAAGCACCTGCCGTTGCCCCTCCTTCCGAAGTTAAAGAAGAAACGGCAAATGGCCTTGATGCACCTTCAACAACAGCA
This sequence comes from Bacteroidota bacterium, assembly GCA_011321935.1. Taxonomy (GTDB): domain Bacteria; phylum Bacteroidota; class Bacteroidia; order Chitinophagales; family Saprospiraceae; genus UBA6168. The sequence goes on along the minus strand of DROJ01000406.1, from coordinate 13,077 downwards.
GGAGCGGACAAAACAAAAACGGAAACCCTTGTTGAAAAAACAAAAGCCGCCACCGAACCGCCTGCTGTCCAAGCAGAAAACCCGATCAATGCTTTTGCTTTGATATGGAGTGTCATCAAAAGTTTTTTTGGCCGCTTGTTCGGGGGCAACAATTGATACTGAACCTAATTATGGTTCAGTATAGTCGGCCAATATTCCAAAAGCCGTTCTTTTTTTCCTTTCCTTTTTGGTATTACGGAAAAAAGAAATATCTTTATGCGCAATAATGGTCTATGCAGCGCACCGAGAAAAATCGCCTCCGCTTGGCTGTGGATCTTGATTTATGCTCGGTGGCTGTTTTTTTTTGAGTGGTGCTGTAAAATGTTTAGACCGGATTCCTGCTATCAACCTTTCCTTCTGCACGTTTCAATTTGTTTATTCTGGACTGCCTGCACGTCTTCCATGCTTGATGGATAATTTGCCGATATTTTTTTGGGCAACCACAAGGCTTGCCCCTACCTTCGCGGCTCATGAAATCAGCCACTTCCGACCCGCTTACCCAATCCATCCTCGACGACGATATATGGAAACTGCTGCGGCAATTATCGCTGCCTGCCATTATCGGCATGTCCATCAACGGCATCAATGCTTTTTTTGACGGCCTGTTCATCGGGCAGTTTACAGGGCAAGATGCACTGGCGGCGATTTCGATTGCATTTCCGCTGGTTTTTATTACGGGCGGCATGTCGGCCATGATCGGGGTGGGCGGCTCTTCCATTTTGAGCATGGCCATCGGCGAAGGCGACAAAGAAAAATCGTCGAAAGTATTTGGCAATGTGACAGCATTGGCGGGTATTGTCTCTGCGGCTTTAATGTTTTTCGGAATATATTTCGCCCGCGACCTGATCAGCATGCTGGGCGGGGAGGGAGACATATTGGAAATGGGCGTGACCTATTACCGCATCACATTATATGGCGCGTTTTTCAGGATATATGCAGTTGACCTGAACATGCTCATCCGGGCAGAGGGGAAAATAAAAGAAGCCATGTCGCATTCCATTTCGGCGGCAGTTTTGAACATTGTCCTGAATTATATCTTTGTCGGCAAATTAAATATGGGGGTAGCAGGAGCGGCATGGGCAACGGTCATTTCAATGGGCATATTTACGCTTATTGGCACGTATTATTTTTTTAATAAAAAAACCAATTATTTTGTTGATTTAAAAACATATAGCCCCGAAAAAAAAATAGCCGTGCCGATATTGAAAATCGGCGTTTCGGCCATGATGTTGCAGCTTATGTTTTTTGTGCAGCAGTCTGTTGTTTACAAAATGATAGATATATACGGCACCGATTGGGACATCGCCTTGATGGGCGCCAGTTACCGAATATTATTGTTGATGCTCTTTCCGGGTTTTGGTTTTGCGATGGCCATGCAGCCGGTGGTGGGCATTAATTTTGGCGCAAAAAACATGGCCCGCGTCAAAAGTGCTTTTAAAATATTCACGCTTTCGAGCTCCTTCTTGATTACCTTTTGCTGGGCGCTGATAATGTTGTTTCCAAGCACTGTTTTAGGGTGGATGTTGCCCGATGCCGATTTTACGGCCAATGATATAATGAACTTCAGGATGATGATGGTAGCCCTGCCGCTCTACCCTTTGTTTTTTATGAGCACGACCATGTTCCAGGCCATTGGAAAAGCAAAAATGGCCGGCCTGTTGACCATCATGCGCGACCTGCTGTTGTTTATTCCGGCGGTAATTGTATTGCCGGTATTTTTTGGCGTGAACGGCGTTTTTTATGGCGGGGTGCCTTCCAATGTCATTATGCTCGCAATATGTGTTTGGGTGCTGTGGAGGTTGTTTGGGAAATGGGAAAAAGAAACTGGATGGACGGCCAAAATATAATGCACGGCATATTTTCTATTTTATTTTTTTCAATTCACTTTCAATCGTTCTATATTTTTGGAGCAGGTAATTTTCTTTTATAACAATATCGGTCATGGTCATTGACAAATACCTGGCTATACCGCCTATGCTTTCCTCATCTTTAAAAAAATCTTTATTTATCAATCCTTCCAACTGCATCTTTCCATAGTCATTATATGAATCTTGCAATGTATATAATTGGTTTAATTCCTGAATAGAATTGATGGGCAGTTCGTTGATGACTCCGGTTTGTACCCCTGTCTTATAGGCACTGTTGACCAAGGTCCGATGTCTTGTCCCCTGAAAAAAAGCAGGCCGGCCAATTGCCAGTCCATCGCCTGAATAATAACGGCTGCTATCCCGTACCATTTCATGGTAATCAAGACCTCCTGCCACTATCTGTTTGTTTGTATTTATTTCGGATCGAATATTTTCAAGCAGCCTGACACTTTGTACTTTTCTCTTTTGGCTGTCTGACCAATCTGAAACAACGAAGCCCAAATAAACTCCGATCATTACCGGGATTATTTGAATGATTATTTCGAGTATTTTTTTCTTCATCGTTTATCTTTTTTTTTAATAGGTACTCATTAAACGCCACAAGCCAAGATAGGCGTTATTTAAAATAATTATTTTGGTTATCCCCTTATTCTGGAACAAATGCGACCCCATCTATTTCAATCAAAAAATCTGGATTGATAAGCCCGGCAACATATAAAACGGTAATGGCCGGAGGGGCAGAACCTTGTCCCATATATTTTTGCGAAATTTTAAACGAGCCGTAAGCATCTTGCCCCTGAACGATATGGATATTCAGCTTCGCTAAATCACTAAAATTTGCGCCGCAAGCATTTAGCGCAATTTTAAGGTTTTTCATCACCTGTTCTGTTTGCAATAAAATATCCCCTTTCCCGATGATTTCAAGGTTTTCATTTACTGCAACCTGCCCGCTGATGTATATGGTTTTGCCTTTTCCCTGCACGGTGACGATCTGCGAGAAGGCAGGGTTTTTCATTAAGCCGTCTGGATTGATGTGGTTCATTTTGTTTGTTTGTTTATTATTTATTGTTTGCATAAGTTACGTGCATGCGACTTGCGACGTTTAGGAGCATGGTCGTATTCACTCTGTTATAGTGCGTTTTTATTCTTTTGCTGTCCATGTTGTACAATTTAACAATCCACCAAAAAATCCTATTTCATTACAATTGATTGTTTCTATAATTCTATCTGAAAAAATTGATTTAAATAGTTCAAGAACTTCATTATCTTTATTTCCTGCAACTTCAAATACAGGAAGCAAAATCAAATTACCAACTTCTAAATAATTCACATAACAACCAATTGCATTGTCAGGATATTTCTTGTTTATTTCTTTATTTTCAAAAAATGGAATATCGATATATTCAAGATTATGCTTTCTTAATACTTTATTTATTCCGTCTCTCCAATATTTGTATTCTTGATTTCTATCATTTCCAAGAATTGTATTTTGGTCAACAAAACGAACCATTCCATCAGCGTGTCCAGTCATATCTGTATTTATCTGGGGAATAATTATCATCTCAACATTTAGCAAATTTTCTAATTCGTTAATTAGTTTGGTCTTTTCTAAATACTCTGGATTTTCATCAAAAACCCTGTCGCTGATAATTGCTTTATTATTCCAATTAACAACGTTTCCACCATCAAGATTAATGTTTGAAAATTCGGGCTCTATATTATTTGCTTTGCAAATTTCTTTTGGATCTGATAGAAGTTCCAAGTTGTCTTTCAAATATGAAGGTTCATATCGAAATTGAACAAACTTTCCTTTTTCTATCTGAATTGGCATATAGTCTCTGCACCAAATGTCTTTTGTTGCTTTTAAGAAAGCATGTTTGATTCCATGTTTGCCAAGCAATTTAATGAGAGTATTACAGATCTTTGCAAAACGCTTGTCAGCATGTAGTTTTCCTGAAAGATAAACTTTGTTAGTTTCTTTACCTGAAATCATTTGAGCAATATAGAGTTGAAATAATTTTTCATAACTGGAGCAAAAAATCTACGCCAATCTTCTTCAGAAATCAAATTGCTTTTAGCGTTGTTGCAAAATGGACAACATAAAACGGAGTTGGAGTAGGTATAACCTTCACTAGGGTTTAATTTTTCAATTTCTAATGTTCCCTTGGACCTTTTTGTTTTTTGATTGAGTGTTAGATTGCCATTTCTTTTTTTGACTATTTCATGTAGAGCAGATTGAGTTATGTCACAATAGTTACAAGAATCTTTCTGTTTGTTGTACCATTTTAAAAAATTTTCAGGATTATCAAAGAGTCCTTTTCTTTCTTCATTGAAGTATTTTGAATACAATTTATCAAATATCTTAAACTCTTTTCTTAACTTATTTAATTTATCTGAATTGATATTGAGTTCGTCTTGATAAAACTCATTCAATGATTTGTATCTTTTACGAGCTTGACCATAAGTCCAATTTTTGTATTGGTCTACCTTAGAGAATTCATGAATTCGCATAGTATAACATAGCTCAAAATATTTATTTTTTAGGTTCATTTTTTATTTTTTTAATGCACTACAACTTAGTTATATAAGCCCCCCATAGAGTTCCAACTCACCGAAAACCAACAATTCGTAATTCCGAATAAAAATTTCATTTAAACAACATTGCCCATTTACAAACTCAACAACAACCAAGCCCACAGGTAAAATTACAAAATTCCCACCTACATTTACCACCCGTTCAACCATTCCCATTTTTTCACCCCGGACATTCCACCTTCCCTACCTAGCCACCCAAACAGCAAAACACCCGGCAACAAAGACGCCCCGGAAGCGTTTTTGATTAGTTGCCAATTGATAATTGTTGGTTGCCATTTAACAACAAACAATCAACAACTATCAACCAACAACAACCAAGCATCAATTTTATGAAATCAGTTCTTACCGCTATCCTCCTCTTCGCCGTATTTGCCTCGGCCTGCACTTATACCCAAAAAGTAAAGGACGGCGATTTTGCGTTCGACCGCAAGCAATATGCAGTGGCCACGGGGCTGCTCGAAAAAGAGTTCAAAAAAGAAAAAAGCCGGGTCCAAAAAGGGAAAAAGGCATACCTGCTCGGCGAAAGCTACCGCCTGCTCAACAAGCCCGCCTCGGCCTCCGATTGGTACAAAAGGGCATACGACAACGGCTACGGAGTGGACGCCCTCAAGGGCTACGCATTCTCCCTCAAGGCCATGCAGCAGTACACCGAGGCCATGCAGGCATTCAAAGACCTGGGCATCGAAATAGGCAGCCCCTATGAGTACCGGCGCGAGATCGCCGCCTGCAAAGTGGCCCTCGGATGGGCCAACGAAAAGCGCAGGGCATACCGGGTGCAGCCCGTCGATTTCAACAGCCACAGCTCCGATTATGCCCCCTCGATTTACAAGGGGCGAAAGCTCGTTTTCACCTCCGACCGCAGCGCCGCCACGGGCGACGACACCTATAATTGGACGGGCAGCGACTTCTCCGACCTCTTCACCGCCGACCTCAGCACCAACAGCGTCGAGCCTTTCGACGGGCAGATCAACACCCCTTACAACGAAGGCACGGCAGCCTTCAACGGGGACTTTACCGAGATGTATTTCACCCGCTGTTTTGGCAACAAAAAAGAGGACAATTTTTGTAAACTGATGGTCAGCAAGCGCAGCGGCGACCATTGGACAGTGCCCGCCGCACTCGGCTTCGTGCAGGACAAAATCAACTACGGGCACCCCGCTCTTTCTGCCGATGGCCAACGCCTGTTCTTCTCCTGCAACTCCGACGAAGGCTGGGGCGGCTACGACATTTGGGTCAGCCAGCGCACTGCCGGGGGATGGGCCGAACCCAAGCTCATGGGCCGCAGCATCAATACCATCGGCAACGAAAAATTCCCCTGCCTCGACGGCGACACCCTCTACTTTTCCTCCGATTTCCACCCCGGCATGGGCGGGCTCGATATTTTCAAAACTTGGCAAATGGCCAACGGCGCATGGGTGCCGGTGAAAAACCTTAAGGCCCCCATCAATTCCGGTGCCGATGATTTTGGGCTGGTGGTTGACCACGAAGGCCAAAAAACGGGCGATGTTTTGGAGGTCGGTTATTTCTCTTCCAACCGCCCCGACGGCACGGGCAGCGATGATATTTATAGATTTGAAAAACGGGTGCTGCCACCCGAACCGGAAAAACCGAAACCAGAAATTGTGGATTACAAACTCGTGCTGGAAGGCTATGTGCTGGAAAAAATTTACACCAGCCCCGACGATCCCGACAGCAAAGTTTTGGGCAGAAAACCGCTGGAAGGGGCTACCGTGAAAGTCAGTTTTGGTGAAAACAAAAAAGAATTCACCGTCGGCAGCGACGGCTTTTTTACTTTTGAAATGGACGAGGATACGGACTACCACTTTATCGGTTCAAAGGGCGGCTACCTCACTTCCGAAACGGCCTTCTCCACCCGCGGCATCGGAAAAGACCCCGACAAGCCCGTGCAGACTTTTGAGGTGGAACTGGTGCTCGACCGCATCTTCGTCAACAAAGAAATTGTGCTGGAGGACATTTACTACGACTTCGACAAATGGGACATCCGCGACGACGCCAAACCTTCGCTCATCAAACTCGCCCGCAACCTCGAACTCAACCCCAATATCCGCATCGAACTCTCCTCCCATACCGACTGCCGCGGCAAGAACGCCTACAACCTAGAACTCAGCCAAAAAAGGGCACAGGCCGCCGTTGACTTCCTCGTCGGGCTGGGTATCTCCGCCGACCGCCTGCAGGCCAAAGGCTTTGGCGAATCGGTGCCCAAAGCAAACTGCCTCTGCAACCGCTGCTCGGAAGAGGAGCATCAGTTGAACCGGCGCACGGCCTTCAAGATTTTGGACTTGCAATAGGCATTCGGCAGTGTAATATTTTGAATGGCGAGAGTTGACAACTTTTCAAAAGTTGTCAACTCTTCATGCTAATCGAACATAAAAAGTAACTACTTAGCCCCCTCAAGACTACTAATTTCACTAACCCCCGATTTCAGTCGGGGGGTAGGCAAAGCACAAATCTGGGTTTTAACCCAAAATTTAGGTTGTATATTTTGGGTTAAAACCCGATAAAATTCTGCACATGTCCCCCGACTGAAGTCGGGGGTTAGTGAAATCAGCAACATGTTTAAGAGGTGGTAAATAGTTACCATAAAAAAAAGTTTTTTGATTTTCAGCAAAAAGCCCTTATCCTTTTAATTATCCATAAAATATTTTTTCTCAAACTCGCGGTAAGCATCCGTACTCCTTGCGTTCAACAGGTCATCGTCTTCCTTTATCCAGCTGTATTTTTTAAAACCTTTTTCCATGGCCTTTTCCAGCCACGATACGGCATCTTTTCCTTTGCCCTGCAAAGAGGCCACGCAGGCAATATTAAAATAGGGCATACTGTCTTCTGCATCTATGGCTATACATTTTAAATTGGCAGAAGTGGATTTTTTATAGTTTTTTGAAATATAATATAGCAACCCCAAATTTTTATATGCCAAGAAAAACATGGAATCCATTTCGACGGATTTTAAATACATTTTTTCTGCTAAACTATACCGGCCGGTTTCAAAATATACCAGACCAAGGTTGTTGTAAACATCGGGGTTGAAGGCCGGGTCAACAGCTATTACCTGTTTGTAATAATCTTCCGCAAGTTTATATTCTTTCCTTTCCTGATGGATGTTTCCCATATACCATTTAAGGCCGATTTGGGTGGAGTCCAAAGACAGGGCAATATTGCACAAATCCGCTGATTTTTCGTATTCATCATTGATAAGGTAAAGGCCCGCCCTATTGGTATATGGCGTTACCCATTTGGGAGAAAACCCACTTGCCTTTTCGAATAACAAAATTTGCATTTTATATAAACTGTCCGCCAATGTTTGGTTGTTGTTTTTTTCTTTGTTCGCTTTAAACAACTCTTTATATACCATCCCCATTTCATTATAAATATAAGCCGCCTCGCCATCATATTGCAAAGCCAGTTTTTCTTTTTCCAATGCTAAATCAAATAAAGAAATGTTATTTGTTTTTTGCCCTTCCAAGCGCAATAACAAACCTTCATAATAATATTTTTTTGAAATTAACCGCTTGTATAAATAATGGCTTTTTCCCAACAAAGAAGCCGCCTTGCCCAAGTATGCCGGGTTGGATTTATATTTAGCGCCAAAATTTTTCCAGCGCTCGTTCATCTCAGTTGGGTCGGCTTTTAAATAGGCATTGATAGACTTTTGGGATTCATCTTGCAGGGCCACCACAAAATTCCTTTTCATATTGGAGTGCAGTGCTTGCAGCGAATTTTCGACAGATAAAATATCATATAATTCGCTGGCGGATTTTCCCTTTTTTCTATTTTCGTTTATATCAATCGGCAAAAAATATTGCTCGTCAAGCGCCGCCACAAATTCATCGTATAATTGCTGGACGGTGCTATCGGCTGCCGCCAAAATTTCATCCCCGCGGCCTTTGGAATTAACGGAAGCCAGCATGGGCATCTCCGCATTTCTTTTTTCCACCAGCGCAGCGAGTTCACCAGCATCCACTTTTGAAAGGCTCGATTTTGGCGGGCCCGCCAATATGGGAAACTGTTGAAAATCCGTCTCCTGCGGCACCTTGTCTTTCAGGTATTTGTCCAGTTCAAAAAGTTGGATTTCGGCATTGCCGTCCACATCGGCCATGCCCGTGAGGCCATCTATGAGGTGGTAGGAAAAAACGCCGCGCCCGCCGCCCCACTGCTCGCCTTCGAGCGAAAATTCATCGGGCTGGCAGGACATTATTTTTATCTGGTTTTTGAACTGTTCGGAAAGGGCGGTAGCGGTGGCCGTAGCCCCCTCGCCGCCCCCGGCGAGTTTGCCCGAACGGCAGGCATCGGTGATGAGGAGGACCTTGGCTTTGTTCACTTCCACGAGGTCGGCGAGGATGTCGTTGAGGTCGTTGACCCGCAGCGCACCGATGCGGTAATTGGTGGGCGGCGTATCATGGGCGAGCAAAAAACCGCGGTTGCGGCTGGTCGCCGTTTCCACATCGCCGTGGCCGGAAAAATAGATGATGACCCGGTCGTTTTCCCCGGCCACTTCCAGCAACCAATCAAGTTTTGCATAAATATTGGCGGCCGTGGCTTGCTCGTTGGTGACCATTTGTATTTGGTCTTCCATGAGCGCCCCGCCTGCTTTTGATTGCAAAAAATTGGCAAACTCTCCGGCGTCAATATGCGCATATTTCAGGGAAGGAATGCCCGCATCTTGGTAGTCAGAAATGCCGATGACGAGGGCATGGGCAGTGCCGGAAGCCGCAATGCTCCCACCGATGGGGGTCACACCTTTTTGCTGGGCATGGATAAAAAAAGGAAGAAAAAGGAGGACGAAAAAAATGGATTGTTTCATAAGGCTTTGATTATGTGACGGTCAATTAACAAGGGGCAGAAAGGGCTTTTTTATTAAAACCAGAATTCGTTTTTTTTAATAGCCCGGTCATAATTTCATGGCAGGGCTCCCGCCGCTCTGGAGTCCTGTCTAAAATAATAGATTGGATGAGGCATAAACCATTTTTCATTTGTAACTGTTTAGCACCCTCGAATCCCGAAGGGATTGAATATGAATAACCTCGGATGCAATCCGAGGAAAGAAGTCGGGGCGGGCGGCAACCCCGAAGGGGTTAAATGTGAATGTCTGCCCCTTACATTCAACCCCTCCGGGGTTGTCACTCGCCATTACCCCCCCCGGATTGCATCCGGGGTTATTCATATTCAATCCCTTCGGGATTCGAAGGTGCTAAACAGTTACTTTCATTTTTATAAAAAAGTCCATTTCGGGGCAATGTAAAAATACAAAAACTGATAACTTCATTGCCCGGCTCAGTATCAATAGGCGTCGTTTTTATTTTTAGAAAAAATAGCTTGCGGTGAAAAGACGCTGCAAAAAGTTGTTTTCCCTAAATAAACGTCCGTGAATGTTTATCCTATTTTTTGCAAATGGGTATCACTTGAAATAATATATTTGTCAGGTAGAGGTAAAAAGTACATGATTGATAAATTTTTTAAGCAACTGTTTAGCTCACCAGAGAACCTGTTGAATTCACTAACCCCCGACTTCAGTCGGGGGTGGACAAAGTACGAATCTGGGTTTTAACCCAAAATTTATGCATATATTTTGGGTTAAAACCCCATAATGTTTTGTGCTTGCCCCCGACTGAAGTCGGGGGTGAGCGAATTTTGCAAGTTATCCGAGGGTAGTCATCACGTACTTTTTACCACTACCTATTTGTCATTATTTAAAACAACGACCAATGAAAACAATCCTTCTTGCCATCCTCCTTGCCATCGCCTTTCTGAGCTGCAGTTCAGTTTACCTTTCAGAAAAAAACAGCAACGACCTGACAGAAAGCAGCACCGACCTGATAGAAATAGCCCCCGATTTTTTTGTCGAAGCCTCGTTGGCAGATTCTTATAAAACCAAAAAAATCCACGAAGTTTTCCAAAAGCTAAAGGCCGCAAAAGGGGACCACCGCTCGCACAAGCCCGTACTCCATTTGGTCAGAACGACGGGCAAGGGCATTGCCGTGGCCTACCAGCTTTCGGGCGTCATCAAACTGGAAGAACAGGGCTTCGACCTCTGCGAAGAATTTGGCGACGACGCCGAAAATGCCCTCGCCATACTGCTCGCCCACGAACTGGTGCATATTTATGAAAAACACAATTGGGAAAACCTTTTCGCCTGGGAATACAGCCACACCAGCCTGAAAAACGCGGTCAGCAACGAAAAGAAAAAAGACGAGGTGCAGGCCGATTACCTCGGCGGCGTGCTGGCCTATCAGGCGGGCTATGAGGTGTACGGCATCATGCCCCGGTTCTTGGACAAGGTGTATAAAACCTATGGCCTGAAAGACGAAGAAATGGCGAATTACCCCGAACTGAAAGAGCGGAAACTCATGGCCGTGGAGGGAGCCGACAAGTTCGGCCATTTTATTAATTATTTTGAAATGGCCAACCTGCTGGCGGTCGAAGAGGTGTATGACGATGCCCTCGTTTATTACGGTCAGGTGCTGCAGGATTTCCAGAGCAGGGAGGTTTACAACAACGTCGGGGTGGTCTTGGTGCAGTCGGCCTTGAAACATTTTTCGCCCAAACAAAACAGGTTTGCCTACCCCGTCGAACTGGATGCGGTGTCGCGCATGGGCAAGGGCGGACGGGGCGCCGAGCGGGACTCCATGCTCCGCGAACGCCAACTCCGCGATGCCATTTTTTATTTTGAAAATGCCCAGCACCTCGACCCCGCTTACCCCATCGCCCGGCTGAACAAGGCATGTGCCAATGCGCTGCTCGGCGTTTCGGACCCGGCCACCAGCCAACTGGAATGGGAGGACGCCAACGTATCGGCAAAACGCGCCATCCAGCTTTCGCAAAACAAACCCGAATGGAAGGCCACCCTGTCGGACGGCCAGGTAATGCTGGGCATCCTCTCTGCCCTCAACGGTGACCGGGAGGGGGCGCTCCAATATTTTGACAAGGCGCTGGAACTGGAAGAAAACCACACCTTGGCACTGGCCAACAAAAATGTTTTGGGCGCAGGAGAAAGCCCACTTGCCAACAGCGCAGGCCTGGACGAAAGCGGCGAAACCATTGACGGCCTCCCTTTTTCGGCCATTGATTTCAACAAAAAACGGTTGCTCTTGCAGCACCGGGAGTCACCCACCGACTCGCTGGTCTTGGCGCGCCTCGATTTTTCGGGAAAAAATTCTTTTGTGCTGGTCCATGAATCGCTCAAAGGCAGCGCCGATCCGTTCAAGCAGGCCTACCATGTTTTCCATATCACCGGCCCCGGTTATGAGGGCGAAACAGAAAAAGGCATTTCGCTGGAAAACGGCGATCATGCTTCGATCACAAAAAAATATGGCCCGCCTCAACAACAGTACCCGCTCGGCAACGGCTCGCTGCTGCGCTATGAATTCAAAAACCTTGAACTGATCTTTCAGCTTGGGACGGACGGGAGGTTGTTGCGGTGGTGTGTTTACCGGCGGCTGGGGTAAGGGGGGGATATTTGTAATATGACTGGTTGGCGGCTCTCGGTTGTTGCAATATTTCGTGCAAATGCAGGCAAGCCGCATAGCCTCACTTGTGGTTTGCATTTAAAGGGCTTTTCTATAAAAATTAGAACTTGGTTTTTGCCCGTTTCTACTTGTTTATTTTCCTTAAAATTCCAGGGCGGCGGCGTTTTGAACGCCGCATTCCACTCAAATTTAAAATATGGAAAAAGTGCGGCGTTCAAAACGCCGCCGCTCTGGAATTTTTGAGAAAAAGAAAATAAGGAGCTATTAAAAAACACTGTTTTTCATTTTTATAAGAAAGCCCTTTTTGCATTTATATTGATGAAGTTTTGAACTTAGGCATGAACGGAATAAACGAAACACCAATTTTTATTGGTTGATTTTTTGTTTATTTTGTTTGTGTAGTCGGAGGGGGCTTGTTGTCAGTGCTTTGTCTCCGTTTAAATTGCAGAACTTTTCTATTCAGTTTGCCCGCATAAAGCCAATTGAAATGTAAAAATTATTATGCCCAATTTTGAATTTCTTTTTTAAAATCTTACGGTAGGTTATTCTTCAATCGGTTGATTATGTTTGCCTCTCCTTGTATATATATATCAGCGGACGATAAGAAATTTTGCCAAGCTTCATTTAGGAGCGTTGCAGCTTTTCCAAGATTATCAGGTTCAACCAATCGGCAGTTAATCATTTTAGTTGCCTGTATTCCTGCATCCGCACATTTTTCAAGTAGTTCATCAGGGAAAGCATGTTTGAATTCGTCGGATATCCTGTAAGAAATTAACCGGGTATAGGAATTCCACTTGGACGAAAATTCATTTGCTTTTTCTGTAAAACCTAATTGATTCAAAACAATATCAATGACCTTGGCCCTTGCTTCGTCGTTCGGATGGTCGCTTACTTGCCCAACAACCGGAACAAAAAATGGATTCCCTCCACGTTTAAGTGAGAGATAAAGGTGCGCCCATGCAAAAGAACCACCTAAGGTACAAACTGCAAAAATATCGCAGAAAAATTCAATTGCCCAGTTCATCCAGCTTTTCATCCAATGGTCATATAGCCTTGTATTCTCTTCATTATTATTCCTAATATCGTACATG
>DROJ01000405.1 GCA_011321935.1 Bacteroidota bacterium | reverse complement strand
GGTAGTGTTAATTTTGACGTGATAGGCAGAAACATGTTTATCTGATTTCCAAGCACTTAAGCCCCCGTCTCCGCTGCTTTGTCATCCGCCTTTAGGCGGATCTGCTCACGTTAGGGAGGCTGCATGGCTGCACTTCTAACGTGAACAGATCCGCCTAAAGGCGGATGACAAAGCAGCGGAGACGGGGGCTTGGCCTAAGTGCTTGGAATCACGTCAAAATTAACACTACCAGATTTTCCAGAACGGGATGATAAGTGCCTTGACGCAAATAATCAACACTTTTGACGAGGCTCCCGATGTAAAATACGGGAGCCTCGTCAAAAGTGTTGATTATTTGCGTCAAGGCACTTATGGGTCAGTTGGCCCAAAAAGGCATCGAAAGTGCCGACCGATGTGACCGAAGATGTGATCCGTGATTATGCGCTGAAAATAGGCTTGGTAGATGTAAAAGTCTGCGCAGTGGATCAAGTCTGGTCAGGTCTGAAATTGGTCATCCCCGTAAAAAATAGAATTAAATAAATGGCTAAATGGTTAAATGGTTTAATGGTTAAATGGTTTAATGGCTGAATGGTTAAATGGTTTCGAGAGCCATTCAGCCATTCAGCCATTTAACCATTTAACCATTAAACCATTTAACCATTTAACCATTAAACCATTTAACATGTCCCTATCAACTCGCTACAGCCCGAAAGAAACCGAAGCCAAATGGTACGCCCATTGGGAAGCCAAAAACTATTTCCACTCCGAGCCGGACGAGCGCGAGCCGTTCACCATCGTCATCCCGCCGCCCAATGTGACGGGCATCCTCCACATGGGGCATATGCTCAACAATACCATCCAGGACATCCTGATTAGGCGGGCCCGATTGCAGGGAAAAAATGCCTGTTGGGTGCCCGGCACCGACCATGCTTCCATTGCCACCGAGGCGAAGGTTGTAAAATTGCTGCGGAAGCAGGGCATCAAAAAAAGCGACCTCACGAGGGAGGAATTTTTGGCGCATGCCTTTGCCTGGAAAGACAAATACGGCGGCATCATCCTCGACCAACTGAAACGCCTCGGCGCCTCTTGCGACTGGCAGCGCACCCGTTTTACGATGGAAGAAAAACTCTCGAAGGCCGTTATCAAGGTCTTTGTTGATTTACATAAAAAAGGAAAAATATACCGGGGCCTCCGCATGACCAATTGGGACCCCGTAGCGCAGACGGCGCTCTCCAATGAGGAGGTGCTGCACAGCGACGAGACGGTGCCGCTTTTCCACATCCGCTACGAGCGGGCAGATGCTCCCGGAGAGTACCTCACCGTGGCCACCACCCGCCCCGAAACCATCATGGCCGACGTGGCAATCGCCGTCCACCCCGACGACGGGCGCTATAAAAATTTGGTGGGAAAAAAGGTACTCGTCCCGCTCATCAACCGCCCCATCCCCATCATCGCCGACAGCTATGTTGACATGGAATTTGGTACCGCTGCGCTAAAAATCACCCCCGCGCACGACCAGAACGATTACGACATTGGCCAACGCCACGGACTGCCCGTCATTGACATCCTCAACGCCGACGGGACGCTGAACGAGAAGGCGCAAATATTGGTCGGCGAAGACCGTTTTGAGGCGCGCAAAAAAATCAAAACACTGCTGAAAGAAAGCGGCAACCTCGTCGAAATCGAAAATTACAAAACCAAGATCGGACGCTCCGAAAGGACGGACGCAGTGATCGAACCCCGCCTCACTTTGCAATGGTATGTCCATATGGACGGCTTCGCCAAAACGGCACTCAAAGCGGTGAAAAGCGGCGAAGTCACCTTCCATCCCGGCAGCATGTGGAACATGTACTACCAATGGCTCAACCCCGGCAACGTGCGCGACTGGTGCATCAGCCGGCAGCTTTGGTGGGGGCAGCAGATACCCGCTTGGTACTTGAAGACGGTGGACAGCCCGCCCCGAAGCCTCGGGGGTGGACGGCAGACAGCTCGCCCCGAAACCTCAGGGGTGGACGGAGATGAACTCGTTTTTGTTGGCGAAACAGCCGAGGAGGCATTGGCGGAAGCGAAGAAAAAAACGGGCAACAACAGCCTGACCATCAACGACTTAAAAAGGGACGAAGATGTGCTGGACACTTGGTTTTCGTCTTGGCTCTGGCCCATTTCTGTTTTTGATGGCTTCGATACGCAGGAAGAACTGAAGTACTACTACCCTACCAATGTGCTGGTGACGGGCTGGGACATCATGTTCTTTTGGGTGGCCAGGATGATCATGGCGGGCTATGAATGGTCGGAGGAACTGTTGGGCAAAGACCTGAAAGGAAAGCAGCCTTTCAACGATGTTTATTTCACGGGAATGGTGCGCGACAACAAGCGCCGCAAGATGTCCAAGTCGCTCGGCAACTCGCCGGATGCACTGCAACTGATCGAAAACTATGGCGCCGACGGGGTGCGCTTCGGGATGCTTTCCTGCGCCTCGGCGGGCAACGATATTATTTTTGATGCGCCTTTCGACAAGGAGACCAATAAGGCGCTCAACGAAAGTAAACTTTGCGAGCAGGGCCGCAATTTTTGCAATAAAATGTGGAACGCCCTGCGCCTCATCAAAGGCTGGGAAACCTCCGATACCGCGCAGCCAAAAATCAATGCCCTCGCCGTAAAATGGATCAAGGACAAGACGGACTTGGTGATGGCCGAGGTGGAAAAAAACTTCGGGCAGTTCCGCCTCTCCGATGCCCTGATGAACCAATACCAACTCATCTGGGGCGACTTCTGCTCCTGGTACCTGGAGATCATAAAACCCAAATACCTCGGCGGTGGCAAGAGCGAACCGCTCGACAAAAAAACCCGCGAGGCCACCATCGAAGTCTTTGAAAAACTGATGGTCGCACTGCACCCCTTCATGCCTTTCGTGACCGAAGAAATTTGGCACCAACTCCGCAACCGAAAGGACGGCAACGACTGCATCATCCAACGCTACCCCGCCGCCGGACGGGTGGACAAAAAAATGGTGGAGAGCATCGAACGGGCAAAAGATGCCGTTTCGAGGATCAGGGAGGCGCGCAGCAGCAAGGGCATTTCGCCCAACGAGGCGCTGAACCTTTTTGTTGAAAAAACACCGAGTTCGGAAGCACTTTTTGCGATGGACGGCATCAAGGATATTTTGATGAAATTGGGCAACCTGTCGGCTTTGGAAATTACAAGCACTGCGCCCGACAATGCGGTTTCTTTTCTTTCGGGCACGGAAAAATATTTTCTGGAGGTCAATATTGAAATTGATGCCGCAGCGGAACTGGAACGCCTGGAAGGGGAAAAGAAACGGGTCGAAGGTTTTATCGCTGGCGTAAAGAAAAAATTGGGGAACGAGCGTTTTGTCAATAACGCGCCTGCGGCAGTGGTGGAAAAGGAAAAGAAAAAATTGGCGGACGGGGAGGAGAAGTTGAGGCTGATCTTGGAGAGTATAAAGGGGTTGTGGGTAATGAAAAAGGAACAAAAAAGCCCTACTTTGCAGCCTAAAAAAAAGTAACAAAATAATGACAGAAATAATATCGGAAGAAGCTATAAAAAGAAGGAAGGAATGGGTTGCAAAAATTGGCGGTTTGAGTGGGGTGTTTGGAGATAATTCTCTCCAATTGGAAACTGAATTGAGTGATGAAATAGCAAAATTAGGTACACCAACAATTTTAGACCATTTGAGATTATGTGGGAATATTCCCGAATCCTACGGGCATGACACGAGCCAAGAAAAGCAATATTCAAAATATACTGATAGCCTGTTATCTCTTGCCTTCAAACAAATTGGACTTAAAAGCCTTGTAATTACGGGACGGGCAGATGTCGCAGACGTTGAGGCTTTTGCAAAGAAATATAGCTTTGTAGCCGATGCAAAAGCGTTCAGGTTGAGCAGAACTGCAAAGAATCAAAAGGATTTCAAAGTCCAGGCTATGGATAGGTGGAAGCATGGGAAGCCATATGCAATGGTTGTTTGTCCAATCTATCAATTACCAAGCAAATCAAGTCAAGTTTATAGTCAGGCAATTACAAGAAATGTTTGTGTTTTCACATATTCACATCTTTCCTTATTGGTCAGATATGCCGAAGAAGTTGGCAAGAAAAAAGCTGAGGATTTGTTATTGCAGATTTTTGAGGTTATTCCAACGATGAATCCGACCAAAAGTGCAAATGATTATTGGATGACCGTTAATCGCACAATGTTGAACCACTCGAAATCCATTTCCAAAATTTGGAAAGATGAAAAAATTGCGGCATCAGAATCTATTGAAATTGCGAAAAAAGAAGCACTGTTTTTTTTAGCATCCGAAAGAGAAAAAATTATGCGGATGAGCCACGAAGAAGCATTGAAAGAATTAATCAAGGCTAGAAAAATTGACAACAAAATCAGAATCATAAACAGAATTTCAGATAACGGTCTTTTCGGACTAAAATAAAA
Source organism: Bacteroidota bacterium (assembly GCA_011321935.1). Classification (GTDB taxonomy): domain Bacteria; phylum Bacteroidota; class Bacteroidia; order Chitinophagales; family Saprospiraceae; genus UBA6168. The sequence goes on along the minus strand of DROJ01000405.1, from coordinate 3,667 downwards.
ATACTATGACAGAACATTTGAACAAAATCATAGAAGGGAATTGCGTTGAAGTAATGCGAAAATTTGAAGCCAACTCAATTGATTTAACGGTAACATCACCTCCGTATGATAATTTGAGAACTTATAAAGGCTATGTTTTTCCTTTTGAAGATATTGCAAAAGAACTCTATCGAATCACAAAGGAAGGTGGTGTTGTCGTTTGGGTAGTTGCTGATGCTACTATAAAAGGAAGTGAAACGGGGACAAGTTTTAAGCAAGCATTATTTTTCAAAGAAGTTGGATTTAATCTGCACGATACGATGATTTTCCAAAAAGTCAATCCAATCCCGCAAATTTATCGAAAGAGGTATAACAACATATTTGAGTACATGTTTGTATTTAGCAAAGGAACGGTTAAAACTCATCACCCGATAAAAATAGATTGTTTACATGCAGGACTTAAATTAAATGGGACAACTTATAAAAATTACTCAAAAGGAGTTCAAAAAAGAGAAAAATTAGCGAAACCCGTTAGGAAGCAAAAAATAAAAGGAAATATCTGGGAATATGTAGTTGGTAAAAAAGCAGAAGACCAAGAAGCAAAAGGGCATCCAGCACCATTCCCGACCGCACTTGCAAGAGACCATATAAAATCATGGACAAATAAAGGAGATATTGTACTTGACCCGATGTGTGGGAGTGGAACAACGTGCAAGGTTGCATACCAACTTGAAAGAGAGTTTATTGGAATAGATATGAGTTCTGATTATTGTGAATTGGCAAGAAAGAGAATTAGGCAATATCAGATGCAACCGACTTTCAAATTTGAAGAATAGAGAAAACGCTACCCACAACAAAGCGCAGAACGGCAATAGCGGCTATGCACCGCACCTGCAGCCATGCAGAACGTCAGACTGAGCCCCCCTCCCTCCAACACAAAATTCCTATATACACTGACCATAATAGGTTCAAGTTCTGACAACCCCATATATCATTATATTTTCTCAAAATGGTTACCAAGTTCAGAAAATCAAATAGTTGGCAGGCCACATTTTGAAGTTTCAGTAGAAAGATAAAAGAACAATAACGCAAAGCGGGGAAGACAAAACACAAATCCGGGTTTCAAACCTGCCCGTGCCGGGCCTGCAGCCTGCACGCCCCCCTTTTGCCAATTCCCTCCACTCCCCTATTTTTGCCCCAAATCACAAAACAGATGCAAAACACTTCGCCCACATTTTTTTACGGAAAAGACCACCTCACTGCGGGAAAGGCCCTCTCCCTGGCCAGGGGGACAAGCAGGGGGGCACTCCATGAAAGCACAAAAACGGCCATCCAAAAAAGCAGGCACATCGTTGAAAAAATAGCCAAGGGAGATGCCGCCGTCTATGGCATCAACACGGGTTTTGGGCCGCTCTGCACCACCCGTATTTCCAAAGAAGACACCAGCACATTGCAGCACAACATCCTCAAAAGCCACAGCGTGGGCGTCGGCCAACCGATAGAAAACGAGATTGCCAAACTGATGATGGTGCTGAAGATGCAGGCGCTTTCAAAGGGGCGCTCGGGCGTGGCAATGGCGACTTTGGAGCGGATACAGTGGCACATCGAAAACGATATTGTCCCGGTCGTTCCCTCACAGGGTTCGGTCGGTGCATCGGGCGACCTTGCGCCGCTTTCGCACCTTTTTTTGCCGCTCATCGGGCTGGGGAAAGCAAGTTACAAAGGCGAGGTTTTGCCCAGCATTGATATTTTACGAAAAGAAAAAAAAGCCCCGCTGACATTGGGCGCAAAGGAAGGCTTGGCATTGATCAACGGTACTCAGTTCATCGCTGCCCATGCCATTAAGGTAGTCGAAAAACTCCACAACTGCCTCAGCCAAGCCGACATCATCGGGGCCATGATGATCGAAGGACTGTTGGGTTCGGCGTCGCCTTTTTTGCCCGAACTGCATGCACTTCGCCCCTTTGCCGGCAACAAACATGTGGCGCAAAGGATCGCTTCCCTGCTCAAAAATTCTGAAATAAACGACTCACATGCGGGCTGCGACCGGGTGCAAGACCCCTACTCTCTCCGCTGCATGCCGCCCGTCCACGGCGCTTCGCGCAATGCTTGGCTGCACCTCAAAGACCTGCTCGAAACAGAACTCAACTCCGTGACCGACAACCCCGTCATCATCAACGAAAAACTGACTATCAGCGGCGGCAATTTCCACGGACAACCGCTTGCCATGCCCCTGGACTATGCCTGCTTGGCCGCTGCCGAACTCGGCAATATCTCCGACCGCCGCACCTATCTTTCCCTGATGGGCATTGCCGAAGGCACCCCAAAATTGTTGATGAAAGACATCGGCATCAACTCGGCTTTTATGATTTTGCAATACACCTCCGCCGCCCTTGTGAGCGAAAACAAAACGATGTGCTCCCCCGCCTCGGCCGATAGCATCCCGACTTCTTTGGGGCAGGAAGACCATGTGAGCATGGGTTCGATAAGTGGCAGAAAAGCTTTGCAAGTGGCCAATAATTTGGAAAAAATATTGGCCATAGAACTGCTCTGCGCCGCGCAGGCATTCGACTTTCATAAACCCCTCAAATCAAGCCCCATGCTCGATGCCGTCCACGGCATGGTGAGGCAAAAAATAACCCATGCATCGGAAGACCGTATTTTTGCAGACGACATCGAAAAGGCCATCTCGATCATCAAAGAGAAATCAATTTTGGAGGTGGCTTATGCTGCTGCCGCAAATGCAGATTTGGAATTTGAAACCGAGTTTGAAGATATGTTTGAAAAATATTGACTTGGCTATTGGCTATTGGCTTTTAGCCATTGGCTAAAAACAGCTTCGGGTTTGAGCTATCTGCCAAAAGCTAATAGCCAATAGCCAATAGCTATCTAAAATACAAAAATGAAACAACCACTCGTAAAACCCCTCGACCACAACGCCACCGAAGAGGCACAGGAAATGGCGGACTTCTACCAAGAGACTTTGGGCTTCACCCCCAACAGCCTGTTCACCATGATGCACCGCCCGCGCATCGCTGCCGCATTTTTGGAAATGAACCAAGCGGTGATGGAGAACAAAGGCCGCGTGACGAGCGCCCTGAAAAGGCTGGTCGCCTACCTTTCGAGCATGACCACGGGCTGCCGTTATTGCGAAGCACATGCCATCCGCGCGGCAGAACGCTACGGCGCCGAGGAGGAAAAAATGGCCAATATCTGGGAGTACAAAACACACCCGGCATTTAGCGAAGCGGAACGTGCCGCCCTTGATTTAGCGATAGCGGCCTCCCAAGTACCCAATGCCGTGGACGATGAAATAGCCGAAAACATGCGCCAACATTGGAGCGAAGGCGAGGTGGTAGAAATAATGGGCGTGATCGCTTTGTTCGGCTACCTGAACCGGTGGAACGATAGCATGGGCACTCAATTGGAAGACCCTGCTGCGGATTCTGCCGTTCAGTATTTGGGCAAAAAAGGCTGGACAAAAGGGAAGCATGAGTATTGAGCGGCCACGTTCCACGTTTACCAAACTTTAAAAGTAAACGTGGTGGTGTTAATTTTGACGTGATCCCAAACACTTAAGCCAAGCCCCCGTCTCCGCTGCTTTGTCATCCGCCTTTAGGCGGATCTGCTCACGTTAGGGAGGCTGCATGGCTGCACTTCTAACGTGAACAGATCCGCCTAAAGGCGG
>DROJ01000404.1 GCA_011321935.1 Bacteroidota bacterium | reverse complement strand
GGCGGTGGCGGCTATGGTGGCGGTGGAAGCAGGGGCGGCTACGGCGGCGGTGGCGGAAGTTACGGCGGCGGTGGACGCAGTTATGACCGCAACGAAGGCGGCGGCGGAGGTAGTTATGGTGCCTATAAAAACAATTACTACCAAGGCACATACGATCCTTTCGGCAAGCTCAAAGGAAGTAGCCCTGACAGCAGTAACGATACCGGCAACGGGGGTACGGAAGATTAAACCTTGTCTCGTTGCTTTTTATGAAAAAAGGCCCGCAAGCATTGCTTGCGGGCCTTTTTCATTGCTACAATGAAACAATGAAACAATGAAACAATGAAACAATGAAACAATGAATCACTTCTTCACAAACTTCCCTGTCCAAGTAGCTTCTTCCACTTGGAAGGTCAGCAGGTAAACGCCGGCTTGAAGCCCGTCCACGTCAATGGTACTGCCCGGTTTTTCTTGGTTTATCAATACCTGTCCCAGCAAGTTGGAGACGGATATGGCATCTATTTCCAGTTCCGAGTCAATGGTCAATTTTGAACTTGCCGGATTGGGGTAGAACGCGATTTGCTGCGCCAGATAAGGTTCGTTGGTGGACGTGACCGGGATGATGTCCGCAGCATACCTCGGCAGCAATTGGTAGCCCTGGTCGCAAGGGCCATTGTTGTCGAACTGGCCACCGAGGCCGATGACATTGAAAGGTGCTTGAGGTGCCGGCATGGATGAAAGTTCATTGTCATTGTCTATCCGCATGGTGATGGTGTTCGTGCCATCGGTCAGAGCAACATTAAAGCTGCTGCCATCGCCCGCCCAATCGGCAATGTCAACGTAGTTCAGGTTGTTTACCTGCACGAGTTCCGATTCATAGATTTCGTCGTCAATGGTCGTTGTCACCTGTGGCGTGACCAAAGGGTTGCCGCTTGAGGTCATCCAAAGGGTATCGGGGCTGATCTGGGTTAGGCAGTTGAATTGAGAAATCGTTCCCTGTACCACTAGTTCATCGCCTTCAGTGACCGTATATCCAAAGTCGTTGCCACTGAACAAGCTGATGCCTCCTGTCTGGTCAATGAGCGCAAATTGAATAGCCCCACCTCCCTGAAAATCAATGCCGTGGACAATGCCCTGCAATTGGTAGGTCTCTCCCAATGAATTGGGCTGCCCGGCCGCATCCACAGTGGTCACATCCCCGATTGCAGCGACGGGGTAGTCGGCGGGGCAATCAATGGTTATGCTTACAAAAGCTTCGTCGCAGCCGTTCGCATCGCATATTTCATAGATGAAGCCGTCCTCGCCACAGTAGCCCGCATCTGGCATGTAGGTAATGTTATCTACTCCATTGACCGTCGTTGTTCCATGATCGGGGCCGCTGGTGACGGTGATGGAGGTCAGTGCGTTCGGGGTAATGTCATTTCCCAAAACATTGATGGTCACATCGGTATCTATGTCGGTCGAGATGTTGTCGTCATTGGCGGCGGCATCGGTGGGGGCGGTCGCAGAGTAAGTACAGGTCGGGAAAGGGATCGGCGAACTGGCATTGTCGGGCACATTGTCGAGGGCATTGACGCCGCTAAACGTCCAGTTGTTGAGTACAAAAGTGGCACCGTCGGGGCCAGTTCCGCTTTTGCGGTAAGCCCAGCCGTCGAGGTGTTCCCAGGGTTCGCCCGTTCCGTCCACATCAACCTCTCCAAATACATCAATCACGTCGCCATTTTCATAAAGCTCAATGGCATCGTCGCCGTTGATGTTGGCAGCATCGCCTTCAATGGTCGGTGAAAAGCCAAAATAGTCAATGAATTTCAGGCTGTCGTCCACCACATAAATACAATCTCCTGCACTGACGGCAATGGCAGGCAGTTGGGTCTCGACCCCAGAAGAGCCCGTCCCGTTATTGGCGGAGCCGACCCCAAAGATGCTGATGTCGGCGATGTCGGCAGTTGCTTTTAGCTCGATCCCCTTTACGCCCGCACCTGCAGGTTGGGTATCGAACACGCCAGAAATAACGATGTCCCCTGCGCCTGATCCGCCCAAGACGGTGATTGTCCCGGTCATGCCGAGGCTCACATGGGGGTCGCAGTGGTAGTCATAGGTGCCGGGTACGGTAAAGGTGTGGTCGAAGGTCCAGGGGGCAGCCATGGCCGAGCCGTTGCCAAAGCCTTCCGGGTTGTCGGGGTAGCTTTGAGTGGTGCCATTGACGTTGTGGAACCCATCTTGATTGTCCCATCTTACGGTCTCTCCCACGTTGATTGTCAGTTGGTTAGGAGTGAAAGTGATGCCCGACAAGACGATGGTGTGGTCTTGGGCGCTGAGGGAAAACAGCATTGCAAAAAAGGAAAAGAGGAATGTAAAGGTTGTTTTTTTCATAAAGCGAGTGAGTTGTTTAAAGGAAAGTATGCGGATTTGCCGACGGCAATTATAGGATCATTGCCCGCTTGCCTTCCCGGCATACTTTTATTTTTTGTAAAAATAGATGAACTGCGGGGATATGCGGAAAGAGTGGAAGAAATAATTTTGTACTTCATCAGGGTAGTAGCACGCAGGCCTGCGGGTTTGTTCCCTGTTCAGTTTTTTTATAGAAAAAATAAAGGTATGGGGGCGGCCTGACGGGCGGGGCAGTGCGCCTAAAAGGGCAGGTCGTTGGACACTTCCACTATTTCGTTTTTGTTTTTTTTCGATTGGCCCGGCATTGCCTTCGTCAATGTTTCGTCCAAAATGAGGTAGGTCTCCTGCTGTAGGGTCATTGGCAGGCCGGAGCTTTTTGTGCTGGTTTTGAACTCGGCAGTTTGGTAGCCTTTTTTTGAGACGGCAATCGAATAGACTTTGCCCGGGGCGAGGAACACTTTCAGGCAAGGCTCGAAGGGGCGTTCTTTGAAGGTCTTTTTTTTGCCGTTTTCGAGGTTTGTTACGTCGGCGGTGAGGCCGTACAGGCTTTGCGCCCCGCTTGCATCATAGGTCGGCAAGCGCAGTTCTACCATTGCAGGTATTTCGTAAATTCCAGTGCGGATGTTGCTCCCGTTTTGCTGCCCGCAGCGGTTGGACACAAAATAGCCTTTTTGTTGTTTGGCGTGGAAGGTGAAATAGGTTTCGTCGTGTTCGCTGTTGACGGCCGTGCCGGGGTTGAAAGGTTTCCCCCATTTTGCGGCTGCATCTTTTTTTATATAAAAAACATCGAAGCCGCCTTGCCCGCCCATGCCGTTCGAGCTGAAAGCCAAGACCTGCCCGGCCATATAATAATAAGGTGTGACCTCGTCTTCCGGGCTGTTGAAAGGCAGTGGGAAAGGCGTTCCAAAGCTGCCGTCCTGTTCCAGGACACTGGCCCAAATGTCTTTGCCGCCTTTGCCGCCGGGGCGGTCGGAAACAAAAAAGAGCACCTCTTTTTTCAAAGAGCGGTCATAGCCGATAGCGGGCTGGGTGGCTGTGTATTGTTTTTTGTTGATGGTTTCGGGGAGCTTTGATGCGGCTTCCCATTGGCCTTCGTAATTTTTTTTCCTGCTCCAGATGGTACATTTTTCCTGACTATACGCCTCTTCGTCGTGGCAGAGGGTATAGAACATCCGCTTGCCGTCGGGAGTGATGGACATGTTGGAGGCCTGCAGGTTTTCGTTGGCGGGGTTGATGGCCAATGTTTGGACCTGCTTGCCGGTGGCAAAGGAAGAGGAAAGGCGGCTTGCTTGGTGGCCATTGCCGGCAGTGCTGAAATATATTTTGTCGCCGTACCGCAGGGGGGCGTAATTGAATTGGCCGGCATTGATTTTTTCTGGTAGCAGCGTGGCCTTTGGCCAGAGCGGGGTAGCGTTATTGCGCTGCTGGGCGGATACCGAAGTGCATAAGGAGATGAAAAAAAATAAAGTGTAAAATTTTGGCATTGTCTGACAGTGTTTTGCCCAAGCATAAGCGACGGCAGCGTTTTTTAATTTATATGGATCGGTCCGGGAGCAGAGGCTTTTGATAAGATGTGAGTTTGTCAGCGTTTTGAGATGGTTGTTTACAAGAGCAAGGGCAAGCGTTTTTGTACCTGAAACGGAGGCTGTATTTTGAGCAAGGAAACAATAACTATGCTAAACAACGGGGTTTTTACTGGCCTTGAATTTTACTTGCGTTGAAAACTTCACGTTTTATGTACCTGCTATGGGAGTGGTTTCCTCATTACATTTGGCACACCGCCGCCTATTTTAAAATTCCAACATACTCCTTTGGGCACAGCACTTTCAAAGAAGCGGGCAAAATAGAAAACCTCGCCCCGCCCTCCAGTTCAAAGCCCTCTCCGTCAACATGGGCAGCACATTTTCTTGCCGGACGGATGAAGACCTCGCGGGCAGTGAACGATTCGGTCAAGCTGCTTTTGTGGAAAGTGCCGTTCAGCAGGCGCCAAAGGCTGAACAGGTAGCGCCATTTCGGTGCTGCATTGACCAGCAGTACTTCCAGTTTCCCATCGTTGAATTTTGCCGGAGGCACAATAGAAAAACCGTAGCCGTAAATGGGGGCATTGGCGACTTCGGCGAGCAGGCAGCTTAGTTGGCAGGTTTTGCCGTCAACGGTGATTTCGAGCGGCAGCATTTTATATTTGAACAGCTCCTCGACCGTAAAACGGAAGTAGGCCCAAAGCCCCCGCAGCTTGCTGCCGTGCAAACGGTTGGCCACTGCGGCATCAAAGCCGACGCCCGCTAAATTGACGTAGCTGCGCCCGTTCATGCGGCAGGTATCAATGGTGATTGGCTGGCCGTCGTTCAGGTATTGGATGGCTTTTACCACGTTGCGGCCAATGCCGAGGTGGGTCGCAAAGCCATTGCCCGAGCCACAGGGCAATATGCCGAGAACGGTACCGGTGCCGATCAAGGGGCCCGAAATTTCATTGATAGAACCATCGCCGCCGCAGGCAACCACCATGTCGTAACCTTGCCGGACGGCTTCTTTGGAGAGTTCGATGGCATGGCCTGCATACTCGGTGTAAACGAGCTCGTGATGGTAAATTTCAGGGTCGAGGTGTTCTTTGAGCAGCTTGGCCAAATTGCGTTTTCGGTTGACGCCGGAGAATGGGTTTGCGATGAAACGGACTTTTTTCATTAGACTTTTTTCTAAGATTTTTTGTGCCGAGCCTTTTCAAAAGCAATGAATTTGGACGGTTTGTGTGCTGCTGCACACAAATCTGAATAAGGGCTATTTAAAAACAAAATAGCGGAACATGAAAAAATTGACGGAAATGCCGATGATGACGGCGGTGATGGTTTTGGCCAAAAGGTATTGAAGCCCAAAAGTTTCGGTGATGAACCATACCCCCAAAGTGTTCAGCCCGATGCTCAAAACGACGGCCAACAAATAGCGCAGGGCTTGGTGCTGCCATTTGGCCGAGCGCCGGTTGAACACCCACCCCCGGCACAGCGAAAAACTGACCGCCCCGCCTGCCGTCGCCCCGATGGTATTGGAAATGACATACCAAATACCCACCACATCCGTCAGGAAATAAGTGGCCGCAAAGTCAACCGAGGTGGCCGCAATGGAAGCTGCGTTGGACCGGAACCAGGACAGCAGCAGCGGTGTCTTTTGATTGTCTGCTTTTGCTTGCATACTGGAGAATGGTTTATTGGTTTTACGGATAACGGGTGGGTGGCCTTAAAACTCGTTTTTAGGGCATGATATAAAATTGGGATCGCCAAAGGCTTCTGATTTTAGGCTCAACCAGCCGCTACACCAATAAACCTTTGCACCAATACACCATCCTTGAGCATTAGCCAAAGGTGCATCACGACCAACGAATAACCCCCCGCCAGCACATCGTCCATCATCACCCCCCAGCCGCCGTTGAATTTTTCCATGTTCCTGATGCCCAGCGGTTTCCAAATGTCAAAAATGCGGAAAAGCACAAAAGCGGTGCCCAGGTTGAGCAGGCTGAAGGGCACAAAAAGCATGGCCATCCAGAGGCCGACCATTTCGTCCACCACTATTTTGGAAGCGTCGTGCCCCCATTCTTTTTCCACCTCGCCTGCCGATTTTACCCCTAAAAAAAAGAAGCCGCCGATGAGCAACAGCAGTTCCGGCCAGCTTTCCGCCCCGCCATAAAATTGGGGCCAATATTCGTGGAAAACCCACAACACCGCACAGGCCACCAAAGCCCCGGCAGTGCCCGGCGCTATCGGCGAGTAGCCGCTCCCAAAACCAGTTGCGATGAATTTCCAGAACATGTTGAATGGCTAAAATGGTTGAATGGTTAAATGATTTGAATGGCTAAATGGTTAGTGACTGTTCCGAAAGGTTGAGGAACGCTCAATTTTCGGAGCAGTCACTAACCATTTAACCATTTAGCCATTCAAACCATTCAGCCATTTAATAATAATAATCCATCCCCAAGTGCGTAATGAGTTCTTCGCCCATGAGGTGGCGCAGGGTGTTGAGCAGTTTTTCCTGTTGGAGGAAAATGTCGTGCTGCGGTGGCAGGCCTTCGGCCGTCTGCGGTGATTTCAGGTAAAAGGACAACCACTCTTGGATGCCAAAAAGGTCGGCCCTGCCGGCGAGGTCGAGGAAGAGGGCGAGGTCGAGGGCAACGGGGGCGGCGAGGATGCTGTCGCGGCAGAGGAAGTCTATCTTGATCTGCATGCCATAGCCCAGCCAGCCGAAAATGTCAATGTTGTCCCAGCCCTCTTTGTTGTCGCCGTGGGGCGGGTAGTAGTTGATGCGCACCTTGTGGTAGAGGTCTTTGTAGAGGTCGGGGTTGTTGTCGGGTTGGAGGATGTTTTCCAGTACGCCGAGTTTCGAGACTTCTTTGGATTTGAAGTTGTCCGGGTCGTCGAGTACCTCCCCGTCCCTGTTGCCGAGGATGTTGGTGGAAAACCATCCCCTGATACCCAACGAACGCGCCTTCAGTCCAGGGGCAAGAATAGTCTTCATGAGGGTCTGTCCGGTTTTGAAATCTTTGCCGACGATGGGGGTTTTGTGCTTTTTGGCCAGTGCGACCATGGCGGGCACATCGCAGGAGAGGTTGGGGGCGCCGTTGGCATAAGGGATGCCCATTTTGACGGCGGCATAGGCATAGACCATGCTCGGCGGCACGTCGGGGTGGTTGTTGCGGAGGCCTTCTTCCAGCTTCTCGATGGAGGAGTGGACCTCGCCCGGTTTGATATAAATTTCGGTCGAGCCGCACCAGACCATGACCAAGCGTTCGCAGCCTTTTTCTTCCTTGAAACGGCGGATGTCGTCCATCACCATTTCTGCCAAGTCCATTTTGGTAGGGGCGCTTTTGACGTGGGTGCCGTCGAGTTTTTTGACATAGTTTTTATCAAAAACCGCTTTCATCGGCTTGATGGCTTCCATTTCCGGCTTAATCTGTTCGAGCAGTGCCAAGTCCAAAACTTTGGCATTGGTTGCCGACTCGTACATGTTGTCCTCAAAGATGTCCCAGCCGCCAAAAACGATGTCGGTCAGTTTTGCCAGCGGCACAAAGTCCTTGATGAGCGGGTTGCGGTTTTCGGTCCGCTTGCCGAGGCGGATGTTGCCCATTTGGGATACCGATCCGATGGGTTTGGAGATGCCTTTGTTGACGGCGTAAACGCCGGCGATCAGAGTGGATGCGACTGCGCCCATGCCGGGCAGCAGGATACCTAATTTGCCTTTCGTTTCTTTTATCATTTTGTGGTGTTTGTGTAGATATTTTGTAACTGTTTAGCACCCTCGAATCCCGAAGGGATTGAATATGAATAACCTCGGATGCAATCCGAGGAAAGAAGTCGGGGCGGGCGGCAACCCCGAAGGGGTTAAATGTGAATGTCTGCCCCTTACATTCAACCCCTCTGGGGTTGTCACTCGCCATTACCCCCCCGGATTGCATCCGGGGTTATTCATATTCAATCCCTTCGGGATTAGAAGGTGCTAAACAGTTACGATATTTTTTTTAATTAAAAAATGCGGGTGCGAAGGTACACCTTTCACCGTTGTTTGGTGAAACGAAAGAATGGATAGGGGAGGGAAGTGGTTGTGCCGGAAGGCAGCTAATATGCGGGCGGGCAAAAAACATAGATGTACAGCCGGGTGGCATAGAAAAAAAAGCCCGGCAGGTTCGCAGTGCCGGGCTTAAAACAGGCTTCTTGAGGTTAGGGTGGAAATGGGGTTTTTTGCGGTTCTTGCGGGGCAGGTCGTTTAGGGTTGCCTAAGCTGGGTCGAGGTTGTTTTAAGTTCTTTTGTCCCGCATCCTGTTTTGGATGTTTTACCTGATTTCCAATTTCCTGCAATGTCCGTAAAATAAGTTTCCTAAAATCAGGAAATGCACGAAACGTGGTTTTCAATGAATAAAACAGCAGTCGGGGCGAACCAAATTTTTGGCCGCCCTCCCTCCCTCCAACCTGCCTTTTTGCGGGCCTTTAAGGCGCCGCTATTTTCTTCCGTTATTTCTCGTTTATATTTGCCGCATATTTTTTTAAAAAAACAATACCGATCATGGCCAAAGTAAAAATCATCTGCCCAAAATGCGATTGGGAACCCCGGCCTTCCGACCTCTGGAGCTGTTCCTGCGGCCATGCCTGGCACACCTTCGATACAGGTGGCCGATGCCCCTCCTGCAACAAACAATGGGACGACACCCAATGCCTCGGCTCATCTGCAGGTGGCTGTGGAAAGTGGTCGCCGCACCTGGAATGGTACCGCAACCTGGACGATTGGGTAAAAGAAGAGGTGGAAAAAGTGGAAGTCGAAATTGTCGAACCGGTGACGGTGGGGTGACGGATGACGGTGGACGGTGGACGGTTGACGGGCGGCAAAAGACTGATACACATGTAATTAGAATTGGCTGGCTGTCAAAATTTGGCGGTGTATCAAATGTAATGCTTTTTTTCGAGGGTCTCACGACACTCGCTAAGATATGCCGTCTCCCGAAGTAAATTCGGGACAAGCTCTACGGGACTAGTGCCTTCGGCACTAGATCTTTCAACGCAAGGCGTGGCATTTAACAGTGCCTTCGGCACTAGTTTTTTTTCAACGCAAGGCCGCTAGGCCGCAAGGGAACGCAAGGATTAAAAGCCTTGTCTTGCCTTGCGTTCCCTTGCGGCCTAGCGGCCTTGCGTTGAAAAAACTAGTGCCTTCGGCACTAGTCCCGCAGAGCTTGTCCCGAATTTACTTCGGGAGACGGCATATCTTAGCGAGTGTCGTGAGACCCTCGAAAAAAAAGCATTACATTTGATACACCGCCCAAAATTTTACCATAAGTCCCCCGTCCCCCGTCCCCCGTCAACCGTCACCAAGATTACATGAAAATGCACAAACAAATCACCAGCCTGCAAAACCCCCTCGTCAAACAGGCGGTGCAGATCAAAAACAAGGCGAGGGAGCGCAAGGCACGGCAGTTGTTCCTTGCCGAAGGGCTGCGCGAAGTGGGCTTGGCCTTGCAGAATGGATTTGCGGCAAGCTGCCTTTTTTATGACCCTTCCCTGACCGGTGGTTCCATTATCCAATCATTGGTAAAAAAGGCCGAACGCAAGCCGGAATCTATCATCGCCGTCAGCACTGCCGTGATGGGAAAAATAGCCTACCGGTCAAGTGTAACGAACGTGGTGGGGCTTTTTAAAAATCCTATTTCAGTCCGCAGTCCACAGTCCACAGTCCACAGTCCGCAGTCGGCAGTTTGGAGCGAAGCGGAAATCCCGAATTTACTTCGGGGCGGCAATCCACTTTACCTCGTTTTGGAAGGCATCGAAAAACCGGGGAATTTAGGGGCAATATTGAGGACGGCCGATGCCGCCGGGGCCGACGGCATTTTTCTTTGTGAACCAAAATTCGATCTTTACAACCCCAACGCCATCCGGGCGAGTTTGGGGGCAATATTTACGCTGCCCATTTTTGAAATGCCATCGGAGGAGGCTGCTGCTTTTTTTAAAAACAACAATATCCCGGTTTACGCCACATGGCTGGAAGCCGCCAAACCGCTTTACGAATGTGACCTAAAAGGTGCAGCAGCGCTCGTACTCGGCGCAGAGGCAACTGGCATCAGCCCCTTTTGGCTCGGACAGGCAGATCAGCGCATCATTATCCCCATGTCCGGCCAAGTGGATTCATTGAACGTTTCCACCTCCGCCGCCATCGTGCTTTTTGAAGCGGTGAGGCAGAGAAACCAGAGTTTGAGAGAAACCAGAGTTTGAGAGAATGAGAGAATGAGAGTTTGAGAGCAGTATAGTGGAGGGACTCTTTGGTACTCGTTCGAGAGGCCAAAGAGTCCCTCCAATATACTGCTCTCAAACTCTCAAACTCTCATTCTCTCAAACTCTGGTTTCTCTCAAACTCTCTGAACGAACAATTTAATTTTATGAAAAAACTAATATTCGCCACGGGCAACCCGTACAAAGTAAAAGAAGTCCACAAGATGCTCGGGGGGGAGTTTGAGGTGGCCAGCCTGAAAGACATCGGCTGCGAAGAGGACATTCCAGAAACCAGCCCGACCATTGAAGGGAATGCCCTGCAAAAGGCCCGCTATGTTTATGAAAAATATGGGCTGGACTGCTTTTCGGAAGACACTGGACTGGAAGTGAAATCGCTCAACGGCGAACCCGGCGTCCGCTCTGCCCGCTATAACGGGGAGGTGAAAGATTCGGAAGGCAACCTGCAGTTGGTCTTGGAAAAACTAAAAGGGCAGGCCGACCGCAGCGCCCGTTTCAAAACAGTGATCGCCCTGATTTTGGATGGAAAGGAGCATACCTTTGAGGGCATCGCTGAGGGCCAGATCCGGCATGAAAAATCCGGGACAGGAGGCTTTGGCTACGACCCCATTTTCCAGCCCGATGGTTTTCCGGTCACTTTTGCGGAAATGTCCGACGCTGAAAAAAACGCCATCAGCCACCGCGGGAAAGCCGTTTCGCAGCTCGTGGATTTCCTGAAAAAACAGCCTGATTGATAATCAGATTAAAAAAATCTAAATTTGCAACTCCCAGAAAGAAAGGGGCCGGTATTAGGAGAGAATGAGAGTTTGAGAGAAACCAGAGTTTGAGAGAATGAGAGAATGAGAGAATGAGAGTTTGAGAGCAGTATATTGGAGGGACTCTTAGGTACTCGTTCGAGAGGCCAAAGAGTCCCTCCAATATACTGCTCTCAAACTCTCATTCTCTCATTCTCTCAAACTCTGGTTTCTCTCAAACTCTCATTCTCTCAAACTCTGGTCTCTCATTCTCCGAGCCTTTAACGCCCAGCGACATGAACTCAGCAAATTTTCATGATTACCTGAGGAATCCTTCCAAGCTCCATCAGGTCAGTTATCAGGAATTGAAAAGCCTGGTATTGCAGTACCCGTATGCAGCTAACCTGCGCTACCTGATGTTGGTGAAAAGCCTTTTCGACAAAAACAGGGAGTACGACAAAAACCTCGTTTTGGCCTCCCTGAGCAGCATTGACCGGGGCAAGTTGCGCCAGTTGGTGAACCAGTACAGCCAGATGGAAACGGTCACCGAAAGCATGGATTTTGGGGAAGAGTTTTTGGAACTGAAAGATTTGTCAACCATTGAAGAAGTGGCCGAAAGCCTGCCCACCGTGCAGGAAGAACTGAAAAGCCGTTCGATTGACCTCGGCCCGCCGGACGATGAACCGATGCTCGATCTTTTGGACGAAACCGATGCCGGCATACCCATTGCGGGAGCAGCGGTAATAGCTGCGGCAGCAGGTGGCTTGGCAGGTGGCGAGGAGCAATTTCCTGATGAGCCGACCAATTTGGAAGACTTGCTGGAAGGGGAGGAAATTCCGGGCAATATTGGCAATGAACAGGACACGCTCGATGACTTGCCCGAAATTGACCTGTCGGAAGGGGAAGCGGCTGAAAGCGAGCATTTGGAAGTAATAGCCGATGAGGTGGAAGACCTTGAAATAGAGGAAGACCTCGATGGCCTTTTTGATGTTGGCTTTGAAGGGGCGGCCCCGCCCTCGGAAAGCACGGACGATGAACTGTTGTCGGGGGAGGCAGAAGAAGCGGTGCCCGATAGTGTTGAGGCTATTTTGGAGGCAGAAGAAAAAACGGCTATTGAAGAAACGCCGGTGGGCGGCATGGCCATTGAAAAGGAGGGACTTGAAATGCCGTCGGAGAGTGTGGACGGGGACTTGCCCTCTGGAACAGCAGGTGAAACAGTGCCCGGTGACCTTTCGGAGATTTTGGAGGAGAGCGAAACAGTTGTGGCCGAGGAGACGTTGATAAGTGACCTTGAAATTGACGGAGAGGTGCCTGAGATGCCGTCGGCAAACCTGGAAGAGGGGTTGTTGGCCGGAGCAGTGGAGGAAGAATTGCCTGAAAAGGCAACAGAAGTTTTGGAGGAAAATGAAAAGGCCGGGGAAGGTGGGGCAGAAGGAACTGCAATTTTACCCGAAGATATTCCTTTTGAAATAACCAATGAGGAAGAAGTAGCACCGGCACCAGAAGTGGCGCCTGCGCCAAAGACAGCCTTCAGCAGTTGGAAGCAAAAAATGCGGCCAGCAAAAACGGGCATCCTCGGAAACGATTTTGATGCTTTCGCAAATTTGGAAAAAGAGGAAAAGGCAGCGCCGGAACCCGACGATGAGCCGGCAGATGTGGCAAAGGAAGTAGCCGCCGAAAGCCTGCAAGAGGATATGGAAATAGCCACCGAAACGTTGGCCGGGGTACTCGAAAGGCAGGGGCATTTCGGCAGGGCCGCCAAAATGTACGAGAAACTGATGTTGCAATATCCCGAAAAAAGCAGTTTCTTTGCGGCCAAAATCGAGAAGCTGAAAAACAGGAAATAGTGTTTTGAAGAGGTATTGAGGTATTAATGGTATTTGGGTATTATTAGATTGCCGTTCTTTGATGCCTGAAATTGATAAAAACCTAAATTTAAAACTTGATAAAATGATAGCAATAACGATTCTCATTGCACTGATCGCATTTCTTTTGATCGCCGTGGTTTTGATCCAGAACCCAAAAGGCGGAGGGGTTGATTCTACTTTCGGCGGCTCGCAGGCCAACCAGATGTTCGGCGCTGCCCGCTCTGCCGATTTGATCGAAAAATTGACTTGGGGCTTGGCCATTTCTTTGTTTGTCCTTTGCGTGGTCGCTACTTTCGTGGCCCATACAGGAGGGGCAACCGGCCCGGAAATATTGTCTCAGTAAGTCACCGCATTTCAGTGAAATAGCTCCGGACGGATGGTACTGTTCGGAGCTATTTTTGTTGAAATAAATGGCCGAATGGCTAAATGGTTTTTCCCGCATAACGAGCACGCGCCTTATGCAAAAAAAACATTTGACCTTCCGTCATTTTAACCCTTTATTTCTCTTTTATGAAAAAAATAGCCGCCATCGTGCCCATGCGCCACAGCAGCGAGCGGGTGCCCGGAAAAAACTACCGGGACTTCGCCGGGAAGCCCCTGTTCCACCATGTCATTGAAAGTTTGCTGGCCTGCGAGGCCATCAGCGAAGTGGTGATAGATACCGACAGCCCGAATATTTTGGAAGATGCCGCCAAAAACTTTCCGACCGTAACCTTGCTGGAAAGGCCGGCACATTTGCGGGCCGGAGAGATACCGATGAACGACGTGCTGCTCAATACCATCAACCAGCTCGACGCCGATTTCTTTTTGCAAACGCATTCCACCAACCCATTGCTGACCGCTGAATCGGTAAAAAAAGGGGTCGGTATATTTTTGGAAAACTATCCGATCTACGATTCGCTGTTCACCGTCACGAGGCTGCAGACCCGTCTTTGGGACCCCCTCTCCCGCGCCATCAACCACAACCCCAACATCCTCCTGCGCACCCAAGACCTGCCCCCGGTTTACGAAGAAAATTCCTGCCTCTATATTTTTTCAAAAGACATCCTCG
>DROJ01000403.1 GCA_011321935.1 Bacteroidota bacterium | reverse complement strand
GTAAATGCACAAAATGCTCACTCGGCTCCGCTGTTTTTTTGTCATCCGCTTTAGCGGAACTGCAACGTGATGAGGGAAGCCATGAACACCGCACACACCAGACATCGCAGTTCCGCTAAAGCGGATGACAAAAAAACAGCGGAGCCGAGTGAGCATTTTGTGCATTTACTCCGGATATTTAAAATGATACATTATAAGCCTGTTTTTAAAATTTACCCACTAAAAAGGGAGAAGAACCTTTTTAATTAAAATAATGAAACATGGGAAGCAGCAGTGAAATATATCAATCGGTACTTCAAAAATTAAGTACAATACCTGTTGAATACCTTCCACAAGTGGATGAGTATTTAACGCATTTAAAATCAAAAGAAAAATACAAAAAATTAGATGCCAAGGAGCGGGCAAGGATAACCATGTCCTTGGCAGGGGCTTGGTCGGATATGAGCGATAAGGAATTTGAAGAATTGCAGAACTATTTTAAGGAAATAAGAAGCAACCTTTTTAACCGCAATGTGGAGTTATGAAAAATGTCATCGTGGATACGGATATAATTTCCTACTTTTTTAGGAGTGAAAAAAAAGTGGTTGAAAAAATAAACAATCATATCTTAAACGGTGGATCGATCTATTTGAGTGCCGTAACATTTTACGAACTCAAAAATGGCCTCATTTATAAGGACTCGAAAAACATGCTGGACAAACTTCAAACTTTTGTTGAAGTCCACAATGTATTGCCATTGACACATAAAGGAGCGGATATTTCTGCAAGGATATATTCTGACCTGAGAAAATCAGGGGTAACTATCGGTCACACCGATATTTTAATCGCAGGCACGGCAATCGAAAACGACCTCATATTGATAACCAACAATACTAAACATTTCAGCCCAATCAGTGAATTGGAGATTGATAACTGGGCTGTTTAATCTAAAATTACAAATCAATTTTAGAAGAACATTACGAAGAAAGCAATATGCCGAATTAATATTTTTTTAATTAAAAAGGCATTTAAAAAAGCCCTGAAAGGGCGGCATTTGCCAACTTAGGGCAAAGCCCTAAAAAACACAGATAATTCACATTCGCAACCGCTAAAGAAATAAAACAGAAAAACAGATGAACTTGCTCCAACAAAAAATGGCGCGGTACACCGAACCACAAAAGGTGAAAGCCGCTGGGGTCTATCCCTATTTCCGGGCCATCGAAAGCGACCAGGACACCGTCGTCACGATGAACGGAAAGAGAGTGCTCATGTTCGGCTCGAACTCTTACCTCGGGCTGACCAACCACCCTAAACTCAAAGAGGCCGCCAAGC
Source organism: Bacteroidota bacterium (assembly GCA_011321935.1). Taxonomy (GTDB): domain Bacteria; phylum Bacteroidota; class Bacteroidia; order Chitinophagales; family Saprospiraceae; genus UBA6168. The sequence goes on along the minus strand of DROJ01000403.1, from coordinate 43,964 downwards.
GCGCCATTGACAAATACGGCTCCGGCTGTGCCGGTTCCCGTTTCCTCAACGGCTCGCTCGATCTCCACGTCAAACTGGAACATGCCCTCGCCGAATTCGTCGGCAAAGAGGAGGCCATCGTTTTCAGTACGGGCATGCAGGTCAACCTCGGCGTGCTGTCCTCGCTGCTGGGCCGCAAGGACTTCATCATCATTGATGAACTCGACCACGCCTCCATCATTGACGGCACCCGACTTTCCTTTGCCACCACCCGCAAGTACCGCCACAACGACATGGAATCGTTGGAAAAAACACTGCGCATGGTTGGTCAAAAAAGAGGCCCCAACGACATGGCCCTCATCGTCATGGACGGCGTGTTCAGCATGGAAGGCGACATTTGCAAATTGCCCGAAATTGTTGAACTGGCCAGAAAGTACAAGGCCAATATCATGGTGGACGACGCCCACGGCCTCGGCGTTTTGGGCAATCTCGGCAGGGGCACCTGCGACCATTTTGGCCTCACCGACGAGGTGGACCTCGTCATGGGCACCTTCTCCAAATCATTGGCGACCATCGGCGGCTTCATTGCCACGAGCCATGAAATTGCCAATTGGCTCAAGCACCACGCCCGCTCACTCATCTTCAGCGCAAGCATCGCCCCGGCCAATGCGGCGGCGGTCATTGCCGCACTGGAACTCATCCAATCGGAGCCCGAACGCATCGAAAAAGTATGGGCCAACACCCGCCACGCCAAAGGCATGCTCGATGAACTCGGCTTCGATACCGGCCCTTCCGAAACGCCCATCATCCCGATCTATGTGAGGGACATCAACAAAACTTTTATGCTCACCCATATGCTGCAAGAAGCAGGGGTTTTTGTCAATCCCGTCATCACACCTGCAGTCGCGCCGGAGGATACGTTGATCCGCTTTTCTTTGATGGCAACACATACTTTTGAGCAGATCGAGGAGGCCGTTGACAAGATAGCGATGGTGGCGAGGAAATTGGATATATTGGTGGGGCAGGAGGTTTGAAAATGATTAATGATTAATTTAGGATAGTTTGGAGGCCGCAGATTGCGTCCTCCAAATTTGCGCCTCAAATAATATTGTTGAGGTAGCCGAAAAAGAGTTTTCAAAATTGGAGGTCACAAATTGTGACCTCCAAATTTTTGAAAATAAAGGTTATTGTTCAATACTCCTCACAATCCCGGAGGGATTGAATTTGAATAACCCCGGATGAAATCCGGGGGAGACGGTAAAAGCAAGTGGCAACCCCAAAGGGGTTGAATGTAAATTCTGGAGACAAATATTCAACCCCTTCGGGGTTGCCACCATCCTTGATTGTTTACCCCGGATTTCATCCGGGGCTATTCAAATTCAATCCCTTCAGGATTGTGAGGAGCATTGGGTAGCAACAAATAAAAACCCGCTCCTATATTTTGATTTAAATTTCAGGTGCCGGACGCCCGTCATCTAAAACAACCAATATGGACACCACCATCACCGAAGTAAAATCCAAGCGCGACAAAAAGCGGTTTATTGATTTTCCGCACGACTTATATAAAGACGACCCTAATTATGTTCCCGAAATATATATCGGTCAAAAAGAATTGTTGAGCGAAAAGAAAAACCCTTTTTTCCAACATTCAAAAGTGCAACTGTACCTCGCTTATAATAATGGAAAAATAGTGGGCCGCATCGCCGCTATCCGCAATAATGAATACAATAAATTCGCCGGTGCCAATGTCGGTTTTTTTGGCCTTTTTGATGTAATCGAAAATTACGGAGTGGCCAAAGCACTTTTGGACAAAGCCACCGCTTGGATTAAAAATGAAAAACTGGATGCCATATTGGGGCCCACCAATTTTTCCACAAATGACACCGCCGGGCTATTAGTGGAAGGCTTCGACCGGCCGCCCGTAATTATGACCACCTATAATAAACCCTATTATGCCACCTTCCTCGAAAGGTACGGCTTCGCCAAACAAATGGACATGCTGGCCTACCTCGCCACCGAGGACACCATCAGCATGAAATCGGTCCGCCTTGCCAATATGCTGGGCGAGCGTTTGAAAAAAAGGGGCGTCACTATCCGCAACGTGGTCATGAAAAATTTCAAAAAAGAGGCCGCCACTATCCGCGAAATATATAAAGGTGCCTGGGACAAAAACTGGGGCTTCGTGCCGCCCACCGATGCCGAGTTCGACCATTTGGCCGAGGGGCTGAAAATGGTCATAGACCCCGACTTTGGCCTGATTGCCGAACACGAGGGAAAAGCCGTTGCATTTGCATTGGCCGTTCCAGACATTAATGTAATTGCAAAAAATATAAAACGCGGCCGCTTATTGCCTACCGGTATATTCAAATTATTATTTCAAAAAAAGAAAATAAAACGTTTGCGGGTCATACTGCTCGGCGTTTTGGAAGGCTATCGTAAAATGGGCATCGAGGCTATTTTTATTTCCCGCATTATTTCGAGGGGAATGGAAAAAGGCTACAATGAAGCCGAAGCCTCTTGGATATTGGACAATAACGAGATGATGAAAAAAGGAGTGGAAAGGGCCAATATGGTAGCATATAAACGGTACCGCATTTATGAGAAGAGAATAAATGGTTGAATGGTTAAATGGTTGAATGGTTTTTCCCACATGACGTGTACTTGCCTTGCGGGAAAAACCATTCAACCATTCAACCATTTAACCATTTAATTATTTTTATGAAAAAAATATTGATTACTGGTGCATCGGGTTTTGTGGGCAGCCATTTGGTCGAGGAGGCTTTGGGGCGGGATATGGAAGTATATGCGGGCATAAGAAAAACGAGCAGCAGGCAATATTTAAAAGATGGGCGCATCCGTTTTTTGGAAATGGATTTTTCAAATAAAAACGAATTGGCAAAAAAATTAAAAGCCAATAAATTCGATTATATAGTCCACAATGCGGGCGTTGTATCTGTGCCAAAACTGGAAGACTATTACCGGGTCAATTATGAATTTTCAAAAAATTTTATCGAAGCTATATATGCTTCCAAATATATTCCGAATAAATTTACTTATATCAGCAGCCTCGCTTCTTATGGCCCGGCAAGCAGCGACGACCTTTCCGATTTTTTAAAAGAGGGACATATACGCAAGCCCATCAATACCTATGGAAAATCTAAATTAAAAACAGAAGAATATTTAGCACAGCTAAATGATTTCCCGTATGTCGTCATCCGTCCGGGAGGAGTGTATGGGCCGCGCGAAAAAGAAATACTCACCTTTTTTAAATTAATCAATAAAAATATAGAAGGCTATATCGGCAGCCGCGACCAGCACCTCGCTTTTATTTATGTAAAAGATTTGGCGAGGGTTATTATTGATGCCACTGTTTCTCCGCACATGCAAAAAGCCTATTTTGTTTCCGACGGAAAATATTATACGCAGTGGGATTTGGGGAAATATGCCAAACGTATTTTAAATAAAAAAACCCTGCGCTTTCATGTGCCCGTGGGGCTGGTCAGGAGCATTGCGTGGTTATTGGAGCAGCCCGCGAAAGTGACGGGAAAATATCCAGCCCTGAACCTGGAAAAAGTCAGTATTCTGGAAAGCATGAACTGGAAATGCGATATTTCGGCATTAAAAAAAGATTTGAATTTTGAGCCAGAATATGATCTGGAAAAAGGGCTGGAAGAAACATTGGAATGGTACAAAAAGAATAATTGGCTGTAAAAAACAACCTTTATAACATGCCGCCATTTTCCAAAAAAGAAGCAGAAAAACTTGCCCTCGAATATTTCGGCATCCATGCCACTGCCAGTCCCCTGCCCAGCTACGCCGACCTCAATTTTTTATTGAAAACAAAAAGCGGCAAAAAATACGTCCTCAAAATATACAAGCCCGGCGAGGAAAAGGAACAGCTCGAAGCCCAGAACGAAATGCTGCTCCACCTCGAAAAGCACCTCCCCCAACTGACCTTCCCGCGCATCATCAAAAACAAAAACGGAGAAAACACCACCCTCCTCAAAAGCAAAAAAAACGGGCAACGGCTGCTGAGGCTGCTGACTTGGGTAGAAGGCAGGATGCTCGTAAACGTAAACCCGCACAGCCCCCGGTTATTGAAAAACCTCGGACAAAGCATCGGCCATCTTTGCAATGGCCTGCGGGGTTTCGACCACCCCGCCGCCCACCGTTATTTTGAATGGGACACAGCACAGGCGGCATGGACGGAGCGGTTTTTTCATTTTATAAAAAACAAAGAGAAGCGGGCGCTGGCGGAGCATTTTTACGGATTGTCCATAAAAAATGCGCTGCCAAAACTGCCTGCCCTGCGCCATTCGGTGCTGCACAACGACGCCAACGATTTTAATGTTTTGGTAAATGCCGACCCCGAAAACCCCGCCGTTTCGGGCATCATTGACTTCGGCGACATTGTTCATTCTGCCACTGTCAACGAACTGGCCATCGCCATCGCCTATGCCGTTCAGCGCAAAAACGACCCGCTGACCGCCGCTGCGCAGATAGTGGCCGGCACGCACGAAATTTTCCCGCTGGAGGAGCAAGAACTGGAACTGCTTTACCACCTCATCGCTGCCCGCCTGCTCATTTCCCTCACCTCTGCGGCCATCAATATTTCCAAAAACCCCGGCAACGAATACCTCAAAGTCAGCCAGCAACCGGGCTGGGACCTGTTGGAAAAATGGAAAGCCGTTCCGGCAGCATTGGCACATTTTACTTTCCGGCAGGCTTGTGGTTTTGAGGCATAAAGAACTTTCGGGCAACTTTCCCTTCATCGCCGACGTAAGAGGGCATGGTTTGTTTTTGGGCTAATAACTGGTGGCCCCTCTGTCGGCGTTCGTGTTTTCCTGCGGGGTCGGCATATCTTAGCGAGTGCCGTGAGGCTCTCGAAAAAAAAGCTTTACATCTGATTCGCTGCCAAAAATTTTATGAAAAAAAAGAAGGGGCGGTGCATCAAATGCCCTGCGTTGAAAACGTATCGGTTAAAAAAAGACCGCCACCGAAAATACCTTTATTGCTTCTTGCTAAGTTTGCCCCCGAAAACGATTGCCCTGACCTTTGGTGGAGCCAATTTTTTTTCAAAAAAACCTTTGTTTATGCCATTTTTTGTTTCATTAATATATACCTTTATGTTTGTGTTTGAAACAAAAAAATTCATCAATTAAATTTATTATCATGAAAGTCCTTAAAATACTCGGCTTGTTATTGTTGCTCGTCATAGCCTTTTTCCTCATCGGCGGAGCAATCCAACCTACCCATTTTGAATACACCGGCACTACTAGTATAGATGCCCCCAAGAAAATCATTTTTGAAAAAATAAACGACCTGCGGACGTGGGAAGAATGGGGCCCTTGGAAAGGTTTGGATTCCACCATTGCCTTGACTTTCGGCGATAAAACAAAAGGGGTCGGCGCTTCTTACACCTGGACTGCCAAAGACGACAAAGGCGGGAAAATGACCATTACGGAGGCCACGCCATATACATCGCAGAAAGGGAAAGTCGAGTTTGCCGATGGGTACGGCGGCGACAGTTTTTTCAAGTTGGAAGATGGGCCGAACGGCACTACCAAGACCACTTGGGGCTATGCCTGGGACGTTCCATACCCCTTCAACGCCATTGCTGTTTTTACTGGCGGCAAAACAAAAAAGGACATGGACAGCATGTTCACCCCTGGCCTTGCCAACCTGAAAAAAATGTGCGAAGAGGCCAATCAGGGCATGTACCGGGGCTATCGGGTAAAGAACATGGAATACCCTGGCGCCTCTTACCTCATGATCAGGGATAAAATAAAAATAGCCGGTATCCAGCAATTTTACGAAACCAATTTTGGAGCCATCATGGGGGCTATGGCTGCCAAAGGCATCGAAATGGCAGGTTTCCCCTGTGGCGTTTTTTATGAGTGGGACGAAGAAAAGGGAATGACCGATATGGCCGCAGCCATCCCCGTGGGCGACAAGGGCGCCTCGGCTGCCAAAGGCAACATCAAACTGGTCGAGGTGCCTGCCAGCAAAGGCTTGTTCATAGATTATTACGGCCCATATGAAGGTTCGGGAGAGGCCCACCTCGCGATGGAGGAGTACGGAAAAGACAAAGGCATCACCTTTAAAACCCCCGTCATAGAGGCATATGCAAGCGACCCATCTACCGAGCCCGACACTGCCCGGTGGCTCACCAAGGTTTATTATTTTTACGATAGCCCTATTGCCGAGGATCAGTGATTTTCTGAGCGGCCCGCCAAAACAAAAGCCCCCGGGATTTGAAAACCCTGGGGGCTTTCGTTTTGGCAGTAAACCCAAAAAGCACCTCCGATGACATTTTTGCAATTAAGGCTGTCAGGAAAAATATAATACCTGCTTCCCGTCTTGGACAAAATGTTTTTTTTGGCGTACTTGCGCATCATAAAACTATATTCCTCCGTTTCCCTTTGGCACAGAACTAACTGAACCTTCATGAAGATTTACCTCACATCGTTGGGCTTTGTCTTCCCGCCTTTGTACGGGATTTTGCTTTGCTCGGTTTTGTTTGTTGCCTGCAACGAACAGACGGTGCGCAAGCAGGGCTATGATGTGCACGGGATAGATATTTCGCACCACCAAAAAGAAATTGACTGGGAAAAAGTAGTGGCCCAGGGCATCCAGTTTGCATTCATAAAAGCGACGGAAGGAGAGAGCTACAAAGACTCTTTTTTCTGCGAAAACTGGTCGGAAATGAAAGCCGTGGGCATCAAACGGGGTGCTTACCATTTTTTCCGGCCTACCGTTTCTGCTGCCAAGCAGGCAAAAAATTTCATTGAAACAGCGGAGCTGGAAAATGGCGATTTTGCCCCCGTCCTCGACGTGGAAGTGATGGACGGCGTTGCCCCGGAAACATTGGTGGACAACGTAAAGGCATGGCTGCAAATAGTCGAAAACCATTTCAAGGTCAGGCCGATCATTTATTCCAACCAAAAGTTTTTCAACCAATATTTAGCGGAACACATTAACGGCTATCCGCTTTGGGTGGCCCGATATACCTCTTGGCGCAAGCCGAGGCTGCGCAACGGAGAGGATTGGCAATTTTGGCAATATGGCAACCGCGGAAAACTGGAGGGCATCAAAGGTCTGGTTGATTTCAATGTTTTCCGGGGGAGCAAAGAAGATATGGAGGCCTACACCCTTGTCCGCCCGGGGCCCTTGCTCGACCCGCCGCCGGCACCTACTTCCGACCTTGCGGTTACGAACCCGTAACTTGCCACTTCTTTTCGACCCTTATATTTGTGGTATCATTTTAATGAGGCGGGGGAAATAAAAATTGGAAATTTTTATTTCCCTCCCCCTATTGAAATGATACTATTTGCTGCCAATAAACCCGGAATGAAAAAAGTCCTCCTCATCCGCTTTTCCTCCATCGGCGACATTGTTTTGACCACGCCGGTCATCCGCTGCCTCAAGCAGCAAACGGGGGCGGAGCTGCACTTCCTGACCAAGCAAGCCTACCTGCCTTTACTGGAGGCCAACCCCTATTTGGATAAAATATTTACCATCGAAAAAAAGACAGCGGAGGTGCTGCCCGGCCTCAAAAAAGAAGGCTACGACCTTATTATTGACCTGCACAAAAATTTGCGGAGCAGGCAAGTCCGCACAGCGCTGCGCGCGCAGGTTTTTTCTTTTAAAAAACTCAATTTCGAGAAATGGCTGCTCGTGAATTTTAAAATAAACAAACTGCCGGAGCTGCATGTGGTTGACCGCTATTTTGCGTCGGTGGCCCCGCTCGGAGTAAAAGACGATGGATTGGGCTTGGATTATTTTTTTCCGAAAGGTTTAATGCCCAATACCCCTCCGAAAGGAGTCCTTTGGACAATACCTTTTTTAGCCTTCGCCATTGGCGCAGCCCACCGCACAAAGCGGCTGCCCAGGGAAAAAACAATCGAAATCTGCAAAAGGATAAAACAGCCCATCCTACTGCTGGGCGGCAAAAACGAAGCTGCCGAGGGCGAAACAATTGCCCAAAAATCAGGTAAACATGTGACCAATTGTTGCGGAAAACTGACCTTGCACGAATCGGCAAAAGTCATCGAACTCGCCCAAAGGGTCATTGCCCACGACACGGGCATGATGCACATTGCGGCAGCTTTCCAGAAAGAAATATTGTCTGTTTGGGGGAGTACCGTCCCTGCTTTTGGTATGACACCTTATTATGGCAGGCAGCCTGATAAAAACACAACTTTTGAAGTGCAGGGGCTTTCTTGCCGCCCCTGCTCGAAAATAGGTTTTGCCGGATGCCCGAAAGGCCATTTCAGGTGCATGGAGGAGCAAGACGTGGAGGCAATAGTGCGCAGGGCAAAGGGGCAATTGCCATAATTGTCACTTCCTGTGCAAAACGCCCCGAAGGGAAGTTTGGCACAAAACAAATTAAACCTAACTTGCATGTTCTTTTCAACAAGATTTCTCAAATTATCCTAATTTTCGGTCTCATAAATTCTGACCCTAAACAGTTTCAAAAACTTTAATATGAAATTGACAAAGACACTTTTATTTGTTGTGGCAGTATTGGCAGGCGGCATGGGCCTCCAGGCCCAAGACCTGCACAACTCGCTCTTTTACATGAACCCGCTCCACATGAACCCTGCTTTCTCTGGAGCATTTGAAGGAACTTACCGCATCGGCGGCATTTACCGCGACCAGGCGAGGGCGGCCATCGGCAGTTCGGCCTATTCCACGCCCGCTATTTTTGTGGACGTGCCCATTATCATGATCGGGAAAAGGAACTGGCTGGGCGGCGGCGCATTGATATTCCAAGACGTTGCAGGCGATGGAAAATTGAAAAGCACCGGCCTGCAGCTTTCCGCCGCTTTCCATTATTCAATGGACAAAAAAAGTAAAAACATACTTTCCATCGGAGCGCAATATGGACGGATTGCCCGGTCTTTTGATTTTTCAGATTTCTGCGATGGAGAAACAATCATGGACAATGACATTGTCCCTTGCAGCGAAATTTCCCAAAATTCTGGGATAGACAACCTCTTCGGCAGCGGTGGCGGCGGTGGCGGTGGCGGTGGTGGTGGCGGGAACAACAATGAAAAAACAACCGATTATACCGACATCAACGCTGGCATCATGCTGAAATCGAAAGTGAACAAAAAGACCGACTTCAACATTGGCTTTTCCGTCCGCCACATCACCAGCCCAGGCAGGGACTATAACTTCGGAAGCTCAAACGAAGGCCTCAAAACCCGCTTCATCGCCCATGCCCAACTCTCCAACAAAATCAACGACAAATGGTCGGTCACACCTGAACTGTACTTTACCAATATCGGCCCTTCCAGCCAGTTCCAAGTACATGGCTGGGCAGGTTATATGCTAAAACCCGAAAAGAACATCCGCCTGAGCATGGGCCTCGGCTACCGGAGCAGCGATGCAGGGCAGGTGCTTTTTGGAATTGATTATGGCGACCTGAAAGCGGCCATTGCCTATGACCTCACCCTCTCCGACCTGAACAATGTGAACAGCTATCAGGGCGGCTTCGAGTTGTCCGTTTATTATATCGGCAAAATATTCAAGAAGCCCGACGTGAAACCTGCGATCCTTTGCCCATATTTGTAAAACAGACGTTCTGTATTTTTGAAGCAATTCAATTATCTGAAAATGCGTTTTTTAACTCATTGATTTTCACAAAAAAAATTGATGCAACGCTAACTTGGGAGGCAACTTTAAGTTGCCTCCCAAGTTCCATCACCATAAAAAAAATCATGAAAAGTTATATAGCCATCCTACTGTTCCTGCTCGGCGGCCTCACTTCTTTCGCCCAACCGCTCAACCGGGCCACTTACGCCATGATGATCGAGGAAGCCGAAAACCAGATGGAAAAACAAGATTATTACCGCGCCCTCGAATGGTACGAAAAGGCATACGATGAGTCGAAAGACCGGAGCCTTTATGTCATCATGGCCGACCTGAGCTACATGCTCCGCGATTACCGCAAGTCTGAACGCTGGTATGGCCGGGCACTGAAAAAGAACAAGCGCAACAAGACCCCGCCCGAAGAGAAGCGATTCGAATATGCCCGCTCTTTGAAAATGAACGGGAAGTACGACGAGGCCATCGTTGAGTTCGACCGGTTTATTGCCAAAACAAAAGACCCGGTCAAAAAGGAACTGGCCGAACTCGAAAAGGTGGGCTGCGAATATGCGAGGGTAGCCAAAGAAGACGAACAGGTAACACTGACCCACGCCGGCAAAAAGATCAACACCAAGATTTCGGAATATTCGCCCTACCTCACCAACGACAACCAGGAAATGTACTACTCCAGCCTGAACTCCGACGATGTGATAGAACTAGAGGAAGGGGACCAAGAATCTTATGCAAAAATTTTCAAGTCCACCCGTTCCGATAAAGGCTGGTCAGAAGGCGAGGCACTGGGCGAAGAGATTAACCGCCCCGGTTTTTATAATACAAATGTGCGCTTGTCGCCCGACGAAAAGCGGATGTTCTTCAACCGTTCGATGACGACTGGTTCAGTACTTACCGAGAGCAAGATTTACATGAGCGAACGTTCAGGAGGCACATGGTCGCCACCGAATGAACTGGCCAACGTGAACGGGGATTTCATCGCCAAATCGCCTTGCGTGGGCGAGCTGTTCGGAAAAGAAGTGCTGTTTTTTGCCTCCGATATGGACGGGGGGGAAGGCGGCTACGACCTTTATTACGCCACGTACAAAGGCAACGGGCAATACGGCGACCCCGTCAACCTGGGGCCACAGCTCAATACGGTGGGCAACGAAGACACGCCATTTTATAGGGATGGTGTTTTGTATTTCAGTTCCGATGCGCACCCGGGCATCGGTGGCTTCGATGTGTTCCGCAGCGACTGGAACGGGACTCGCTGGAGCAAGCCGCAGAACATGGGCAGGCCATTCAACTCCAGCGTTGACGACCTTTATTTTATGCTCGACAAAGAGGGCTACCACGGCGCACTTGCCTCCAACCGCATTGCCGAAGGCGCCCGTTCGTTGCATGGCCGCACCTGCTGCAACGACATCTATAATGTGAGCCTCAAAAAAATCGTTGCCGACCTGGTCGCCCTGACCTATGACTCGGACACCCAAGAACCATTGAACAATGTTACCCTTGAAATTTTTGAAATCAGCGATAAGGACAGCAAATTGGTCGGTTCGAAAACCAACGGCAGCGGCAACAATTTTGAATTTCCGCTCGAACTCGACAAGGCATATATGATCGTCGGCAGTGCCGACAATTACGAAGCCGATACCGCTACCTTTAATACGGTCAGCCTTTTTGATTCTAAAACCTACAACGAAAAGCTGGACCTGAAACCGGGCAAAATCGTGGAGGTGCTGAGAAGGGAAGAACCCTTCGTTCTGGAAAACATCCTTTACGATTTCAACGATGACAAAATCAAACCAGAAGCGGAATCAGACCTAGAGTTTATTTATGGCCTGATGACCAAGTACCCAGAAATGGTGATCGAGCTGTCTTCTCACACCGATGCCCGCGGGGGCGATGATTTCAATAGAAACCTCTCGCAGCGCCGTGCCGAATCGGCCCGCCGTTGGCTGATGAGAAAGGGCATCCCACGGGCACGCATCCAGGCCAAAGGCTATGGGGAGTCGCAACCGCAAACAGTGAATGAAAAGATACATGCCAAGTTCCCCTTCCTTCCCGTGGGGCAGGTGCTGACCGAAGAATATATCAACCCCCTGAAAGCAGACGAAAAGCAGTTTGAGGATGCCCATCAAGTGAACCGCCGCACTGAATTCAAAATCATTTCCGGCCCGAGGAGCATCGTCATTGAGGAGGAAAAACTGATCCAGATCGGCAACCGCAAAGTGGACGGCAGCGAACAAAAGCCAACGCCGAAAAAACAAAACAAGAAAAAGTCCAAAGGCCGACGGGGCGGAGGCGATAGCATCCAGCAAGTACCCAACATCAAAATGCAGGGCGACCCGGTCAAAATTGACAAACTCTCCTCTTTGTACGGCAAAAAGGACTTGACGGGGCTGCCCATCATGCAGTTCGACGAGCGGGTATTTGATATGGGCGAGATAAAAAAAGGGGAGGTCAGGGAACACACCTTCCATTATACTAATGTGGGCGATGTGGATTTGGAGATAGACCTCGTGCAGGTTTGCGAATGCACCGAAAGGGAGTATGCGCCCAGCGTAGTGAAGCCGGGGGGGAGGGGCTGGATCAAAGTCAAGTTTGACAGCGGCAAAGCAACGGATGACCAAGACTCCAGCGACGTGGACGTTTATTTGAAAAATATTGACCCGGAAATAGATGCCCCTATTTTTGAGCGGGTGAGGTTTGTTTTTAAAGTGGTGGAATGATTTTGGGCGGCAAGTTTTTTTTTAAAAAAAGAGGCGTACACTGGTCAGTGTACGCCTCTTTTTTTGAGCCTGCCTTGCTTGCCGGCAGGTTGGCAGGCTGCGTTCAGTTCAACTTAAAAGGGGCAACCATTTTAAACTCGGGCACCACGACTTCAAAAAATGCTTTTGTCCTCAAATTTTGCATTTTAAAAGTACCGTACATTTTGCCCATGTCGGTCATCAGTGGGCACCAAGAAGTATATTGGTGGCGCTGCCGGGGTTCCAGGACAGGCTGCCTTCCGACCACGCCCGGGCCTTCGACTTCCCGCAGTATCCCATTTGACTCTTGGATGTACCAATGCCGCCGGAGCAGTTGCACTGTATCCGGCCCCAAATTGTCAATGGTTATGTGGTAAGCATAGACATAGCTGTGCTGCGAGGGTTTCGACTCTTTTGGAAGGTAGCGCGGTTCTACCGATATTCTGATGCCTTGAGTTATTAGCGTTTCCATGCGATGGTACAAATAAAAAGTGAACTACTCAGGTCTTTTGGGTATTGGTAGCACAGCGTTCACGCTGTCCCGGTCACAGACGTTTACGTCTGGGCATAGGCTAGAGAAAACGACGTAAACGTCGTTTACCGGGACAGCGTGAACACTGTGCTACCGACACACACGTATCCTGAGTAGTTACTAAAAAGTTAATTCAAAATTTTCATTTCCTTTTTGTCAAAAACATACCTTTCAACAATCCATTCGGCCTCCATCAGTGCCGTTTCCAGGTCGTCGTTGACCAGCACGATGTCGAATTTTTTTTCAAAAGTCAATTCAACGGTTGCCTTGTTGATGCGTTTTTGGAGGCTTTCTTCACTTTCTGACCGGCGGGCACGCAGGCGCTCCAAAAGTGTTTCGAGCCTCGGTGGTTTTACAAAAATAGTGAGCGTCCTTTCTGGGTAAACCTTTTTCAAATTGACGGCCCCCTGCACATCAATATCAAAAATAACATGCTTGCCATCTGCCCACAAACGCTCGGCTTCGCTTTTCAGCGTTCCGTAAAATTGGTTTTCATAAACCTCCTGCCACTCCAAAAAAGCCCCTTCTTCGATCAGTTTTTTAAACTCCTCGACCGTTTTGAAATAATAGTCTTCCCCCTCTTTTTCGTTGGCCCGCTGTGGGCGGGTAGTAACCGATACGGAAAATTCCAAGTTATCGTAGGTCTCCAAAAGGTGGCGCACGATGGTCGTTTTCCCTGCACCGGACGGCGCTGTGACAATTATCATCTTGCTCATCGGATCAGACAGAATTTGCGATCTGCTCTTTTATTTTTTCAAGGTCATCCTTCATCTGCACAACGATGCGCTGTATGTCGGCAGAGTAGGCTTTGGCGCCGAGGGTATTGATTTCGCGGCCCATCTCCTGGCCGATGAAACTCAGCTTGCGGCCTTTGCTCGTTTTTTTGGCATCGAGCTGTTCGAGGAAAAAACTGCAATGCTGCGCCAGCCTGACCTTCTCTTCGGTAATGTCAATTTTTTCCAGATAGAACAAGACCTCTTGCTCAAAACGGTTTTCGTCAACATTCTCTTTGCCCATGAACTCTTCCAGGTTTTGCTTCAGCCTGTTGCGCAGCCGGGTCACTCTTCCTTTTTCAAAAGGATCGATTTCTTGCAGCATCTGGCTGATATTGGACACCCGCAGGCGCAGGTCTTTTTCCATTGCTGCGCCTTCCGCTTTCCTGAAATCCATAAAATTGGAAATGGCCTCGTTGATGGTGCTTTCAATTTGCTTCCATTCTTCCTCGTCAATATCATCTTCTTCCGAAACCACCACATTGGGTATCCTCAAAATAGCGGCGATGATACCATCTTTTGTGCCTCCAAGCTCATCGGCAATGGCAGTCAGTTCCCGGTGGTACTTTTTGAACAAAGGAACATTCAGGCCAAAGCCCTCTTCGCCATCGTGCGACTTTACCTCAATCAGGAGGTCTGCTTTTCCCCGCTCGATCTTACCGATGATAAAGCGCCGCAACATGTGTTCTTTCTCCCTGAAATTGGACGGCACTTTCATTCGTATATCTGTGAACTTGCTGTTCAGCGAGCGGAGTTCAACAGTGATTGTTTTTGAACCGAACGCCTTTGTTGCACGCCCGTAACCTGTCATTGATAATAGCATAAATGGAAATTTTCCGAGAAATGATTTGCCCTCCGGCAGCCTTGCCCGATAAGGTCGGCAAATATAGGCAACACATTATTAAAATATACTTTATCCCGAATTATTGCCCATTGGCCTTCGGCAACGAAAAGCAAGCGCCCTGGCAATTTTGCAGAGATGCCCGGCCCGGCCAACAGCCAATGCCCAAAAGTGATGAAGGATACCCCGGCCTTTCATAACCCATTGATACTTAATGAGAAATATTTTGAAATTAAATGGTGATTTATTTCCGCAGAAGGTTTTTTTTCCGAAATTTGCGCTCCATTTTAAATATATGGGTCTTGATTTCATAACTCATTCTAAACCAGTTATATAAGATGAGAAAAGCTGACCTAGTAACAGCCATTTCAGATAAAACCGGCGTCCCCAAAGTGGACGTGCTGGTTACCCTCGAAGAGTTCTTCACGTCGGTCAAGGGTTCACTTGCCACAGGCGAGAATGTCTATATCAGGGGCTTTGGGAGCTTCATTGTGAAAAAGCGGAAAAAGAAAGTAGGCCGCCATATCCAGCGGAATATTTCCATTGAAATACCCGAGCATTACATTCCAGCCTTTAAACCTGCTAAAGTATTCATGGAGCAGGTCAAAAAAAATGTGAACAGCTTGCCCGACGACAAAGGCAATGGCTAGTGTTATTACTTGCTTGAAACATGTGTAGTAGTCATTTTTTCAAAAACCAAAGTGCATGAACAAAACACAGTGGGCGGTTATTTTGACAGCAGCAGCACTGTTCACCGCACTTTATTTCGGATGCGACACCAAGCCTGATAAACACAAGATCATTGAAAAGCAAAGGACTTTAGCGGCAGTCAGTACCGATATAGGCTCTCTGTTGATGGAGGCCAAGCCTGGCCTGTCACCACAAGACGGGGCAACCATATTGGCACTTGAAACAGCACTCAACAGTGCCGAAGACGAAACTGGCAAGGCCAATGCTTTTAAGGAACTCTCCAGCACTTGGTACAAATTTGAAAAACCTGCCATCGCAGGCTACTATGCCGAGCAGGTTGCGGAAATAGACGCTACCGAAGAAGCATGGTCTATCGCAGGCACTACTTTTTCGATCTGTGTGCAGCGGGAAAAGGAAAAAAAGGTGAAGGATTATTGCACCGGGCATGCCATCAAGGCATTGGAAAATGCAACTTCACTGAACCCTTCCAACCTGCAGCACAAGATGAACCTCGCTATTGTCCATACCGAAAACCCTCCGGCAGGCAACCCCATGAAAGGGATATTGATGCTGGTTGACTTGAACAAACAGAACCCGGACTATGTCCCTGTCCTGAACCAGCTCGGAAGGTTGGGCATACAGACCGGCCAATTTGAAAAGGCGATAAAACGGCTCGGAAAAGCCGTGAGCCTTGAACCGGAAAACCCAACCTCTAACTGCCTTTTGGGCGAAGCCTACCAACAAATAGGCGACCAAGCAAATGCAGCGAAGTACTTGGACAAATGCAAAAAACTGACTATTGATTGACTGGCGTTTTTTTAGCAGGCCATCCGTCAATAAGGTTATAAAGGAAAGTTCAACAGCAATGTCGAATTTTCTGTTGCTTTTATTTTGAACCATATTTCTTAACCCGGCAGTCATTTTTACAGCAAGTTAGGTTTTTGGGAACTGCTTGCTGGGATCTGTCAAAAAAGGAGTGAAGATATGCCTTGTGGAAAAAAGCGTAAGCGTCATAAGATCGCTACTCACAAACGCAAAAAGAGACTCAGGAAAAATCGTCATAAGAAGAAAAACCGCTAGGTTTTTTGGAATATGCTATTGGCAGCCACCGTTTACATTGGTTGCCAATAGCTTCTTATGATTTAATTTCTGGATTGAAAAAATCAAAAGAACAGTCATTTATTGCAGTCAAGATTTTACAGAGTTACAACATTCACTAAAGATAAATCCTCGGTAAAGCATGCCTTTTGGATTTCACTAAAAACCTGGAACAAGCCCCTTTTTGATTCAAAAATAAAAATGCTTGAATCATAAAAAACTACCTACTTGCCCCGACAGACTTAGCGTTTTATTGATCCGGTTGAAACAACTCCGAAAGGATAAACTATAAAAAGCCGCTTGTTCAAGCATATAGACACCGGTCAACAATTCTCAACTCGATATATATACTCTGCTCTGTACTTTCCTCTTTTCAATAATGACCTTCCTGATTTGACCTTTCCGGTGCTGGCATTTTGCAATGGGCAGGCTATTTATTACGAACTCCCTTCCTTGCAAGCTGCCATCTTGTGTCTATAAATACACAACATCGTGGATAAAGAATTAATTATCAATTCTGCCCCAACAGAGGTAGAAATTGCCCTATTGGAAAAGGGCAAACTGGTGGAATTGCACAACCAGAAGACAAACAATAATTTCTTGGTGGGGGACATTTTCCTCGGCAGGGTAGTCAAATTGATGCCCGGCCTCAACGCTGCTTTTGTGGACATCGGCCACAAAAAAGAAGCCTTCCTCCATTATACCGACCTGGGGCCCAAGCTCCGCTCCCTCATCAAGTTCACCAACAGTACCGTCAACGGCAGCCTGAATTCTCCTAACCTTGAAAAATTCAAGATCGAACCGGAGATCATCAAAACAGGTAAAATAGACCAGGTACTGACCCGTCGGCAGGCTATCTTGGTGCAGGTTTTAAAAGAGCCGATCTCTACCAAAGGCCCTCGCCTGAGTTGCGAAGTGACTATTCCGGGCAGGTACTTGGTGCTTACGCCATTCAACGACATGGTTGCTGTTTCTAAAAAAATAAGCAACGCCGAAGAGCGCAAGCGCCTGAAATCCTTGATCGAAAGCATCAAGCCCAAAAATTTTGGCGTCATTGTGCGGACGGCTGCCGAAGGCAAAAAAGTGCAAGACCTCCATGAAGAGCTTGCCCTGATGCTGGGCAAATGGGAAGATATTTTCCATCAATTAAAAGGCTCCCGCCCTCCCACCAAGCTGTTGAGCGAACTCGACAAAACCAGCAGCATACTCCGCGACATCCTCAGCGACTCGTTCAGCAAGATCGTTGTGAACGACAAGCAGCTCTATTCCAACATCCGCCAATTTCTTGGCAGCATCGCCCCCGACAAGGTGGGCATCGTTTCGTATTATAGCAAGGGCCGCCCCATTTTCGATGCCTACGGCATCTCCCGACAGATCAAATCTTCGTTCGGCAAAACGGCAACGATGAGCAGTGGCGCCTATATTGTCATCGAATCTACCGAGGCCATGCACGTGGTGGACGTGAACAGTGGCCACAAAATGTCGAGTAAAAACCAGGAACAGGCCGTGCTGAACGTGAACATGGAATCGGCAGAAGAAATCGCCCGGCAGATGCGCCTCCGCGACATTGGCGGCCTTATCATTATTGATTTCATAGATATGCGCAACAACGAGCATAAAAAAATGCTCTTCCATGCCATGCGCGCAGCCATGAAAAAAGACCGGGCACAGCATACCATCTTGCCGCTGAGCAAGTTCGGGCTTATGCAGATCACCCGCCAACGGGTACGGCCAGAGATAATAATCAACACCTCCGAAGTCTGCCCGGCCTGCAAAGGTTCGGGCAAAGTCAACCCGACCATACTGGTAACAGATGCTATCGAAAGGGATTTGAAGTTCATCATCCAATCTGGCGCCAAGTCAAAACTGGTTTTGAAAGTCCACCCTTTTGTCGAGGCTTTTTTGAAAAAAGGCTTTCCCAGCAGACAAATGAAATGGTATAAACAATATTACAAATGGATCCGCATCCGCCCCGAAAGCAATTTCCAGATCGGGCAATATAAATTCTTCGACGGAAGCGACGATGAGATCAGGTTGAATGGTTGATTGCTGCTTGTCGGGTGGTTTTATATTTCAAATGGGTTTGCATTAATTTGCAAACCCATTTGTTGTTTGATTGACCACTATTATCCGACTGCCGACTGAAGACTGCCGACTGAAGACTGCCGACTGAAGACTGCCGACTGAACTACGGACACCCGCAATCGGTGGCACGGCAGGCAGTCAGGCAAATGGCTATCGTTAATAAAAACAGGGCAATGCGGAAGAGGCGGGCATTTTTCATGTGGATAGGTTTTACAAATATAAAGGCAACTGTTCAGCCCATACATATGAGTTTTCCCGCAAAGGTTTCGCAAGGTCACGCAAAGCTACATGAAGGTTTGCTTTGCGGGAAAATTCATGTGCGGGCTTATGCTGATAAATACAAACTTATAAAAATACTTGCGGCAAAAGAAAAAAATCCTCGTTGCGCCCCTCAATTGGGGGCTTGGTCATGCCACCCGCTGCATACCTGTCATCAAAGAACTGCAGCGGCAGGGTGCTGAGGTTTTCCTTGCTTCTGATGGCCGTGCGCTGGAACTATTGAAAAAAGAATTTCCCGGCCTGCCTGCACTGCCCTTGCCTGCATATAATATAAAATACCGCTCAAAAAATATTGTTCTAAATATGGGCAGGGAAATGCCAAAACTCATCCGGGCCGTTTTTTCAGAAAAAAAAACAATAAAAAAATACATAAAAAAATATAGCCTCGACGGTATTGTTTCCGACAACCGGCTGGGCTGTTTCAATAAAAAAACAGTTACCGTTTTTATTGGCCACCAAATAAATTTAATCCTTCCTTTTCCCTTTTTGCAATGGGCCGCCCGGCAAATAAATTATTATTTTATCAAAAAACACAATGAATGCTGGGTGCCCGACGTGGCCAATGAACCAAACTTATCGGGCCGGCTCTCTCATGGAACGCCCATTAAAAACATCCAATATATCGGCGCACTCTCCCGCTTTGATTTTTATGAAACAAAAAAAAAATACGGCGCCATTGCCGTGCTTTCCGGCCCTGAACCGCAGCGCACAAAATTGGAACGGCGCATTATCGAGCAAGCAAAAAAATCAACTCGCCGCTTTTTGGTCGTGCAGGGAAAAACAGAAAAAAACGAACATTTTTTTATTGGAAAAAATATTGAAGTGGTTTCGCACCTTGCCTCTGAAGCATTGAATAAAAACATCCTCGCCAGCGGCCTTTTTATTGGCAGGCCGGGATATAGCTCTATAATGGACCTCGCAAAACTGGGCAGGCCGGCACTGCTCGTCCCCACTCCCGGACAAACGGAACAAGAATACCTCGGCAGCCGCCTTTCGGCAAATGGCCTGTTTTGCGTGCAAGCGCAAGAAGAAATAAATTTGGAAAAAGGAATGGCCGGTGCGCTGGAAAAAGGCGGTTTGTCGGCGCGGTTTTTTGATGCGGGAAAATTAGAAAAAGCGGTGAGCGGGTTTTTAGCGAAGCTATAGATGCCGGATGCTTTTCTAAACATCCGGCATTTCAATTTATACTTGCCCCGGCCCTTCGGATTGGCAGTTGCGTTAGATTGATTGGTAGTGGTAAAAAGCACGTGATGGCCACTGCCCACTGATTATCAGTACTCACCGTTCCTAAGTTGCCCAAGCGCTCCCCACTTCTGAATAAGGGATGCAGCCTTTATAGTCTCCGGGCACGGGGTCGTATTTCAAAAATTCGGTCGCTCCCACCTCTGAAGTGCAGAAGCCCAGGATGGTCAGTTCCTTCATCGTTTTAAAAAAGTGGTCATCGCCAGCGGTTGCTCCATAGGCCTCGGTGTCATATTTTTTCAGCAGACCGTCCTGTTGCGCAGCGGTCAGTTTAGTGAAGGCCTTCCCGTGCTCAGCCTTTGCATCGGCATCTACTTTTGCGAGTGCTTCCCTGAAAGCTAGCTTGTCTTTTTCTTCATAATAGCCCGACATCATGGCGTCTATAAAGGTATGCACCCCGGCGTCGGTGGCGCCCGGCGTATCGGTGCGGGGAAGGATGCGCTCGGCCATTTGCTCGACGATGTTCCCTTCTTCGGTGGTAAAAAAAGTGGGCGTCCAATTGAGTACGGGCTCAGGTTGGCAGCCGCTCATCACGCCCAAAATGGCACTGGCGGACAAGGTGCCCCCGAGGAGGAGGGTCGTTCTTTTTATGGCGTCTCTTCTGTTCATTTTTTTATGGCTATTGGCCAGAGGCCATTGGCTGTTGGCAGGCAAATAGCCCGCAGCCAATGGCCATCATTGGCATTAAAGGTTTCCTTTTTTCAGTTCGCTCACGGCATGATCGGCAGCCCGTGCCGTCAAGGCCATGTAGGTCAACGACGGGTTGACGCAGCTAGAGGAGGCCATGCAGGCCCCGTCGGTGAGGAAGACGTTTTTGGCTTCGTGAACCTGGTTCCATCGGTTGAGGACGGAGGTTTTTGGGTCGCGGCCCATTCGGGCAGTGCCCATTTCGTGGATGCCGAGGCCGGGCGCATAGTTTCCATTGTACGTCCTGACATCTTTCAGGCCTGCGGCTTCGAGCATTTCTGCGGCAGCGGCCTGCATGTCCTTGCGCATGTTGAGTTCGTTTTCCCTGATCTCCACGTCCATGGTCAGGGTCGGCATGCCGAATTTGTCGAGCACGTCTTTGTTCAGGCTAATGCGGTTGTCGGGGTGGGGCAACATTTCCCCAAAGCCGTTGATTCCCATGCGCCAGCGCCCGGGCTCATGGAGTTCTTCTTTCATCTTGGTGCCAAAGCCCATTTCGGCTATCAGCCGGCCCCAGCCGCTTCGGCTTGCCCCGCCCTGATAGCCATAGCCGCGGAGGAAGTCTTTTTGTTTGGTCTTGCGGTCGAGGTTGCGGAAGCGGGGGATGTAGATGCCGTTGGCGCGCCTGCCGGAATAGTAGCGGTCGGTATAGCCGTCCACGTTTCCATGTGCGCCTGTTTGGAAATGGTGGTCCATCACGTTGCGGCCCAGTTGGTCGCTTTCGTTGCCGATGCCGTTGGGGAAGCGGTCGCTGGTACTGTTCATCAAGAGCCAAGCAGAATTGAGGGCCGAGGCATTTACGAAGATGACCTTTGCATAAAATTCGAGTTCTTCCTTGGTCTCTGCGTCCAGTACTTTTACGCCCGTTATTTTGCTTTTTGCTTGGTCATAAACAAGCGAGTGGACGATGGAATAAGGGCGCAAGGTCATGTTGCCCGTCTGTTCGGCAGCGATCAAAGTGGACCCGTTGCTGCTGAAATAGCCGCCATAGGGGCAGCCCCTCATGCAGAGGTTGCGGAAGTTGCACCTGCCCCGTCCGAGCTTTTTTTGTGCATCGGTCGGCTTGGTGATATGGGCCGTCCGGCCAATGGTCATCTTCCTTTCGGAAAATGCAGATTCGATTTTTGCTTTGGCATCCCGTTCCACGCAGTTCATTTCCATGGGCGGCTGGAATACCCCATCGGGCAATTGGGGCAGCCCCATTTTCTGGCCGCTGACGCCGATCCATTCCTCCACATAATCGTACCAGGGGGCGATGTCCTTGTAGCGGATGGGCCAGTCCACCCCGATGCCGTCCCTGGCGTTTGCCTCAAAATCGAGGTCGCTCCAGCGGTAGCTTTGGCGGCCCCAGGTGATCGAGCGCCCACCGACGTGGTAGCCCCTTATCCAGTCGAAGCGTTTTACTTCCGAGTAGGGGTGCTCGTCGTCTTTGACGAACCAATGCACATGCTCTGGCCTTACCGTATATCCTGTCCTGTTCTGTTTTTGGTAATGTTTTTCGATTTCTTCGGGCGGCATCCTGTTGCGGTATTTAAAGTCCCAGGGGTTCATGTTCATGGTGGGGTAGTCCCTGATGTGGCGGACATTCCGCCCCCGTTCGAGGACAAGCGTTTTCAGCCCTTTTTCTGCCAGTTCTTTGGCCGCCCAGCCTCCGCTGATGCCGCTGCCGATAACGATGGCATCGTAGGTGTTTTCTTTTTTCCAATCAATGTTGATGTTGCTCATTTCACAATATTTTTTGCTTGCCTAAAATGAATGCTTCCAGCCCGGCGATAAAGGCGGGCTGGAAGCATTTTCCGGGAAAGTTTTCTTTTGCTGGCAATATATAAAAAGTATCTGCGCTAATTAAAATATTTTTTGGATAACAAACTCTTTGTTTTGAAAACAGACAATTTCTTGTTCCTTTTTATTCATCATAGCCAGGGCAATGGGGGCTTCGGGCGAGACGGCATAATAGGTCTCTCCTCCTAAATTTATTTTTCCGATTCCAATGCTTATAAAAAACTTGCCCGAACCGGTAATTGCCAAAGCGCCCCCTGTTGCTCTGTCATATTTATGGTTTGTTTTTATTTGTGCCAATTTGTTTTTTAGCTGCATTGCTTTTATCAATTGTGCCCTTGCCTTGTCCTGTTCTATCTGCATCATGGTACGGGCGGTCTCGTGCTTGTCGCCCGCACTGCTTTTGGTTTCTTCGTTGCCTGCGGCAATGGCGGCATCGAGGGATTCTTGTGCGTTGGAAATGCGCCTTTCTATATTTTGCAAACAGGCTTGGTAAAGTTGGTTTTTGATATCCATGTTCTTCTCTATTTTGGGCAAGGTAGGGTTTTTCAGGGAATAACAGGGCCAACTTTTTAGCCCCTCTCCCCCTGTGGTGTTTTTAACAAAAAATCAACTGCTCCGGGCTTATGTTTCTCGCATTTTTTGCAGTTCTTTGCGCCCCCGTTTTACCGCCCTTTCAACGATCAACATCAAAACAAACCCATAAATGACAGCCGAACAGATCAATGCCCTGCTTTCCAAAAAATACGTCGAGATACTTGCCAACAGCTTGGGCTACAAAACAATGGCGACTAGCGATAATGCTGTGCATATCAAAGAATTGGCGGAAAGGAAACTCCCCAAAGGCAGGCAGGCCTTTTTGTTTACCAACAAAGAAATAAAAGGCCGCATTTTGGCGCTGTCCGAAAAGCAAATAAAAAACAATAAGGCTTCTGTAAAATGCAGCATCGGCAATGACATTTACACCGAATTGGTTGAACGGGCAAACCACCAACGGCCATTGGTCCTTTTTGTTTGTATATGGCCAGAAAATAAAAACGGATATATTGAGCTGACAGGAGCGGCATTAAAAATAAATTGTTCCTGCTATTGGTATATGCATGAAAAAGGTGCAAAAATAACCGGGCAAAACAAAAGCCGAAATATTGAAATCCCCAAAACCCAATTGCTCGATCAGACTGCATTTAAAAACATCCTTGAAAATATATACAACTAAATGAAACTCGAAACTATCACCGGTTATCTGGAAAACAAAAAATGGAAACTCAACAGGATAGGGGAGAAATACCTGTTTTATGAAGCGCCCGCAAAACTGGGTTTTTCCGATCCGTTTTTATTGCCCGTTCCGAGAAGAAAAAAAGCGGACGACTTCGGCAGGTCTTTGCAGGATACGGCAGCCGTTATTTCGGATATATATGAAGTAAATGTCGAGAGCATCGCTTTGGGCATTACCGATTATCTTGAAATATTGAAAAAGGACGCCATCTATTTTAATATAAGCTCGGAAAATGTAATGTACCAAAAAACACTGGAAATAAACGATGTCTGGAATTTCCTGAAAAACCTCACCGCTGCATATACCAATTATATTAAAATAGAATTTCAAAATAAATTTTACCATTTGTTCAATGCCGATAAAAGCCGCATTAAAAAGCTGCAAAATAAATTGGTGGAACTGACCCGGCTGCGGGTGGTTGCATTGGACAGCAAGACTTTCAGCTTTGGCATATCTGCCGACAGCATGATGGGGCGCACGGAGATAGAACACAAAGAAATACAAAAATGGCGGGAGCAGGTCATCAAATTGTTTTTTGCCGATATTATCAAAACAGATTTTGGCTCGAGGAACGAGGTGGAAAGGATTTTGGAAAAATACAATGAGGGGGAGCGGAGAAAAATATTCGAGCCGTATATATCTTCTATCAATAACAACAGTGATTTTACCATCGCTATAACCGATAAAAATTTTAAAACAAAAAAAACAATAAAAAGGATTTCCAATCAAATCGTTGATATTATTTTGCCAAAAAACATATCTGCCAATAAGCCGCAACGGAGCATTGGTTTTTACCGCACGATCATTCCCGTCGATATGAACAAGTCGGCAATTAAATTAAAGGTGAGCGACTTTGCAGAAAATAATTTATTTACCCAAAAATTAGATGCCCTGGACGGCCACATCAGCTATTTGGTCCACGAAGAAAAAACAGTTCAACTGCAAAAGCAAATTGACTTCACCGTTAATTATGATGAGCAAAACGGCCTTTTTCAAATATTGGTGCCGGGCATCAATATCCATTTTTCTTTAAAAGATTTTAATGAACTGCAACAGGAGTTCAACAATCAGTTTTCTACGCTTATCAGCTATTATTTGAACATTAAAGGAAAGCCGGATGTACGGAGCCGCGAGATTATTGCTTATTTGAAAAGTATATTGCCGGGTACGTTTTTTTAGGTTTTCCGTAACCATTTACCAGCCCCAGCGAGGCTGGTAAATAGTTGCAATTTTCCATATGCCCTAATTCTACTTTGGAATTTTTCACTAACCCCGGGTACTCGGGGTTAGTGAAAATATAAAGTGCCAAAGTAGGACTAATGGATATACGGTGGTGGTCTTTTTCAACCGATATGTTTTCAACGCAAGGCCGCAAGGGGCGCAAGGGAACGCGCTGAAAAACCAACTGATCGTTGCGTCCCCTTGCGTCCCTTGCGCTAAAAACATATCAGTTGAAAAAGACCTCCACTCTGCACCTTCTATTTTCCTTGTGAGAAATGGGCAAATTGTTCGCTATTTACAGCACATAAAAATTTAACTAATTTGAAATTGTTTCTATAAAATACCCAACAGGTTGTTTGTCAGCGACTTATAACGGATTTATTATAATGTTATATTTTTATTAAAATCCTTTAGAATACCTAAATGTAGGGATGTTTGCCCCAGTGAAGCCCACTACTTTTGCGTTAAATAATTTCCTGCCATAAACAGGAAATATACATGAACATATAAACCGATTCAGGATGGCCCCATCTCATTTGCTATCCGACCCGTTACAATCCCGTTTGAACATGGACTCACAACGTTACCTGAAACCGATTCCGATCATACTTACCAGTACATTTAGTGGTCTCCCGCACAACTATTATCCCGTGAACAAGTAATTAGGACTTTGTCCTTTCTGTAATTCCGTCTTTGCCTATAAAAAACGATAAGCAAAAACAAAAAACATCTCACCGGAACCAGAAAGAGCGCCTGTACTTGCTTGCGCCTTCTGAACAAAAAGACATTTATTTGATGAACGGGCAACGGCCCGCTCATATGGGTACTCATGTATAAGCTGCTTGCTGGCCGGCCGTTAGCACTTGGCGCTTTTTAAATGCCAAATGCTGACCACTGACTACCAATAGCTGAAAACAATTTTTTCACTAAACCAAGCCTACTAACTATGCTAAAGTTCAACACTCAAGCGGGCATTACGAACCGCTTACTCCAATTCTATGAACAGGTCACGAACCTACGGCCCCGGATGCCGAAGGTTTTGATGACCGGTTTGATGGCAACGATGTTTCTTTGTTGCTTTACTTCTGATTCCCTACTTGCACAATGTAATATTGGCTATGCGCCAGGAATTACGGGGGCTGTGAGCCTTTCATTGGACAACTCTGGTACTGCTATTTTGAACAGTACTTTTTTGGAGCCATTTGTGTCAAGTTCTTTCCCACAGTGCCTTCCTTCAGGCGGAGGTACGCTTTCTATTTGGGAAGACGGTGCGAATCCACCAGTGACTCCTTATCAAACGGCCTTGCCTGGACCGACCTTTAATTGCTCGGATATAGGTACCGTTGTTGTTGTCTTTGTTACTTTGGATGATGTTGGGGCTGGGGTGCAAAGCGCTCCTCTTCCCTTTGTTGTCACCATTGTTGACCTTGTGCCACCTGTTGTGGTTGCTCCGGCAGCGGTGAACATGGCCGCAGATCCAGGGGCTTGTTCTATCTTGGTTGATCCATTGCTTCCTACTGTTACTGACAATTGTAATGGGAACATTTCGATCAGTTGGGTACGTGTAGGTGCTACCTCGGGGTCGGGGACAGGTAATGCGGGCGGGATTTATAACGTGGGAGTGACTACCGTTAATTTCACTGTTACTGATGGTACGAATACTGTCAATGTTTCTACGGTGGTTACGATCTCAGATGACCAAGACCCTGTTATTACTGGTTGTCCTGCAGATATTACGGCAGAGACCAGCGATGATGGGGCGGGAAATTGTAGTACCACTGTTAACTGGACAGCGCCTGCTGCTGGGGACAACTGTGGAATTTCATCTTTTACTTCTACCCATAATCCAGGCGACGTCTTTGATAAAGGTACGACTACCGTGACCTATACCGCAAGTGACGGAACGAATACAGCTACCTGCTCTTTTGACGTGACGGTGGTAGATGATGAAGCCCCGATGTTCACTAACACTTTTTCGTCCCAGACTTTTTCACCTGCGGGCTGCATCCAAACCCTTTCTTTTAATGCCGGGCCGGTTACAGACAATTCTACCTCATGCAACCCGGTTGGAGTTATTACTATGGAATATACTGTAACGGGAGCTACAACAGCTTCCGGTCCGGGAGTTTCTATTGTCAATCTTGATTTCAATGCGGGCGCGAGTGTGGTGACATTTTCTGCCGAAGATGAGGCTGGAAATACTGTTACCCAGACATTTACCATCACCGTGGAAGACAACCAAAACCCTATGGCGGTGTGTAAAAATATTACAGCCTCTTTGGATGCAAATGGAAATGTAACCGTAAGTGCTTCCAGCTTTGACGATGGAAGTACTGATAATTGTGGCATATTGAGGTTTGAAATAGAAGACCCACTTGATTTTGATATGGACTTGAATCTATGGGAAGAAGCCGTGCCGTTTGGTTGTGCGGATATTATGGCAAGTCCATTTCCTGTTGATTTCAGGGTTGTAGATGTGGCCTCCCCTGCTAATATATCACCTGTTGTTACTTGTATGCTGACCATTGAGGACAATCTTCCACCAGATGCTGTATGTAAAGATATTACCGTTGATTTGGTTACGGGAATGACCCCTTCGGTGACAGTGGACGATACAGATATTGATGATGGGAGCACCGACAATTGCACTATTCCATTAGTGGATGCAAATTTTGAAATCAGGAAATTGCCGGGAGGGACATTTGGCGAAACGGTAATGTTTGGATGTGCTGATATAAATGATAATGATGTGGAACTGCGCATAGTGGATGATGAAGGAAATGAAAATTTCTGCTCTGCTACCGTTACCGTCAGGGATGTTACTCGGCCGATAGCTAGGGCAGAAGACATCGCCCGTAATTTAAGTGCAGCCAATCCCGGATCAGTGACCGTTACCGGTGCCGATATTGATGATACGGTAACGCCAAGTTCTGATGATTGTGCAATTGATATGTATTTGATTGCTAAAGATGACCCCAATACCCCCGGTCTTCAGCCGGGCACATTTGGACCGTCGGTCACATTTGATTGCAATGACCAGGGGGCTAATACCGTCTGGCTTCATGTGAAAGATGAATATGGAAACCAGTCGCTCGTTCCTGCCATGGCATCGGTTACTGTAAATGATGCAACTCCTCCCACTGCAATCTGCCATCCAACTTTTGATGCCTATCTGGATGCCAGCGGGAATTTCACCCTTGCCCCTGCCGATATAAACAATGGCAGTACCGACAACTGCTCTTTCACCATGTCGCTTGATATGACTGCTTTTGATTGTGGTGATATTACTAACCTTCCTGGAAATCCACCGGTTACAGTTACTTTGACATTGGATGACGGAACGAATACTTCCACTTGTACTTCCGATGTTACTGTTATAGACAATGTGCCGCCTGTGGCATCTTGTACGGACGCCGCTGTTGCCCTGCAATC
Organism: Bacteroidota bacterium; assembly: GCA_011321935.1. Lineage (GTDB taxonomy): Bacteria > Bacteroidota > Bacteroidia > Chitinophagales > Saprospiraceae > UBA6168. The sequence continues at coordinate 15,709 of DROJ01000403.1, read as the reverse complement.
TGACGGCATGGTGACCATCTTCCCATTGCAGTTTTCTTTGTCCAGTTTTGATGCCTGTTGTGGGTTTAACCTCGGCAGGGAAATATCAAAAGACGGAATTACTTACTCCAGCGATATAACTTTTGATTGCACAGAACTTGGAGCGAACATGGTTTATATTCGGGTAACGGAAACCTGTCTTAACGACCCCACTGTCAATTCAGCCATCTGTACCTCTATGATTACAGTTCAGGACAATGAGGCGCCGCAGATTTTATGTCCTTCTGACATAACAGTAGAATGTACCAATCCGGATCCGAATCTTGAAAACCTGATGCCTTCCAGGACGGGGGATGTGGTGGAAGTCCAGATAATACCTTTGACTTTGGCTGGTACCATGTATGACAACTGCGAAGTCACTAGGTCTTTTTCTGATGCGGCAAGGGTTACCGCTGCTAACTGTGGCACAGCTGGTTATGTCTATTATGTTGACCGCACATGGACGGTAGAAGATGGCGAAGGAACGATGACCTCTTGTACTCAAAGGATTTATGTAGAAGATACAACGGTGCCTTCTTTCACTGCTCCTGCCGATGCAGACGTGGCATGTGCAGATGGCTCTGCGGATGTAGTGAACCACCTTTGCGATTCATGGGTAAGTACCGATGTGCCGAAAGGAATTCTTTTTAGTGCCCATGATCTTGATACTTCCGAAATAGTGATCGCTGGCCTTGGAAAAATCATGGATGTGAACGTGTCTAATCTTGAGATTGAGCATACTTGGGTTGGTGATTTATCTATCAGGCTTGAAAGCCCTACTGGGACCAGCGTGGATCTATATGTCAATAGTTGTGGCGTTACGGATAATATCGAAATTAATTTTGATGATGAATCTCCCAATGCTTATGGCTCCTTCCCATGTCCACCAACAGATAATGGTGTTTATCAACCTTCTGGCAATTTATCCGATTTTATCGGAGAGCAAATGGATGGTACATGGCTATTGATTATAGCAGATAATTTTAGTATTGACGGTGGCAACCTCATCTCTTGGGGCTTGGACATCTGCTATGTCACTCCTTCTGACCCAGGCCAATTGGCAGCACTCACAGGTGATGTGACCGATGAACTGGACAACTGCGATTTGCCAGATGCGACTTATAAGGATTACCAAGCATTCAAAGGTTTCCAAAGCAATACGGCCTATCTTTCGTTGGCACCTACTTCGGTGACTTATGATTTTTCTGTTGGTTCGTCTGGCACATTTGGTTCAAATGGCGTTCATGGTGTTTGGGAATATGAAGAACTGCCCGGTCATGATGGAAGTTTAACTGTTACTGCCCCAACCTCAATTTCTTTGACTGGTCCAGATAATGGAAGCGGAGGGGAATCGAATTTTGAAACGGGCATTCCAGAAATGGGCTGGGTGATTTTTGATTGGTCTTATACGACGATTGATGACCCTGAATTTGACCCATTCGGGTATTATATAGGAACAAGTGCCTCTTTTGAAAAATTGACGAATGATATTGGAGGCTTGACCCAAAGTGGAAGAGCCGTCATTCCGGTGATGGGAGGAGATGTGTTTGGTTTCTCCCAGCAATCATCTGATGGGAAATTTGGCCCAGGTGTCACCACCATCACCAACTTTGTATATGTTGACAAACTGATCTGTCCGGTACCGGCAATAGATTGCCCCCGCGAATTCTGCATGGCCCGCCTTTGGGACTTGAAAGACGATTGTGGAAATGAAGCACTTACACAAGCACAGATCATTACGACGAGTGATGAAAACGGCCCGGTATTTAACTATCCGACCACCAAAAGTGTATTGGCGCAAGGTGGCATCTGCACGCCATTTGTTGACCTCGACCTGTCTTCTTTCATCTCAGATGATTGTAGCCTTTATACCATTACCAATGATGCTCTTGCAAACTTCGGAACGGGAGATGGTTTGGCCGATGCCTCGGGTTTTTATGCCCCGGGTACTTATGTGATTGAATGGACGGCAGAAGATGAGTGCGGCAACATAACCATGCATACCTTGACCATGGAAGTCATTGATTCTCAAAACCCATCCGCCAATTGCAACCCTGCCGTTACCGTCCAACTGGACAATAATGGAAACGGAACATTGACCGCAGCGGGAGTTGACAATGGAAGCTCTGATAACTGTCCGGGCATGACCCTTAGCCTTTCGCAGACGGCCTTTACCACTGCCGACATCGGGCAGGTGATTGTTACTATGACAGCTACCGACGCAGCGGGCAACACCAACAGTTGTACCTCTACGGTGACGGTCATGGGCGGCGTCATTTTCGACATAAACGATATGTCGGGCGCGCCGGGGCAAATGATCGAAGTGCCAGTGACCGTGGATATGTTCGACGATGTGAGCTTGTTCACTTTGGACATTGACATCACTGATTTAGCGGTAGCGACCTTTGCTGCTTCTTCAATAGTGAACGTGCACCCCGATATACTTGCCAATGCCATTCCCGGTACGCCAACCATCAATCAAGCGACCGGCGAAATCTCTTGGGTAGGCTCCGCCAATGTTTCGCTTGCGCCGGGGACGAAATTGTTCGATATCAAGGTGATGTTGGTCGGTTCGGCAGGTCAGTCAACGCCAGTCGTTATTGCAAATGACGCAGTGGGTGTAAATGGTGCACCTGCACCTTCCCTCGGCTTGGCCGGAACGGTTGCCATTTTGAACACTGCCATTACACATGAACTGGCAGGTAATTTCATGGAAATGCCCGGATGTGGTGTTGACCCCGTGAATTTTGTTGATGTGACCTTGTCGGGAAGTACAGGAGGCAACATACTTGGTGCAGCGGGCTCTTATAGCTTTAATGTACCAGAAGGGGCTAGTTCTACCATCACTCCTATCAAGAACAGCAATTGGGCCAACGGTGTCTTTTCAAATGATGTGCAGCAGTTGTTGTTGTATTCGGTCAACTTGCCATCTTCGCTTAATGGCTCTGGGCCGAAGATGATAGCGGGCGATATAAACGGCGATAATTTGATAGACCTGTTTGATGTGTTCCGCCTGAATACATTGATATTGAATAGCTATGACCCGACGGGCATTACCACCCTGAACTCTTGGCGTTTTATTCCTCCAGGCGAAGTGCCGGCCTTTGTGCCCGTGAACACCGCTTTCCCTGCACCTGACGAGGAGATCAGCTATGTCAATGTAGTCGCCGACCATTTGATGGGCGATTTTTATGGAATCAAGATCGGGGACGTTACTTGTGATGCTGACCCGACTGTTGCTTTTGCACCCAATGCCGCAGAAGATCGGAACGCCCTCTACATGGTGGCAGAAGACCGTTCTGTTTCGGCCGGCGAAGTGTTCTCGGTAGCACTTATGGCCAATGATTTCAATGAAATTTCTTCTTTCCAGAAAACGATTGTTTTTGATAACCACGAACTGGAATTTGTGAGCATTGCTGCTGGCAACCTGCCAAATTTCACGGATGCCAATTTCAATACGGCAAATGCGTCCAACGGAATGATACCTGCCACGTGGTTTGATGTCGAGGCAGCTACTTTGGAAGATGGAGAACAGATAATGACCTTGACTTTCAAGGCTCTGGACGATGCGGCAACGATCAGCGACCTGATCTGGATCAACTCTGACCTCATCCCCGCCATTGCTTTTGGCGAAGATGGCAGGCGCAGTATCGGTATTATGTTTGAAACGACAACGGCCACGGGCGAGCAAGTAAAACCTGGTTTTGCCTTGCACCAAAACACACCAAACCCATTTGCCCAAAGGACAGCAATCGGTTTCACCTTGCCGGAAAGTTCTGCTGCGACATTGACTATCATGGATGCAGCAGGCAGAGTGCTGACAGTGATCGAAGGCAATTACCCTGCTGGCTACAACCAAGTATTTGTTGGAAAAGAGGAGCTATCGGCCAAAGGCGTGCTGATTTACCGTCTTGATACACCGACCGACTCAGCGGTCAAGAAAATGATATTGATGGATTAAAACCAGCAGAACCTGGTATTGCCGGAGGCGATGCTCTATTTAAAATGGAGCATTGCCTTTAGGCAATTTTTATGTTGAACACTTTAGCATACCCACTGTGGTGGAGGTCGCCCCTATATCTACGGGGCGACCCCTTTACCAAGTTTGAAATCCCATTGACATGCCCAAAATAGTTAATAGGAGGAGTACAATATGAAATTTACCAAATAGTGGCTTATCTTAGCGGCTACGAATTAAAATAATTTGTAATTTGTTGTCACTTCGCTTGCCAAATTCTTTTCCCATAACTTCCCATATTGTCCAAAAAAACAAGGCATATACTGGTCTGTCAATTCACTCAGAAATCGATTATTGGAAGGGTTCGGTCATTGGCTGCCCGTCCTTTGAAAAATTAAGTTTTCATGAAAAAACTTCTTCTTATCCTGATTACCGTATTAACAATTGGACTGCACAGGGCAGTCTCACAAGTGAACCTAAGTGTCGAAGATGTTGAAATATGTGATGTCAATACGGTCACTGTTGATTTCAGCATAAATGATCTGAACGGAATAGGGCTTTTGGGCTATACCGCTACTTGGGACCCTGCCGTTCTTACATTTGTAAACATTAGCAGCAACAACCTTCCGCCGCTTTTTGCTCCCAACTCAACTGTTCCTGGGCAATTTACTTTTTCGTGGTTTGATCAATCTGCGCCATTCGGAGATGAGACATTGCCCGGTACGGTCATGTTCAGTATTGAATTTCAGGTCACAGGTACTTACGGTACAAGCAGTCTTGTGGAAATTGACCAATCGACCTTGACCATAGGAGATGGAGCGGGCAATCCGATCAACAATTTCACCATTGACCAAGGCAGTGTCACCATTGTTGACAATACTCCGCCAACGCTTACCTGCCCCGCGGATGTGATGATTACGGTACCCTTCGGAACTATTGATACCATGATAAACAATATTGGCCTGCTTGCTTTTGGAGACAATTGTGCGGTTGATGAAGTTGCTTTTGCACTGACGGGAGCAACAACGGGCAATGGCTTGAACAATGCCAGTAGTTCTTCAAGTGGCATTTCATTTAAGCCAGGCATGACCACTGTAACTTATACTGTAACCGATGATGCCGGGAACAGCAGCCCCTGCCAATTTGAGGTAAATGTGGAAATTGAAATGTTCAATCCGACCGACCCGCGTTTTTACCTCACCATAGATACTTTGAATTGCGGAGATATGACTGCGAGCATCAGTTTAGGGGTCATTAATTTTAACGATGTGGCGTCTTTCCAATTCCCGATTGGGTGGAATACCTCGGAGGTGACGTTTAATAATTTGACCATCAACAACCTTGTGACGGCGGCCAATATCAATCAAGCGGATGCCCCAAATGGAGAGTTGCGGCTCAATTGGTTTAATGTGACGGCAGTGCCCTTGCCTGATTCTACCAAGCTGATTACCATTGACTTTGACCTCAACTCGCCCGCAACGGGTTCTACTCAATATGAAATTGATTTCACAGGTTTTTCAGGGTTTCCCACGGGCGTGTTCGATGCAATGGGAAACCCTCTTGCCCAATTGTTCCAGCCGGGTCAAATCTTAGGTTTGGATGAAGATGCACCTGTCCCCGATGTTGCTACTTTGCCAACAATAATGGAAGAATGTTCGGCAACGGTAACGGCCGTACCTACCGCAACGGACTTTTGCGAAGGTGCTATCATGGGTACGACAGGCGACCCGCTTACTTATACCACACAGGGCACTCATATCATTACTTGGTCATATGATGATGGCAATGGAAATATTTCGACCCAAACCCAAACAGTTGTTATAGATGATGTTACGGACCCTGTTCCCGATGTTGCCAATTTACCTGACATCATTGTAGAATGCTCGGTAATGGTAACAGGTGTACCTACTGCAACTGATAACTGCAAAGGACCAATCAACGGTACGACCGCAGATCCTTTAAATTATAATACACAAGGTACTTTTATTATCACTTGGACTTACGATGATGGTAATGGAAATTCGGTCACGCAAACTCAAAATGTGATTGTTGATGATGTAACTGCTCCTGTCCCCGATGTTATGAACTTGCCAGATGTAACGGGCGAGTGCTCAGCCACGATCACTGTCAATCCAACGGCAACCGATAATTGCGAAGGGACATTGACAGGTACAACTCCTGACCCGCTGGCTTATAATACCCAAGGTACACACGTTGTGACTTGGACTTATGATGATGGCAATGGAAACACCGTCACACAAACGCAAAACGTAGTTGTTGATGATGTAACTGCACCTGTCCCTGACGTGGCCACTTTGCCGGATGTGACTGGCGAATGCGTTGCAACAGTTACATCTGTACCGACTGCTACGGATAATTGCGAAGGTGTGATAATGGGCACGACAACTGATCCATTAACTTATAGTACGCAAGGCACTCATACCATCACTTGGAATTTTGATGATGGAAACGGCAATGTTTCTATGCAGACGCAAGATGTTGTTATTGATGATGTGACAAATCCAGTGGCCATGTGCCAGGACATCACTGTCCAATTGAGTGCGAGCGGCCAAGCAAGCATAGTAGCCGCCGATGTTGACAACGGGAGTTCCGACAACTGCTCGGTCACTTTGAGCATCGACAACGGCAGTTTCGACTGCACCAATTTGGGAGCGAACACGGTGACTTTGACAGCGACCGACCCGGGCATGAACACTGTTGACTGCACCGCCACGGTAACGGTAGAAGACAATATTCCGCCAGTGGCCATGTGTCAGGACATAACGATCCAATTGAGCGCCAGCGGCCAAGCGAGCATAGTGGCGGGAGATATTGACAACGGGAGTTCCGACAACTGCTCGGTCACTTTGAGCATCGACAACGGCAGTTTCGACTGCACCAATTTGGGAGCGAACACGGTGGCCTTGACAGTGACCGACCCGGTCATGGCCACAGACGATTGCACGTCAACGGTAACGGTAGAAGACAATATTCCGCCAGTGGCCATGTGTCAGGACATCACTGTCCAATTGAGCGCCAGCGGCCAAGCGAGCATAGTAGCGGGAGATGTTGACAACGGAAGCTCCGACAACTGCTCTGTCTCTTTGTCAATCGACAACGGTAGTTTCGACTGCACCAATTTGGGAGCGAACACGGTGACTTTGACAGCGACCGATCCCGGCACTAATACTGATGATTGCACTGCGACGGTAACAGTTGAAGACAACATTTTGCCAACCCTATCTTGTCCTGCAAATGTCAGTATCCTTGTACCTGCAGGAACAATGGACACCATGATTGCCAATATTGCCCTCGTCTCTTCAAATGACAATTGTGGGATTGATACCACCTACTACCATATTACTGGTGCGTTGACCATGGAAGGTGACGGAGGAGATGCAAGCGGTACAAGTTTCCCTGTTGACACTTCAACGGTAACATATTACGTAGAAGATGCCGCTGGCAATATTGATAGTTGTTCATTTGAAGTAGTGATTACGGAAGACAATGTGCTTACCATAATCTGCCCGATGGACTATAACGTCTCCACAGACCCCGACTCCTGCAATGCCGAGGTCAATACCGACGGCCCGGTCATTGCGCCAATTGCTGATTTACAGGAACTGTTCTACTCTATGTCCGCCCCGACGATGGGCAGCGGCACGGACACTTTGCCCGACGATCAGGTATTTAATGTAGGTACAACGACAGTGACATATACAGCGGTCAGCATAAGCGACGACACCGTGACCTGTGCTTTTGATGTAGTGGTAGCCGATATGCAGGTGCCCGTTGCAAATTGCTTTGCGGACACCATTGTATATCTGGACGGCACTGGTTCGGCAACGATTGACCTTTCATATGTGGACAACGGCTCGACGGACAATTGCATGTTTACCCTAGCCATTGATAATAGTTCATTTGATTGTTCCGATATCGGCGTCAATATGGTTACACTCACTGCGACCGATGCCAGTAATGGTGCCTCCTGTGTTACCAATGTTACTGTTTTGGATACCATTCCTCCGATGCTGACTTCCTGCCCATCGTCGGGCACCATATTGTATGCGGACATGGATTGCCAGGCAACGCTTCCCGACTATCGGGGCTTGGTTTCGTTCACAGATAACTGTACCCATCCTGATTCTTTGAAAGTAACGCAAGTGCCGCCCAACGGCACTGTAATTATGGCAGATACAACAGTCGCTATCATAGCTTTGGACTCGGTCGGCAACGTTTCCGATACTTGTTTTTTCTTAGTGACAATGGCCGATACCTTTCCTCCGGCCATCACCTGTCCGACACCTATTTCCGTAGATGCTACTCCCGATAGCTGCAATGCGTTGGTCACGTTTGATGTGACGGCAACAGATAATTGCGATTCTGTTGTGATAGTCAGCACTCCGCCATCGGGTACTTTTTTCCCCGTCGGGATGACGACGGTGGTGAGCATAGCCACCGATGTTGGCGGGCTGGCGGATACTTGTGAATTTACCGTAACGGTGGCCGATACGCAAGACCCCGTCATCACCGACTGCCCCATGATGCCAGATACCATCGGCAATACCCTTGATTCTTGCGGGGCTATTTTTAATGGCGACCTGTTGGTAAATGCGACCGATAACTGCCCCGGCGTTGTGCTGTCCTATAGTTTTACAATTGGTGATCTTTTGCCGCTAGGCTCGAATATCATTGTTGCGACAGCAACTGACCAATCGAACAATACGGCTACTTGCACTTACGAATTGTTTGTAAGGGATACGCAGCCACCGGACATTGCCCCTTGCCCTGCAGAAATTGTGGTCAATAACGATCCGGGGCTTTGCGGTGCGGTAGTTGATTGGACTCCTCCAACCGCAGAAGATAATTGTGGCGTATTGTTCATTGAAGCGACGCCTTATGAACCGGGTGATTTTATCCCCGTTGGCACAGAGTTCATTACTTATACGGCTTCGGATTTTACGGGAAATATTACTGAATGTATATTTTCTGTAAAGGTGACGGATAACGAGCCACCTACGCTTGCCCCCTGCCCCGGCAATATGACCGTGGGCAACGACCCCGGGCTTTGTTCGGCAGCGGTGACTTGGCCTTTTATCAGCCCAATGGACAATTGTGGTGTGGTGAGCTTCATAACATTGCCCCAATCAGGAAGTACATTTCCTCTCGGAGATACACAGGTGCAAGCGGTGGCAACAGATGCCGCAGGAAATGTAACGGTCTGTTCTTTTACAGTGACCGTGGAGGACGTAGAGTTCCCGACTATTTCCAATTTGCCGCAGAATATAGTGATGGATACCGACCCTGGTGAATGTGGAGCGGTAGTGACTTGGGGGGCTATCACTTTCGGTGATAACTGCGGCGTTGATACTTCGTACTGCGATGCCGAATCAGGCGACTTTTTTGGTACGGGCATGCACACCGTCACTTGTACGGTAGTGGATGAGAACAATAATTCGCAAACTGCTGATTTTAATATTACAATAGAAGACAAGGAGCTGCCAGAGGTGGATTGCCCAAGCAATATAAACATCGTCATGGATGGAGGGCTTATTGATGATCCGTCTGGGTTTATTGGGGGCCTTCAGTCTGTTGCCTGCGATAGTGTGGCCTTGAGCTTTAACGGGATTTCGGCAACTGATAATTGTGGAATTGCTTCTGTCCAGCAGACGGGGGGGCTTGTTTCCGGCAGCACCTTTGGGGCCGGCCTGCACACCCTGACCTACCTTGTTTCTGATCCGAGCAACAATCAGGCAACCTGTTCTTTCATTATTGAAATAGAGGCCCTGCCAAATGCAACGGCGAGTGCTTTTCCGGCAAATCCATGCGAAGGCGATGATGTCACTTTCTTTACGGATGACGTTCTCGGGGCAAGCTATATCTGGACAGACCCCGCAGGCGATACTATTTCGACGGACGCTACATTTACTTTGAGCGGAATACCAATGGACGGCGCAGGCACTTATAGCGTTGAAATCAATTATCCATTCAATTGTACGATGACTGCGAGTGTTGGGGTGCAGTTGTTCCCGAAGCCGCAGATAGTCATCAACCACAACGACCTGATCTGTACCAATGGCAATGTCTCGCTTATTTTGGAAGCGGTGGACACCGCAAATACAGATGTCACGCAATGTGTTTGGGAATTCCCCGACGGTACATTTGCCTTCGGCGAAACATTGACCATCATCAATGCCAACTCAAGCCATTCGGGGGTATATACCGTTACATGCACTACTTCAAACGGTTGCACAGGTGTCGCTTCTAAGAATGTCATCATAAATGACGAGCCGCCAAAGCCAGACCTTACGGCCAATACCACCGAGGCCTGCGTAGGCGAACAGATAATGTTCGATGGAGAAGAATTTTCTGGGCCAGACATTACTTATCATTGGACGGCCATGCCGGATGCGGCATCTGCTGGCATCAACAATGTCAACAACCACGACAACATTGCCAATCCGACAGTGCCGGGGACTTATACTTACCAGTATTTTGTGACACAGGGTGTCTGCGTTTCTGATACGGCAGAGTGGATCGTTGTGGTAGAGGAGACACCTTCGCTGTCATTGACGACTGATGGTGCGGTCATGTGTGTAGATGGTTCTACCGACATGGTGATCACTGCATTGACTGGCGGTGCTGCGACTTGGGAAATCAGTGGCGGGTGTACGGCCAGCCAAATGGATTCTGTTTTTACGCTGTCGAATGTTTCTTCTGCTTGTTCTGGTGAATATACGGTAACCGCAAGTTCGCCCATTGGCTGTTCAGTGAGCGAAACGGTCACTTTTGATTTCACGGACAAACCCGAAACGCCCGTACTTCAAGCAACGGACACTGTTGTTTGCATGGGCGGCTCTACAACTTTGTTCAGTAGCATACCACAAGGGGCTACGACTATTTGTTATAAAAATGGCCAGCAAGTACCCTGTACTTTCCCAGGTTCTATCCAGCCCGATGCCGATGCGACGTATGGCATCCAAGTAGAAATAGATGGATGTGTTTCTGATATTGGCGAAGTCGCCATTACCGTGGAAGAGCCTTTGTCGGTAGATATAAATGTGGCAGGGAGCGTGGAATGTGTTGATGGGACGAGCGCTGTTGTGCTTTCCACCAATGCGGCGGGAAACACCTATATATGGAGTGGCCCATGCGGTACACAAACTGGCGAAACGCTGACCATAGACAATATCAACGCCGCCTGTTCCGGACTGTATTCTGTTTCAATTACGGGAGCGTTGGAACAATGTATCAGCATTGGCACCATACAATTGGAAGTGACGGATGCTTTGTCTGACATTACAGCAGTCCAAAATGGCCCTGCTTGCGAAGACGACGACCTTTCCCTTTGTGCAGAACCTGCAATGACCGGGGCGGGTTACGAATGGAAAGACCCTTCCGGCAATATTTTTTCCAATGACCGCTGCCCCGTTGTGCCGGCCATATTGGAAGGCAGTTACATGGTAACGGCCAACCTGAATGGATGTACTTCGAGCGATGCCGTTGATGTGAACATCATTGAATCGCCCATCGCAAACGACGAAGTAGTGGTGGGTATCGTCAATACGCCGCAGAGTTTTAATGTGGTAGTGAACGATGTGTTGGAAAATGATGATTACGACATTACAGTAATACAGAAACCAAGCAATGGTAGTGTCTCTTATAATGGCGACGGGGTATTTACCTATACCCCGAACAGGGATTTCAGGGAAAACGATGTGATGGCCTACCAGATATGTTACAAAGATTGTCCAAATGCTTGCGATGTCGCTTTGGTCTCTATACAGGTGAGGTTTCCTGGGGACCAGTGCATTGCAACAACTTTGATTACCCCGAACGAGGATGGTATCAATGACCAGTTCGTGGTTTCTTGCCTTGAAGTTGGGCAGTGCCCAGACAATCAGTTGATTATCTTTAATGAATGGGGGGACAAAGTCTTTGAAGCTGCCCCGTATGACAATTCTTGGAAGGGTACTTACAATGGCAGGGATTTGCCCGATGGTACCTATTTCTACATTTTCCAATGTGATACTAAACAGGAAGCAGAGAAAGGTTTTGTAATGATTTATCGCTAAAAAATGTGGTACATGGTTCATGGTTTTTAGTACAGGCTAAAAACGATGGACCATGGGCCCAAAACCGAAAAAGACATGAAAAAAATATTGACAATAGCAATAGTACTCTTGTTTTCGTTGACTGCCTTTGGGCAACAGGAATCCCAATTCACCAATTTTGTTTACAACCAGCAATTGTACAACCCAGCCTATGTCGGCAGCCGGAACACACCCTCTTTCACTGCCTTGCACCGTAGTCAATGGCTGGGCTTCGAAGGTGCGCCCAATTCGCAGCTCATTAGTTTTCAAACACCCATCATGAAACAACGGGCAGGTTTAGGTGGCACGATTTTCCGGAGGGGGATCGGGGTTTCAAACAACTGGTTGGGTTCGGCGGCCTATTCTTATAATTTAAGGATCACCCAAGAAATAGACCTGAGATTAGGAATTCAGGCAAGTTTGGAGTATCTTGGAGTCCGTTTTTCAGACCCAAGCATAATAACGGTTACCCGAAACGATCCCTCCGCAAATAATGGCAGCTATGATGACAACTATTCCGCAAATGTCGGTGTCGGTTTTCATCTGAGCTACAAAGACCTTTTTTACTTCGGGGCCTCTTCACCTCAACTTTATCCCAACAATCTTAGTTTTAATGATTTGTCGAACACGCCGGCCAAAGCATTCCCGCACAGGTACTTTGTGTTGGGGGCAGTAATTCCCGCAACCGATGACATTGAAGTAATGCCGAACATGCTGATAAAATGGGTTGACCAGGCGCCTTTGGATGTGGATGTCAATGTTATGGTGCGGTGGAAAAAAATGCTGACGGGCGGCCTGACTTATAGGGCCGGTGGGAACAATACTGGAGATAGCATGGATTTGCTGCTGTTTTATCAATTCAACCAAAAAATAGGTGCAGGGCTTTCATATGACTTCACCCTTTCTGACATAAAAGACTACTCTTCGGGATCCATTGAGCTGGTAGCTCGCTACGACCTGAGGGATGAAAAAGGAAACCTTGAAAATCCCCGGTATTTTAAGAAAAAATAATTCAGAAGTTTGGTGCCTGTTTTCATGATCCCCCCCAATTGAATATGGGTGTCATTAAACAGAAACACACTTGAACAACTTATGAAAAACATTTTCACAATTTTGATCTGCGCATTTTATGCGTTCGCAACTGGGGTCGTTGCCCAGGTTCCTCTTTCAGAGGAACGGGTAATCGTTAGCAACGAAAGGGGTATCAATTCAGACCTGCTCGAATTCAGCCCGGTTTTTTACAAAGACGGCATCGTCTTTATTTCTACTCGTTACGAAAGTCTTATTTACAGTGTAAAAGACAAAAACATCGGTGGCAAAAACATTATGTCCATTTACCGGGCACGCAGGAACGAAGAAGGTTTTCTGCGTGAGCCTGAACCCCTTGCCGATGAACTGATCTTCAGGCTGCACGAAGGGCCGGTCACTTTTGACCGGACGGCCAATACCATTTTCTTTACCAGAAATGAAAGTCAGGAACAAGCGCCTGACGGCTTCAAGAAGCTACAGGTTTATGCCGCTGCCAAAAATGGCGAGAGATGGGAGAATGTGCAGAAATTGTCATTCAACAATGTCAATTATAATTATTGCCATCCGACGATCACGCCTGACGAAGATGTGCTTTTTATTTCTTCCGATATCCCCGGTGGATATGGCGGCATGGATTTGTACGCCGTGCGCAGGGTTGACGGGAAGTGGAGCCAAATGATAAATTTGGGGGACAAAGTAAATACGCCGGGCAATGAGGTGTTCCCATTTATAGCTGCCGACGGCACCCTCTATTTTTCTTCGGACGGACAGGGCGGCCTGGGCAATTTGGATTTGTTTTATTCCACTCAAAACAAACAGACCGAAGAGTGGCGGATGCCTGTAAATATGGGCACGCCTTTTAATTCTCCGTCCGATGATTTTGGCTTTATCGTTGACCGAGACAATAAAAACGGCTATTTCTCCTCCGACCGCAAGGGTGGTTTTGGCGATGACGATATATACAGTTTTTATATTGAGGGAGAGGATACTGCGCCTATTGCGGGCACGGGCAGGTCGCTCGACGGCCTTGTTGTTTATGATAAAAATGGCAGCCCTCTATCTGGTGCTGCCGTCAGTGCCATCAATTTTAAAGATGTATCGCTATCTGCTTCCGACGATCAAATAGTGGGCTTGAGGCCTGGTGACGGGCCAGACAATTTTGTACTTGACATTAATTCAAATGGCCTGGGCGAAGTAGCTGAAACGGGAGACGATGGCAAGGCCGACATTACTTTGAGAAGGGGGAATTATGTAGTGAAAGTGGCCAAGAAGGGTTACGTGCCACAGTATGTGGTCATCACTCCCGATACCGACCTGAATGATTTGGGCATTACTTTGGAAAGGGCCGTGGACTGTATTTCATTGACGGGCAAAGTGCTGCGCGAAGGTTTGGGCGGCCCTGTTTCGGGAGCTACGGTCAAGATCATAGACGTTGACAGCAAAGAGGCCATTACCGTATATGCTGATGCGACGGGCTTTTACGAATACTGCATTGATTGCAAGCACAACTATTCTGTTTATGCGGAAAAAGACGGGCTGACTTCTGCCCCCAGTATCGTTAACACAAAAGGGATTTCTTGCAGCGAGGCAAACAGCAAAATTGACCTGCCATTGTACCTCGGAGGTTCGCCGGTATATGCAGGAATGACTATCCGCCTGCCAAATATTTATTTTAATTTCGATGATGCAACATTGCGGCCAGATGCCTACCAAGATTTAAATGAGGTGGTCGGCCTGCTCGGCCAATTTACTGGGATGAAACTGGAACTGGCCTCGCACACTGATTCACGGGGCGGGAGAGCTTATAACCAGGATTTGTCGCAGCGCCGTTCTAAAAGTGTATTCGATTACCTCGTTTCGAGGGGAGTAGCGGGCAACCGCCTTGAGCCAGTGGGCTATGGCGAAAGCCACCTCCGCAACCGTTGTGCCGATGGGGTCAGGTGTACGGAAGAGGAGCATCAGTACAACAGAAGGACGGAAATAAAAATATTGGAGCTGGGCACCTCTCCTGAAGGGATTACGCCCATTGCAGGGCAGGGGGCGGAAGGCGACTATTTTGCCGAAGCGGTTTCTTTGGACGACGCTAAAGACAGTGGCAAAGGTGGACGGGATGTAGCGGCTACTGAATCATCAACCGCAAATATAAATAGCTCCTCAACTTCAGGGAACGATGTTTTAAAAGACGAGTATTACAAAGAGGGCAGGTATGCAGTAATTGCGGGCACCTTTTCAAATCATGATAACGCATTAAGAAGGGCTTCGCTTTTAATGGAAAAAGGGCATCTTGAAGCCAATATCGTAAGACAGGAAAGAAACCGCCTTTATGCCGTTTATGTGCAAACTTTCGATCAGAAAAAGGACGCCTTTAACATGGTCAAAAAATTAGCTGATGAGCAGGTACATGCCTACGTCTTGAAACGGTGATAAAACAATCAGTGATCAGTGATCAGTAAAGTAGTGATTAGTGATTAGTCCACTAACCACTAATGCGGATAACGGGTAAAAAAAAACTACTGATTTTCAGGCAGTTACGTTTACTAAACTTTAAAAGTTTAGTAAACGTGGAGCCTAAACCATTGATAATCAATACTTGAAAAATTTAACCCGTTAT
>DROJ01000402.1 GCA_011321935.1 Bacteroidota bacterium | reverse complement strand
CAAATGAAGTTGTGAAAATTTCACCAGAAAGCCTTTCAATAACTATTAAAGATGAAAAAGAAGAAATAAAATGAAAACTATAAAACATTTGTTTGCAAGTGGTTTAGTACTCCTGTTTATAGCGGAGGCATTTACAATAGAACCAAAGGTAAGTTTGCAGCTACTTATTGCTGCATTGGTGATGATATTTATTTTAAGCATTTTGTTCTTCAGGGAATCGATTGAGAAGATGAAAAACATAGTCACTTTGAATATCCGATTTACAAGGGGGCTTGCATATTGTTTATGTAGCCTTCCCTTTTTTTATAGTCTTTTGAATAAACCATCCAATTATCCATTCTTGAATTGGCAAATTGTGCTATATTTTTTGATTCTTTTTCTGGCCATTTTTAACTACGGAATAAAAATCAAACAGATAAAAGAATAGAAAGGCAACGGGTTATGATAAGTGTCCGCTGGCGTAGGTCTAAAGAACCGTCACCTGTTGTGTCAAGTTTTCCCCCTGTTGTTTCAAGTGTCTAAACTTCAACCAGCGGGAAGGACGTGCCAAGTTCTTTGAAATTAAAATAGGGGTCCGGTAGTTGTTGCCAGTGTCAAGGCGGGCTTTAGCGAGTGCCACTTGCAACAACCGGTAATTATAATACTGGGCCAAGCAGTGAATTTAACAAACTAAAGAAATATGGAGATAGGAATTAATAGTATTGATTGTCCTTATTGGTTAATTAAACTGACAATAGTTGAAGGTGCTGACTATTACATGATAGTTTATGGAGAAAACTATACTCCGATAATGAAACAAGGGAAAATATTAATTTATTCGGAGTTGGTTTTTTTAAAAGCACTGGGAATCGATTCGTCTGAGTTGAAAAAAAGAATAGAGGTCAATATGGATATTCCTAAAATATTTGATTCATTAATCTCAAAAGGAAAAGATGTTGATTCAATGATTCTTAACTCTTATAATTTAATCAGTGACTTTATCCTAAATAATATTCCTAAAATAGATGAGGGAAGGCTAAACGAGAGTTTTGATATACTAAACCCCTTTGCAGATTTTTTGACTTTTGATACAGATTTTGGGGATTCCTACATAAGGACTGAATGCCAAAGAACGGAAATATACTCAGCTTTATGTTACATGTTTGGCCATTTTTTAAACTATGTAGTTGTTGTGAATGAACCTGTTATCGCAAGTGTGCACCAAAGCACAAATGGCCAATGACGATATGAGTTCTTTGAAATAGGGTACAAGTCCCCATCCTCTACAACAGCAAGGAACTCGACAAAGACCTGGGGCTGAACTGGTACCACTACGGGGCGAGGTACTATGACCCGGCGGTGGGGAGGTTCACGGGGGTGGACCCGATTGCGGAGAAGTTTGCGTTTGTGAGCGCCTTTAATTATGCTGAGGATGAGCCGATTGCGAACATTGACCTTCACGGGCTGCAAAAATTCAAAAAGATTGACAAGCCGTCAGATTTCATCACAAAGGCGCCCCGCAATTTTATTGAAGGCATGAAGGTTTTAGGCAGCCATATTTCAGAAACAGTGACCAAACCCGCAGCCGAATTTTTGTTTGATGCGTTGTCAAGTGCGATACCTCAAGGTAGGCCAGCGGCAGAAGATTTTCATGATTCAGGAGAAGAGGTAGATGGGGGCAAAGAAGTCATGACAGGCGACAATAGTGTACCGGCAGCAGGAACAAACTCTCTGCCAAACGCAAAAAACGGTTCGGATGCTATCGTTGATGAATTGCTTACTCCAGGCGCAGGGATAGGAGGCAAGTTTACACGGCAAAATTCAAGGACAGGTGGCGCTGTCCGGGATTTTGGCACAGCGGCAGACAATGCTATTGAAGCTGTTAAAAATGCGAAATCTACTTCCGATAATCAAAAAAATGAAGTGCAAAAGCTTGAAATAGATACTTCATTCACATTAGATGGAGGGAATATTCGAATACAAAAATTTAAACCAAAAAATGAAGATAATAAATAATCAAAAAAGACTTTCAGCTTTTTGGGACTGTTTTTTATACTATTTTATGTTTTTCTATGGAACAATTCTTATGACTGCCTGCAATTCAAATAAATGCGAAGTGGTAGAGCGGTATAAAAACAATAATCCAAAGATAATCATGTGTGGTTATAATGAAATGCAAAAGCCATATCTTATGTATTTCTATTCTGAAGACAATGTCTTAGAACAACAATATACCCTAATAAATGATGAGCTTAATGGCGAAGCAATTGAGTTTTATCATACGGGCGAAATTAAGTTTAAACGGATTTACAAAGACAATGTATTGGATGGAATATCCACAGAGTATTACCTCACAGGTGAAATAAAGTCCACTTCAATTTATGTAGATGGATTATTGAATGGTGATTGCTTTGACTTTTCGAAAGATGGTAAAACGGCCAATTACAACTATTTTTTCAATGATAAGCCAATCTTTGTACTAGGTTCAGACAATTCACTTGGTTACATTCCAATAATAGAATTCTATAGAGATACTTTAATTGGTGATAATCCCGTATTGGAATTCGATATTAGCATCCCCCTGCCGGATAGCTTGTTTAAACAAAATTTGATTTTCGCATATGGGGTGAAACCGTTGACATTAAAGGACAGTATTATTTTGCACCCTTCAAATAAAATTGTTTTGAACAATAGGAAAACTCAAAATTGTAGCTTGAAATTGAATGGGGGAAAGACACAGCTATTTTACGGATATGTTTTTGATGAAGATGAAAAAACCATTTACCAGCCTTTCGAAAAAGTGATAACCGTTTTGGAAGCTACTGATAAGTGACCCTGTTGTTTCAAGTGTCCAAACTTCAAGCAGCGGGAAGGGCATGCCAAGTTCTTTGAAATTAAAATATAGGCTGGAGTTGTTACCAGTGTTAAAACGAGCTTCAGCGAGTGCCACTTGCAACGTGGCAGCCCGCCAACGCCATCCTCTACAACAGCAAGGAACTCGACAAGGACCTGGGGCTGAACTGGTACCACTACGGGGCGAGGTACTATGACCCGGCGGTGGGGAGGTTTACAGGGGTGGATCCGATTTCGGATAGTTTTGCGGAGCTATCGGTTTATAATTATGCGAGCAATAGCCCTATTTCGAATATTGACCTTCATGGGCTGCAATCGACCCGTTATGAGATTGTTCAAGACAGGAAATTTGGTTCTTCTGATTATGTAAACAAAACATTTGAAGAAAGGCAAGAGAACAGGGCATCCGAAGCAACAATAATAGGTACAGGTTTGGGTATTGCAATGATCTTTGTGCCTGACCCTACCGATCAAGTGGTTGCAGTTATTGTTGCTTCCAAATTGAAAAAGGCAGGGAAAATTGGCAGGTTTCTTAAAAGGTTGTTCAAGGGCAAAAAAGGAAGTGCCAAAAAGATAGGAGATTTTTCTGAAAACATTCTGTCCTCCAGCGAACAAGCAAGTAGAAAAGGAGGTAGCCTTTTTGGAGGGAGGAAAGGAAAACAAAGTAAATTAAAAGAACTTGCAGGAGATGATAAGCTAGGATCTGCTGATAGGGGGTGGATAAAGCAAGAAATAAACCAGCAAAAAAGGAAAAAAAGAAAAAATATCAGAAACCCACCTGGAAAAGAGATGGCACATGAGCGTGGTCGAGAGGCTGCGAAAGGATTTTCATACAAATTTTCCAAATTACAGGACAAGATGCTCCATCGGCTACAGCATAAATTTGATAATTTTGGAAGAAAAAATTCCATACGTCCACCAGACGCTAATTAATAAAAACAGCATGAAATGGAAATAAATGAACAAGAATTTGATTCTGTTATTAAACTTGATCCTTCTAAACGGTACGGTTACTTCATTAAAAGGGTATCCGATTGGGAGGCAATGTATGGGTTGAAACTAAACGGTGAATGGGCTTTGTCGAAATTAGACGAATACATTCTTTTTCCAGTTTGGCCGCATATAGAATATGCAAAATATTGTTCGAATGCTGAATGGGAAAACCATGTTCCTTTTAAAATTGATTTAGATTATTTTGAAAAGAATGTTTATGATTATTTGAGTAATAAGAATATTTTAATAGATGTGTTTCCAGTTAGTGGTAGAAGTGGTTTTGTTGTTGGTCTGGATGAATTCATACGTGATATTAATAGGGAATTAAAACATTATAGTTGATAATAATGAACTGTCGTTGCCCGTTGGCCCTGTTGTTTCAAGTGTCCAAACTTCAACCAGCGGGAAGGGCATGCCAAGTTCTTTGAAATCAAAATACGGGTTCGGTAGTTGTTGCCAGTGTCAAGGCGGGCTTTAGCGAGGTGTCACTTGCAACGTGTCAGCCCGCCAACTCCCTGCTCTACAACAGCAAGGAACTCGACAAAGACCTGGGGCTGAACTGGTACCACTACGGGGCCAGGTACTATGACCCGGCGGTGGGGAGGTTTACGGGGGTGGACCCTTTAGCACCGAAATACTCATTCCAATCGCCTTATGCCTATGCGGTAAACAACCCTTTGAGGTTTATTGATTTTAAGGGGCTTGGGCCTGGCGATCCGCCAGAAGTGGTCGAGCATGAATCAACAATCAGAAATAATTTTACATTCGATCAAGATTGCCGTAATTGTGGTACCGATCTGGTTATCGAAAACCAAACTACGGAAACAATAGAAAGGAATGACGAAGGAACTGAATTGTCCAGAACGACAACCTTGACTACAACAACCGGGACGGTTGAAGCAGACGGAAGCATTTCTGATATTAGCAAAAGCCAGATAACCACCATTTCTGTTAATTCGAGTGACGGTATTAAAACTACCAATAAAATAAACAATATAGGTGTTGTGGGAAAGGGGCAAACGAGCACGGATTTTCAAAAAGCAGTGGATTATGTTTCTGCGTTCAAGAAGAGCAACGGGATTAGCCCTGTTCAACAGAAAGCCATTGATAACGGAAACAAAAAGGATATTGCGGAAACAGTAGGGGACGCAGCCACGGTAACAGGTGGAATACTCAGTTTTACGCCCCACCCAGCTTCCCAAGGAGCTGGAAAGGTTATAGGGGCTGTGGGGATAGCCTCACTTGGTGTATCTTCTACAACTGAAACGAATCCGGAAAAAATAACAATAAAATTAAAATAATCGTGAAAAAAGCTTGTATAATTATTTCGGCTTTTGGGTGTGTCTTTATCTCTGTTACTTTATCATTGATTGATTTGAAAAATGAAAGACTTTTGGCGACGGTTTTGTCAATAATCCTTTGCCTTTCTTTTTGGATATTTTTATATTTTATGAAGCAGCAATATTACAAGGATAAAAAAATCAAATTTTCTTATCCTAATTTTTTCCGTTTAGGAAATTCATTGTTACTCACTTATTTTATATATGAGAGTTCAATACCAACAGATAAAGAAGGCTATATCGTTTATTTAATTTTTATCAGTTTGTTTGTTTTTACGTTTTATATAACGAGTTTTCTTAGGGTTGAAAAGAATAGTTGATTTGTTGTTGCAGATGTCTGCTATCGCAAGTGTTCCTCAAGGCAAACGGCCAATGACAACATGAGTTCTTTGAAATAGGGTACAAGTCCAGCATCAACGGCCATGAAAAGTACGGATCGGGAGACAGCGCAGGATGTCTGTTTGTTTTTTTGAAAAAAGCAAAAATAATTATTTTAAAACATACGTTTTTTTAAAAATCTACCGTATATTAGCGGCGCAGTAACCTAAATTAAAACAGCAAAACCATCGGTTTATATTTTACCATTCCACCATTGAAGACAGCAAGATAAACATGCCCCGTATATCTGTTTTTATTGTTAACGGATATAGGCACTCCAGAAGGGAATAAATTAAAACAAAACTATTTTAAATAAAAGACCACAGCCTTATGCATCCATTTATCAAACAACGACTTTTCGATTCATCAAAAACCCGCAAACAGATGGCCGCCGAATATAACATGGGCGTTGTTACTTTTTGGCGGAAATTAAATAAAGAAAAGATAGAAATTCCAAGCGGGTTGATTACCCGAAAATGGCAGCAAGTAATTTATGAAAGATTTGGCTATCCCCGGGGCTTGTCCAAAAGGGATTTCGAATAAAACTGGAAATTAAGATAATTCAGCCTCGGCACTTACTGCAATCAATATCTCTGGCAAATTGGCATGGCTCCCGTTTTAGTGGGCGGGGCATTGTTATATTGCTTATAATCATTTTAATTAAAGTTTGTTGGGGAATATAAATTCTCAACATGCTCTTAAGTAGGCGAGCATAAATAACCGGCACTTTAGACGAGGCTACCTTGCCTGCTAGCAGGCAGGGAGGCCGTCACCAAAGTGCCGGTTATTTATGCTCGCCGGCTTATCTAAAACCAACCAATTATGCGCTTTCAACTATCTGCAATAATTTTATTAGTGGCAAGCCCTATTTTTCTAAAAGCACAAGGGCCTCGCGTAGAGGGCAGTTTCGATATAGTTCCACCTAAAGATATACTGGTCGAATGTGTGGAAGACTATAATGACCTGTCGGTCACGGGCAATGCGACGGTTATCGGTGCCGACGATAATTATAAGTTGAGCCATAAGGACATTTCCGCGACCCTGAACGACTGCGGGGAAGGGGTCATCACCCGCCGGTTTTCGGCGACAAACAGTAATGGCCAAGTGGTCAATGCCGACCAAAAAATACAGGTCATCAAAAAGGGGCCGGCATCTGTGCAGTTCCCAGCCTCTTATTGCGCCCCCGGGCCACGTCACCCCAAAGACCTGCAGCCAGATAAATTGCCGGAAGGATATGGCCGTCCCATCGTATATCAGGGAGGCTGCAATAACCTGGAAATTGGGTACGAGGATGAGGTGATGAAAAAAGAAAAACGGTTTTGGATCCTGCGCAAATGGACACTCTGTGACCCCTGCAATAGGGGGCAATGCGAAACATATAATCAATTATTGGCAGCGGAATATTCACCCGTTTTTGGTGGCCATGATTTTCAGGAAAGCGGTAATAATACGGGCAGTTTTGACCTCTTGCAGAACCGGCCAAACCCTTTTTCAGAAGGAACGGTGATCGGGTTTGTACTTCCCAAAACAGCATATATCCACCTTGCCGTACAATCTGTTGATGGAAGGGTATTGCAGACCTATGAGGGGGAATACCCTGCGGGCTACCACGAGATAACATACAATACACAAGGCCGTGCGGGGGAGGGGATATTGTTCTATACCTTGACCACTCCGACCGACAAAGCAACCAAGCGCATGGTGTTGACATGGTAACCGTTTCTGAAAAGCCCCCATTTTTGAAGGAAAAAAATGGGGGCTTTGTTTGTATCTGTGCCGGCAAGAGTGGCTGCAATTCACTTTGGCCAACCATGGTTTTATTTGAAAATTTGGTTCTTTGACAATTTTTGCTAAAAAGGCAAATCCTCCTCTGTCGAATGGAATATCGTTAACGGTGGATCAATGGATTAGGATTTCGGCAGCAGAGGATATACATCCTCTGGATTTCCAAATTGCAAAAATTGTCAAAGAGCCAGAAATTTTAGGGTAAAAAGGCTTGCCTTCGTTTCATTTGAGGACTGCATTTTGCACAAAAAAAATTGCGGCCAATAAATGAAATACGTCTGCCATGAAATCAATCCTACTTTCCTTATTTCTCTTTCCCCCATTTTTTCTCGCTTCGCAAATCCAAGAACTGTTGCCAAAAAACTATGAAGGCCTGCCCATCAATGGCGGCGGCGGATGGGCGGCCCTGCCCATTGACCTGGACGGCGACGGCGACATGGATTTCATTGCCCTGCGCTCGCACGAGTACGACGAGGTTTATATAAATAACGGAAATGGAAATTTTACCAGAAAACCCGAAATGCAAAATTGGCAGATACCCGGCGGCAGCTACGATTTTGCTTTTGCCGATTTTAATGCCGACGGCAAGGACGATATTCTGCTCGGAAGGGGGCCTGCTTCGGGCAGTTGCGGCACCATGCTCGACGGTCACGACATGCTGCTGATCCGCGATTCGGCAGACGGCTTGGTGGAGGCAAGCGGCAACCTGCCCGGCGGGGCTTCTGCTTTTTGTTTGCTGACCTGGCCGATAAATACGGTCAACTATACGATGGGCGTGGCCACGGGCGACTTCGACCACGACGGCATTCCCGATATCGTGATGGCCAACGGCGGGGTGATTTATCAAATCAACATCGCCCTGATGAAGCCTCTCGAATGTCAAGTAAACCCCCTCTGTTCCGACTATGTGAACTGGTCTTTCAAGAACAACCTTTACCTCGGCAGGCCGGACGGCACGATCAGCGGGATGCCGCAGGACGGCGTTTTCGATTACGTGGATGTGTCGGAAGAATCGGGCATCGGGGCGGCCATCAGCCTGAGTACCGATGTGGCCGTTGCCGATTTCGACGGCGATGGCTGGGACGATGTTTTTGTGGCCAATTTCCACCACGAGAAGCTCACCTTTGGCCTGCCCGCCGGGGCGGTGGTCAGCAAATTGTATTTGAACAACCCCGGCGACCCGGCGCATTTCCGGGTTTCCAATGGCTTCCCGGATACGCCTTTCCCGGCCACCTCTGTCACTGCTTCCGATTTTGACAAAGATGGCGACATGGACCTTTTTTTGACCATGGAATCGAGGGCTTTCATCAACATTTTCCAGCAATACGACATCGGGAGCAAACTGTTTTTGAACGACGGAACGGGCCACTTTAGCGAAGCGCCCGACAATGTGCTGCCGGACTTTCCGCCCGGCTGTTTCCGCTCCATGTACGACGCCCATTTTACAGATATAAATGGCGATGGCTGGGAGGATATTTATTGCTCGGGTGTGCAGAGCATGCTTTTTTTACAAAACCCAAACACGCACGTTTTTGAAGATTGGACCGACCACCTGCCGCTGCAACAAAGCGACCTTACACCTTATTCTTTTCATACTTATGGCAGTGCGGTGGTTGATTTTAACGGCGATGAACTGCCGGATTTCATTTTGGTTAATACTTACGAACAGGGCAGGGTGCAGGCACAAACGGCTGGTTTACAGTACCTTGACGTGACTGAAAACAACCTCCCCCCTGACGGGGAAAACAATCCGGCCGTTGCCATTGCCGACCTCGATGCCGATGGCGACCCCGACATTGTGGCAGCCATTGCCAACGATTGCGACCATTTGCAGAGCGTCCATTTGCAGGTAGGGCTTCATGCGGAAGGCCATGCTGCGTTCGTTGACCGCTCCGACCTGTTCCCTTCCGGCGGGGTGGTTGATGACCATACCGTTGCCATCGCCGACCTCGACGGCAACGGTTTTCCCGACGTGCTTTTTGCCGGAGTGGGCAAGGCACGGCTCTATAAAAACAACGGCAATTTGATTTTTGAAGAAAACTCGGACGAGTGGCTGCCGGGGATTTCGGGTTTTCAAAAAATAAACAAAGCCCTGTTTATAGATATTGACAAGGACGGCGACAAAGACCTCTTTTTGGCCAACGGAATGCTGAACGGTTTGGCTTTTGACCCCGCCCCAAATGCCCTCTTTTTGTGGGACGCCGCTGCGCAAAAATTTGAACTATCTGATTGGTTGCCGCCAAATAACAGGGTGACGACGGCTGCCGATTTCGCCGATTTAAATGGCGACGGTTGGCTGGATATATTATCTGCAAATGAGGACGGGGAAATGGAAATCTATATGTCCCAAAATGCTTTTCCGGCTGCCGGCCCGGGCTATGTTTTGACCGTTTCCGATGCTTTTGAAAACAACCGTTCCGGCAATGCAAAATTTGCCGACCTGAACCAGGACGGCCGGATGGACATTGTGGAAGTGACCTCCTGCTGCCCCGGCGGCAATACGGGGATGCAGCATTTTTTTTATTTAAATGAGGGCACCTTCACGGGGGCTGCGCCGGATTTTTCGAGGCATGGTTTCGAGGAAAACGGCTTCCAAACTTATGCCCTCGCCATAACCGACCTCAATGCCGACGGCCACCCCGACGCCGTCACCGGCGACCGCAACGACCTGCGCTTTTATTTATGGGACGAAAATGAAAACGCGCTGCTCGATGCCACCACGGTTTTTACCGGCCTGAACGAAATTTCCGGCCTCGCCATGTCGGCCGCCGACCTCGCCGTCGCAGATATGAACCGGGACGGGGCAGCCGATATATATGTGGCGCGCGACAACCAGGACTTGCTGCTTTACGGCGATGGCGAAATGACCAATACCGCAGAAAATGAAACTGAAAATTTGCCCGGATTTGAAATATACCCGAACCCTGCTTCAAATAATATTTTTATAAAATGGAATGGTGATTTTATTGGAAAAAACAGGAAGGCGGAAATATTGTCGGTGCAGGGGCAGGTGTTGGAAAGTTTTGAATTTCCTGCTTTTCGGGAAATGAAATTGGATATTGGAAATTCGATAAATAATGGGGTATATTTTGTGCGGGTTTATATGGAGGGGCGGGGTTTTGAGACAAAAAAAATAGCGGTAATCAGGTGAGGAATATTTTTTTTGAAATATAAAGAATACTTAAAAAATAGCTTTCCGGTTTACGTTTACTAAACTTTTAAAGTTTAGTAAACGTGGGC
This sequence comes from Bacteroidota bacterium, assembly GCA_011321935.1. Taxonomy (GTDB): domain Bacteria; phylum Bacteroidota; class Bacteroidia; order Chitinophagales; family Saprospiraceae; genus UBA6168. The sequence continues at coordinate 366 of DROJ01000402.1, read as the reverse complement.
TTCAATACAATGGAGTTATTTTTTTATCGCTACTAAATTAATTATTCTAAAAAATATCTACTGTTTTTTTCCTGTAATCAAAAAATAACTTTCCGGTTTACGTTTACTAAACTTTTAAAGTTTAGTAAACGTGGGCTTCGGTTATGTTTTTTTCCTGTAAGCAAAACACTTGAATTCTTCATCGTCTTTTTGGTCGTACCTTGTCATATTGCACAACAGTTCTTCATCGGGCTTGTCGTTGTTTATGCACGTTATACATAAAGACGGTTTTTTGATCAGATCGGTATTTATTTCGTACCCGTCGTCATCGAAAAACCCGGCTATTTTGGTAACGTCCATATCGTCAATATGCCTGCGGCCTGCGGT
>DROJ01000401.1 GCA_011321935.1 Bacteroidota bacterium | reverse complement strand
GCGCACTGTCCAATTGTCCGTTCGCGCGGTAGCATTCTCCGATAGAAGCATAGTTCGTTAAAATGTTTGGGTGGTGGTGCGGCAAAAAAGAGCGCCGGGTATTTAATGCGTATTCATAAAACCGCTGGGCCCTGATATAGTCGCCCAATTCAAAATAACAATTCCCGATATCGTCTATGGCCATCACAATTTGGAATTTTTCAGGGATGCTGTTTGGGTTTACCGACAGCAAGGCTTTTTTATGCAAATACAAAGATTTGTCTATTTCATTGACGGCCAGAAAACCTTTCCCCAAATTGATATAAGAATCGGCCATGTTTTCATGTTTCTTATTGCCATAAAATTTTTTTCTTATCATCAGGCATGTGTCGAGATATTTTAACGACTCCCAATATCTGCCTCCATATTTCAAAGTCCTCCCAATATTTTTATAGGTCATGGCAGCGTTCAGTGCCTCGCCTTCGCCAATTCTTTTGTATATGCCCAAGGCTGTAAAATAATATTGGAGAGCTGTGTCAACAAGCCCCCTGTCGGAAAAACAATTGCCTAAATTATTATAATTCCGGGCAGTATGCCCGTTGTTTTTTCCATAAAGCGATATATTTATTTTGAGTTCTTTTTCAAAGGCATTTTTGGCTGCTGGATAATCGGAAAGTTCATAATAACAAACGCCTGCCCCTCCTAAATTCAAAGCCTTCAACTCAACCCGTCCAGGCTCTGTTTCAGTTATCAACGAATCAGATTTAGCGTATAAGATAAGCGCATTGTTATATTCTCCTAATTTTGTAAGGCAAGCTGCTTTTTGATTCAGTGCCCAGGCAAGACAAAAAGAATGGCCTGTCAATAATACTATTGAGCTATCTACCATTTTAATTGCATCCCGGTAATTTTCGTTGTTATATAATAATTCGCTTTCTTTTAATAGATCGCTACCCAAAGGTGGGTTCTGGGAACAAGCAAAAAATAGCACAGAGACCAAAAGGGAGAGAATAGTATATCGGCATATATTCATATAGTTGTTCGTTTTAAAAAAGTAATAACATTTTAGGCCGCACATCAAATGTAAGGTCGAGGCAATGATTGACATATCTTCGGTATCCGCTACGCAAAAACCTCAAGAACCTTTATCCTCCCTTACATTTTTCAAAATAGGGCTGGTAAAAAATGCTAACCTAAAGCTGACGCTCCCCCGCATACTGTACTTCAATTCTTGATCCCAACGATTCAGGAGCGATACCAAAATTTGTACATTTTATAGAATTTACAAAAAAAGGGACAGTGCCAAAGCACCGCCCCTTATTATTCTGCTAACGCTGCCCGATAAAAAACCGGGCCCCGTCTCTTTTAGTCATCGTAACCGTCGTACTCTTCCATCAGTGCTTTACGGTCTCTGTACGCTTCGTGCGCCTCCATGCTGGTGACGAACAAATCCTTGTATTTGCGCAGGCCGGTACCGGCAGGTATTTTCTTGCCCACGATCACGTTTTCTTTCAGCCCGTACAGCAGGTCAGGCTTGGCCTGGATGGCGGCAGAACTGAGCACCTTGGTCGTCTCCTGGAAGGAAGCGGCAGAAATCCAGCTTTCCGTGCCCAGTGATGAACGGGTGATACCCTGCAACATCGGCTTAGAGGTAGCCGCCACTGCATCCCTGAACTGAACCACTTTCCGGTCGTTGCGTTTGAGGAAAGAATTTTCTTCCCTGATCTGGCGGACCGATGCCAATTGGCCTGCTTTCAGCTTGTTGCTGTCGCCAGCGTCGGTGATTACCTTTTTGTCGTAAATCCAATCGTTCTGCTCCACAAACTGCCATTTTTCAACGGCTTCCCTTTCGAGGAAGGTCGTATCCCCGGCATCTTCGATGGTCACCCGGCGCATCATTTGACGGACGATCACTTCGATGTGCTTGTCGTTGATGGCGATGCCCTGCGAGCGGTAAACCTCCTGCACCCCGTTGACCAAATACGCCTGTACGGCAAATGGCCCCCTGATGGCAAGGATGTCTTTTGGCGTCACCGTGCCATCGGAAAGTGGTGTTCCGGCACGCACAAAGTCGCCCTCCTGCACCAAGATGTGCTTTGAAAGAGAGACCAGGTACTTGCGGGTCTGGCCATCTTTCGCTTTTACGATGACCTCTTGGTTACCGCGTTTTATTTTTCCAAAAGTAACCTCGCCGTCAATCTCGGAAACAACTGCTGGGTTCGATGGGTTACGTGCTTCGAAAAGCTCTGTCACCCGTGGGAGGCCACCCGTGATATCCTGGATTTTTCCGAGCTTGCGAGGTATCTTGACGATCTTCTGCCCTGAACTCACCTGCTCTCCTTCTTCGATAGAGATATAAGCGCCTACCGGCAAATTATAGCGGCGCAGCTCTTCTCCGTCAGGAGACATGATGCGGATGGCAGGTATGATCTTCTTGTTCCTTCTTTCGATAATTACTTTTTCAGAATAGCCGGTCTGGTCGTCCCTTTCTATACGGTAGGTGACCCCTTCTTCGATGCTTTCAAATTCGATGATACCCGAAAATTCTGAAACAATGACAGCGTTGAACGGGTCCCATTCGCAGATCGCATCCCCTTTGCTGACTTCAGCGCCATCTTCCACAAACAAGGTAGAGCCGTATGGAATATGGTGGGACACAAACATTTTTGTCCCCTTCTTGTCCATCAAGCGCAACTCGCCCGTCCGGGAAAGGACGACCTGAGTGGTGTTGCCTTCCTCGTCGGTATAGGTAGTGGTGCGGATGCCATCGAATTCTACTTTTCCATCAAATTTTGAACTGATCTCGCTCTCTGCTTTCGATACGGAGGCAATACCCCCAACGTGGAAGGTACGCAGGGTAAGCTGTGTGCCCGGCTCGCCGATTGACTGGGCTGCAATGATGCCCACTGCATCTCCCATTTCTGTCCTGCGGCCTGTTGCCAAGTTTTTGCCGTAGCATTTGGCGCACACGCCCCGTTTGATTTCGCAGGTCAGTACCGAACGGATCGTCACCATTTCGATGCCTTCGTCCTCAATGTATTTCGCCATTTCATCATCAATGTACTCGGCCGCTTTGAGGATCACCTCGTCAGTTACAGGATGGTAAATGTCGTGCAGGGTGTAGCGGCCACGGATACGGTTGTGGAGCGGATCAATAACTTTGTCATTGTCCTTCAAGGCCGTGGTTTCGATGCCCCGCAAAGTGTCGCAGTCTTCGGCGATGATCACCACGTCTTGGGCCACGTCCACCAAACGACGGGTCAAGTAACCCGCATCAGCCGTTTTCAATGCCGTATCGGCCAAACCTTTACGCGCACCGTGGGTAGAGATAAAATATTCGAGTACCGACAGCCCGTCCACGAAGTTGGAAAGGATGGGGTTTTCGATGATCGCCCCACCTGCATCGCCCGATTTTTTTGGCTTTGCCATCAAACCACGAAGCCCACAAAGCTGCTTGATCTGCTGCTTGGAACCACGGGCGCCCGAATCGAGCATCATATAAACAGAGTTGAAGCCATCTTTGTGAGTGGCCAACTCTTTCATCAGCGCATCGGTAATGCGGTTGTCGGCATAAGTCCATTTATCAATGATCTGGTTGTAACGCTCATTGTTGGTGATGAGGCCCATGTTGTAGTTCTCCCAAACTTCGTCCACTTCTTCTTGGGCAGAAGACAAAATGCGCTCTTTCACCGAAGGTGAAATAAGGTCGCCCAAGTTGAAAGAAAGGCCGCCGCGGAATGCCCACATGAAACCGAGTTCTTTGATGCTGTCCAAGAAAGTAGCGGTTTCGGCAAAACTTGTCCGGCGGATGATGTCACCGATGATTTTTTTCAGGTTTCGCTTGGTCAGCAACTGGTTGATAAAAGGCACCGTTTCGGGCGTTGCCATATTGAAAAGCACCCTGCCTGCGGTGGTTTCAATCCTTTTATAGACCATCTCCCCTTTTTCATCTTCTACCTTCAAACGGCAGGTGATATGGGCATGGATGTCCAACCTGCCTTCGTTGAAGGCAATGTTGACCTCTTCGGGAGAGTAAAATTTTGTGCCTTCTCCTTTGACCGGGTGTTCGGGAGTTGATTTCCTGCCTTTGGTGATATAATAAAGCCCCAAAACCATGTCCTGAGAAGGAAGGGAAATAGGCGAGCCGTCCTGCGGGTTGAGCATGTTGTGGGCAGAAAGCATCAACAATTGCGCTTCCAGAACGGCCCCTTGGCTCAATGGTACGTGGACGGCCATCTGGTCACCGTCGAAGTCGGCGTTGAAGGCCCCACAAACGAGGGGGTGCAACTGGATGGCTTTCCCTTCCACCAAGCGGGGCTGGAATGCCTGGATGGACAACCTGTGCAGCGTCGGTGCCCGGTTGAGCATGATCGGATGACCTTTCAATATATTTTCGAGAATGTCCCAGATGACCGGGTCTTTGCGGTCAACCAGTTTTTTCGCAGATTTTACGGTCTTGACAATGCCCCGCTCGATCAGTTTCCGGATGACAAAGGGCTTGAACAGTTCGGCAGCCATTCCTTTTGGCAGGCCGCACTCGTGCAGTTTCAGGCTGGGCCCGACCACGATGACCGAACGGCCTGAATAGTCCACCCGTTTACCGAGCAGGTTTTGACGGAAACGCCCTTGCTTTCCTTTGAGGATGTCGCTCAAAGATTTGAGGGCACGCCCACCTTCCGCTTTTACGGCATTGGATTTACGGGAGTTGTCGAACAGAGAGTCAACCGCTTCTTGCAGCATCCTTTTTTCGTTCCGCAAAATCACTTCCGGCGCCTTGATTTCCAAAAGGCGTTTCAAACGGTTGTTCCTGATAATGACCCTCCGGTAAAGGTCGTTCAGGTCGGAGCTTGCAAAACGGCCACCGTCCAATGGGACGAGCGGGCGAAGCTCGGGCGGCACTACCGGCAGGTACTGGATAATCATCCATTCCGGCTTGTTTTCCATGCGGGTATGCGCATCGCGGAATGCTTCTACCACGCGGAGGCGCTTGAGTGCTTCGCTCTTCCTTTGCTGGCTGGTCTCGTTGGCAGCCTGATGCCGGAGGTCGTATGAAAGTTGGTCCAGGTCGAGGAGCATCAACAGGTCGCGGATAGCTTCCGCCCCCATTTTTGCCACAAATTTATTGGGGTCGTCGTCGTCCAATTGTTCGTTTTCGGGAGGGAGCATTTCGAGGATGTCCATGTACTCCTCTTCTGTGAGCAAGGCAAGAGGCTTGGAATCTTCGGTTTCTGCTGCCCCCCAATTGATGACGACATAACGCTCGTAATAAACGAGCGATTCGAGTTTTTTAGAAGGAATGCCCAGTAGGTAACCGATCTTGTTGGGCAGTGATTTGAAAAACCAGATATGCACCACCGGCACCACCAATTTGATGTGCCCCATGCGCTCGCGGCGTACCTTCTTCTCGGTCACTTCCACCCCGCAGCGGTCACAAACGATGCCCTTGTACCGGATGCGCTTGTATTTGCCACAGTAGCATTCATAGTCTTTGACCGGCCCAAAAATACGCTCGCAGAAAAGGCCGTCCCGCTCTGGTTTGTACGAGCGGTAATTGATCGTTTCTGGTTTCAGGATTTCTCCATAGCTCCTCTCTAAGATGTCATCTGGAGAAGACAGGCTGATGATGATCCGGTTAAAATCAGGAGCTGGGGCGTTTGATTTTTTCTTAAAAGGCATAAATATGGTGATTGGTGGCCAATGATCAGTGATTGGTGATTGGTGGCCAGTAATCAGAGATTATGACTCGGTGGTCACTAATCACTAATCACTGGTCACTAATCACTGCTCACTAATCACTGCTCACTAAATTAGTCAAATTTGATATCCAAAGCGAGTCCGCGCAGTTCGTGAACCAGTACGTTGAACGATTCCGGGATATTTGGTTCAGGAAGGTTGTCACCTTTTACGATGGCTTCATAAGCTTTCGCCCGGCCAACAATGTCGTCAGACTTATAGGTGAGCAGTTCCTGCAAAATATTGGAAGCACCAAACGCTTCGAGTGCCCATACCTCCATCTCACCAAAACGCTGGCCACCAAACTGGGCTTTACCGCCCAACGGCTGCTGCGTGATGAGCGAGTAAGGCCCGATGGAACGGGCGTGCATTTTGTCGTCCACCATGTGCGACAATTTCAGCATGTAAATAATGCCGACGGTTGCATGCTGGTGGAAGCGGTCGCCGGTTTCTCCGTCATAGAGCTGGGTCTGGCCCAAAGAAGGCAGTCCTTCGCTTTGGATATAATCTTCGATTTCCTGTTGCGAAGCACCATCGAAAATCGGCGTGGCAAACTTGACGCCTTTTTTCTTGCCGGCCCATCCAAGTACGGTTTCGAATATCTGTCCGAGGTTCATCCTTGAAGGCACGCCGAGCGGGTTGAGCACAATATCAACTGGCTCGCCGTCTTCGGTAAAGGGCATGTCTTCCAAACGGACGATCCTTGCAACGATCCCTTTGTTTCCGTGGCGTCCGGCCAATTTGTCGCCTACTTTCAGCTTGCGTTTTTTGGCAATATAAACTTTGGCCAGTTTCAAAACACCTGCTGGCAACTCGTCACCGATACTGATGTTGAATTTCTTCCGCTTGTAACGGCCTACTTCTTCGTTCAACTTGATGGTGTAGTTGTGCAGCAGTTGCGCTATCAATGAGTTGGTAGTTGCGTCGTCCGTCCAATTGCTGTAATCCAACTGGGTGAAATCCATGGTACGCAGGAGTTCAGTGGTGAACTTGGTGCCTTTTGGGATCATTGATTCCCGGTAAATGCTCTGCACCCCTTGCGAGAGGTGGTCTTTAAGCAAAACCAGCAATTTGTCGATCAGGATGGTTTTCAGTTCGTTGGTTGCAACGGCGTGGGTATCGTCCAATTTTTTGAGCACCTCCGCTTCTTGCGTCTTCTGGACGTTGCTCTTTTTGGCACGGGCAAACAATTGCTTCGCAATGACTACCCCTCTGGTTGAAGGTGGAACCTTCAAAGAAGCATCCTTCACATCGCCTGCTTTGTCGCCAAAAATGGCCCGCAGGAGTTTCTCTTCAGGAGTCGGGTCGGTCTCCCCTTTCGGGGTGATTTTACCGATCAAAATATCCCCTTCTTTCACCCAAGCACCGATCCGGATGATGCCGTTTTCGTCCAGGTCTTTGGTCGCTTCTTCACTGACGTTCGGAATATCGTTGGTCAGTTCTTCCTCTCCCAATTTCGTATCCCGAACGTCCAGGTCAAACGATTCGATGTGGATGGAAGTGAAAACATCTTGGCGCACCACCCTCTCCGAGAGTACGATGGCATCCTCAAAGTTGTAGCCTTTCCAGGGCATGAAGGCCACTTTCAGGTTTTGGCCGAGCGCCAGTTCACCTTTGTCGGTGGCATATCCATCACAAAGTATCTGTCCTTTTTCCACCCGCTGCCCTTTGCTGACGATGGGCTTCAAGTTGACAGAAGTCCCCTGGTTGGTACGGAGGAATTTTGTCAGTTTATAAACCTTGCGGCTGTCTTCAAAAGAAACCAGTTGTTCCTCTTTGGAGCGGTCGTAACGGATGGCAATTTCAGTTGCGTCCACGTACTCAACGATCCCTTTTCCCTCGGCATTCATCAACATCCGCGAATCACGGGCAACTTTACCTTCCAGCCCAGTACCCACTATCGGAGAATCAGGGCAGATGAGGGGGACTGCCTGCCGCTGCATGTTCGAGCCCATCAAGGCCCGGTTGGCATCGTCATTTTCCAAAAACGGGATCAGCGAAGCTGAAACACCAACAATCTGGTTGGGTGCAACGTCCATGTATTCTACCTCTCCAGGCTCCAACACCGGGAAGTCACCATGCTCCCGGGACTTGATTTTGTCACTGACAAATTTGCCCTTGCTGTCAAAAGGAGAGTTCGCTTGCGCAACTTTTTTGAAATCCTCTGCTTCCGCAGAAAGATAAGTTGCCGGGTTGTTGATGTCAACGATGCCATTTTCTACTTTCCGGTAAGGCGTTTCGAGGAAGCCCATTTTGTTCACCTTGGCATGGACACAAAGAGTCGAGATCAGGCCGATGTTCGGTCCTTCCGGCGTCTCGATGGTACAGAGGCGGCCATAGTGCGAGTAGTGAACGTCGCGCACCTCAAAACCTGCCCGCTCCCTTGAAAGGCCACCCGGCCCGAGGGCCGAAATACGGCGTTTGTGGGTGATTTCGGAAAGCGGGTTCGTTTGGTCCAAGAACTGGGACAACTGGCTCGTTCCGAAAAAGGAGTTGATAACAGAGGAAAGGGTACGTGCATTGATGAGGTCAATGGGCGTGAACACCTCGTTGTCGCGCACGTTCATGCGTTCGCGGATGGTACGTGCCATCCTTGCCAAACCGACTCCAAACTGAGCGTACAACTGCTCGCCCACTGTCCTTACACGACGGTTGCTCAAGTGGTCAATGTCGTCAATTTCCGCTTGTTGGTTCATCAAGTGCACCAAATAGGTCACGATGGAGATGATGTCGTCTTTGGTCAGGACGAGCGTATCCATCGGCGTGTCCTTCTTCAGCTTGCGGTTGATCTTGTAACGGCCTACCTCACCGAGGTTGTAGCGTTTATCAGAAAAGAACAATTTATCAATGATGCCCCTTGCCGTCTCGTCATCGGGCGGCTCGGCACCGCGCAGTTGGCGGTAGATATAGTTCACCGCTTCCATTTCGGAACTAGCGGGGTCTTTTTGCAAAGTATTGTAAATGATGCTGTAATCCTCCTTGATGTCCTCCCGTTGCAGGATCACGTTTTCGACACCAGATTCGAGTACCTGGTCTATGTTTGTTTCATCCAACAACACGTCCCTTTCGAGGATGATTTCATTCCGCTCTATGGTCACCACCTCGCCCGTATCTTCATCCACAAAGTCTTCCGTCCAAGAGCGGAGCACACGGGCGGCCAGCTTGCGGCCAATGGCCAGTTCAAGGCTGTCCCGGTCGTTTTTCACCTCGTCGGAAAGGTTGAACAGTTCGAGGATGGCCTGGTCTGTATCAAAACCAATGGCCCGTAAAAGGGTCGTTACCGGGAATTTCTTTTTCCGGTCAATATAGGCGAACATCACGTTGTTGATGTCCGTCGCAAATTCGATCCAGGCACCTTTAAAAGGGATGACCCTTGCCGAATAGATGGCCGTCCCGTTCGGGTGGTAGTTTTGCCCAAAAAACACGCCCGGCGAACGGTGGAGCTGGGAAACAACAACCCGCTCTGCCCCATTGATGACAAAAGTACCTTTGGGGGTCATGTAGGGTATGTTGCCAAGAAAAACGTCCTGCACGATGGTCTCAAAATCAACGTGCTCTTCGTCGTTGCAAGACAAACGGAGCTTGGCTTTGAGCGGCACGCTGTAAGTCAGCCCGCGCTGCATACATTCTTCGATGGTATAGCGGGGAGGGTCAATATAGTAGTCCAGAAATTCCAGCACAAAGATGTTCCTGGCATCCGTGACTGGATAGTTCTCCATGAACACCTTGTAAAGCCCTTCATTGATCCTGTTTTCAGGAGTTGTTTCCAATTGGAAAAATTCCTGAAAGGATTTCAACTGGATTTCCAGCAGGTCGGGATGCTCAGAAGGGAGGCGGATCTTACCAAAAGTAATCCTGCCTGTTTCTGTATAATTGACATTATCAATTGATGTCATATCTGGAAAAAGTATTTATTGTTATGATAAAATTGCTGCTTGTTTTTGTCGGGTGCGCCGTTGCTTTTTCAGGCCGCATTTGTTGTCCAAGTTTTCAGGTGTGGCACATTTTTAGTTCGTAAAATGTTGCTTTAAAGAAAGAAACCCATCTGTTAGAACCCTGCTTATTATTTTTCTCTTCCGAAAAACACCAACCTAAATCTCAAGTCAAAAAACGACAATAGGCTTAGCCGTCCCGAACCAAAGTCCGGGACAACTAAGCCTCCTGTGCTTAAAAATCAGTATGTAGCAGAAAAGTGAAAATCAGCATTGATAAAATTTAGTACAAACTGCTTTTCTGCCCCTAATCAAATACGGGGAAGAAACTACTTCAATTCAATCTGTGCGCCTACCGCTTCTAAATCGGCTTTCAGCTTTTCAGCTTCATCTTTGGACACACCTTCTTTGATTGCAGCAGGGGCAGAATCTACTAATTTCTTAGCTTCGACAAGCCCACAACCCAGAATGTCTTTAACAGCCTTCACTACTTTGAGTTTAGCTGCGCCAGCAGAGTTAAGGAATACATCGAATTCTGTCTTTTCTACTTCTCCACCGCCGGCATCGCCGCCAGCAGGGCCAGCAACAGCTACTGCCGCAGCAGCAGGCTTAATGCCATAATCTTCTTCCATGATATTGGTCAAATCTGTCACATCTTTGATGGAGAGGTTTACCAATTGTTCTGCAAGAGCTTTCAAATCAGCCATTGTTTATTAGTTTTGAATTTGTAAAAAAATATATGCGTTTAAAGCTTGGAAGCCGTGTTCAGTCCACAGTCCGACAGTCCACAGTCAGCAGTCAAAAACAGCCAATTGTGCCCAGTAGCGCTGTGTTTATTCTCCTTTTTCTTCGAGCGTCTTTAAGATGCCCATCACATTGGATCCGCCAGAACCCAGCGCAGAAAGGAGGTTGGTCATTGGAGAGTTCAACAAGTTGAGCAAATCTGCCAACAGGTCTTCCCTGGACTTGAGCTTGGACAGTTCTTCCAGTTTTTCATCTCCAAGATAAATGGCGCTGTCAATGTATGCTGCTTTTATTACCGGCCGTTCGCCTTTGCTTTCTTTCCTGAAATCTTTGATGATTTTTGCAGGAGCATTGGCAATGTCCGTAAACAAGAGGGCGGAAGGCCCCTTCAGTGCATCATATAAATCAGCGTAGTTTTTTTCGTCAGGGGCAGCTTCGAGGGCTTTGATGGCCAAGGTGTTTTTGATCACCTTCATCTCAATGCCTTTTTCAAAAAACCTGCGCCTTAATGTATTGATCTGCTCAACTGTCATCGCCGAAGAATCGGTGACGTAGAAAAAAGTTGAATTAGAAAACTTTTCTTTTAACTCATCAATGACAGTTGCTTTTTCTTGCTTGGTCATTTTTTTATATTTTAGAATGCCCGGTCAGTCTCTAAAAAAGAGTTACGGACAAATGGATTAGCGGATGGATTTAGTGTCAACTTTAATTCCGGGACTCATGGTACTTGCCACAGTGACAGATTTCATGTAAGTCCCTTTTGCAGAAGAAGGTTTCATCTTGTTGAGAGTAGCGACCAACTCGCTGGCATTGTCAACCAATTTGCTCGGCTCAAAAGATACCCTGCCGATAGAAGAATGGATGATACCGTATTTATCCACCCGGAAAGCCACTTTACCACCTTTCACGTCTTTTACGGCAGTCGCCAAATCCATTGTCACTGTTCCTGTTTTAGGGTTGGGCATAAGGCCGCGGGGTCCTAATATCCTTGCTACCCTACCAACTTTGGCCATCGCAGGTGGCATCGCCACCGCAACGTCAAAGTCAAGCCATCCGCCTTGTATTTTGGTAACTAATTCGTCTAGGCCTACATGGTCAGCACCCGCATCCAATGCTTCTTGCTCTTTGTCAGGTGTACAAAAAACAAGGACTCTTTTGGTTTTGCCAGTGCCGTGGGGAAGTGTAACTGTCCCTCTTAATGCCTGATCGGCTTTACGGGGGTCAACCCCCAATCGGATGTGGATATCGACAGAAGCATCAAACTTAGTTGTGTTGACATCTTTCACCAATGCCATTGCTTCGTCGAGTGCATACATTTTGTTGGCATCAACTTTTTTGTTGACTACCTTTCTTTTTTTGGAAATTTTTCCCATTATTTAAATTGATTGTGAGGTGATAGCGCCTTTTTAAACTTCTTTAATCAGGCTTCCTCGTTTGTATTTGCGTTTGTCCTGAAAAAACCAGCTCAATTAATTCGGTGGTGTTCCGCCTTCTACTATCAAACCTACGCTCCGTGCTGTACCTGCAACCATCTTCATGGCAGAATCAACAGTAAAACAGTTTAGGTCGGGCATCTTGACCTCTGCAATAGAGCGTACTTGATCCCAGGTCACTTTCCCGACCTTTTGGCGGTTGGACTCAGGCGACCCTTTTTTGAGCTTGGCAATTTCCAATAATTGAACAGCAGCAGGAGGAGTCTTGATGATGAAATCAAAAGACTTGTCTTTGTAAACCGAAATCTGAACTGGCAACAATTGCCCCATCCTGTCCTGCGTAGCAGCGTTGAAACGCTTGCAGAACTCCATGATGTTCACTCCCTTTGCACCCAATGCCGGGCCAATCGGAGGGGAAGGGTTTGCCTGACCGCCCCTTGCTTGTATTTTCAATAAAAATTCTACTTCTTTAGCCATTTTTTAATATCTGTTTTATAAAAGCCCAGTGATTGGGAAGCCCCCGAATGCCCGGGGCAACCGACCGGTTATTGTGCTTTATCTACTTGCATGAAATTCAGTTCCACCTCTGTGCCCCGGCCAAATATCTTTACGATCACTTTGAGTTTCTTCTTCTCCTCGTTTACCTCCTGTACTTCACCGACAAACTCGGCAAATGGCCCGTCAATGATCTTCACCGTTTCACCAACCAAATATGGTTCGAGCATTTGCTCGTCGGCATCTTGCGATTCGTCCACTTTGCCCAACAAGCGGTTGGCCTCGGCCTGCCGCATGGGGATCGGGGCGTTCCTGCCCAAAAAATGTATAACGTTCGGAATATTGGCAATGGTCGTTACAATCTCGCCCGTCAACTTTGAAGGTTCTGCCTCTACTAAAATATAGCCCGGCAGAATGTTGCGCTCGGAAATAACTTTTTTCCCGTTGCGTATTTTGTAAACCTTCTCAGTAGGGACAATCACTTGGGTGACAGAATCTGACCAATTACTGCGCTCGATTTCCAAATCAATGCGCTCTTTGATCTTTTTTTCTTTGCCGCTAATAACCCTGAGTGAATACCATTTTCTTTGTTCCGACATGGATGCTGTTTTTGTTTTTTATTCTGGATAAATAGCGTTCAGGCTGAACTTCGATATGGTATCCATAATAAAAACAAGCAAAGTGAAGATGCCCAATCCGATCAGCACTACCGCCGTAGTTTGTTGGAGGTTGGGCCAAGTAGGCCAGGTCACCTTCGTCATCAACTCGTTATAACTTTCCTCAATGTATAATTTTATGCTTTCCATTTTGAATGGTTGAGGGTGGACAGTTGACGATGGACGGTGGGGCTTGTATCTGCCGTCAACCGTTTGCTGTCAACCGTCTGCCGTTGATTAGCACGGGCGGAAGGACTTGAACCCTCAGCCTACGGTTTTGGAGACCGTCGCTCTACCAATTGAGCTACGCCCGTTTGTTTGTTTATAAGAGTATTATAATAGTGAAAATTAAGCACCCCACTTAAGGGATGCTTAATTCTCATTAACACTCTATATTTCAAAAGTATTCTTAGTCAAGAATTTCGGTAACCTGGCCCGCACCAACGGTACGGCCACCTTCCCGGATGGCAAAACGAAGTCCTTTTTCCATTGCTATCGAGTTGAGCAGGGATACTTCCAAAGTGACGTTGTCGCCCGGCATTACCATTTCGACACCTTCCGGCAGGTCAACATCGCCAGTTACGTCAGTTGTACGGAAGTAAAATTGAGGGCGGTAGCCCTTGAAAAATGGCGTGTGACGGCCACCTTCATCTTTACCAAGTACATAAACCTCACATTTGAATTTTTTGTGCGGTGTAACCGAAGCTGGTTTACAGATTACCATTCCGCGCTTGATCGAAGTCTTATCAATGCCACGGAGGAGCAGTCCGGCATTGTCGCCCGCTTCTCCCCTGTCGAGGATTTTGCGGAACATCTCAACACCAGTAACAACCGAAGTCAATGGCTTTTCGCCATCTTTCATCATACCGACGATCTCAACAGGGTCGCCAGAGTTGATGATCCCCCTCTCGATACGGCCAGTGGCAACCGTACCACGCCCTGTGATAGAAAAGACATCCTCGATTGGCATCAAGAAGGGCTTGTCAGTAACACGGGTAGGTTCAGGGATTTGTTCGTCAACAGCGTCCATAAGCTCACGGATTGCCTTTACACCGGCTTCGTCGCCTTCTAGTGCTTTCAGGGCAGAACCCTGAATGACAGCGGCATTGTCGCCGTCAAATTCGTAAGCACTCAATAGCTCCCGAACTTCCATGTCAACCAGTTCCAACATTTCTTCGTCGTCAACGAGGTCAACTTTGTTCATAAAAACAACCAGATTAGGCACACCTACCTGACGGGCGAGCAAGATGTGCTCACGGGTCTGTGGCATTGGGCCATCAGTTGCAGCAACAACCAAAATAGCGCCGTCCATCTGGGCTGCACCCGTTACCATGTTTTTCACATAGTCGGCGTGGCCCGGACAGTCAACGTGCGCATAGTGGCGCTTTGCCGTTTCATATTCTACGTGGGCAGTATTAATGGTGATCCCCCTTTCCTTTTCTTCAGGAGCGGAGTCAATACTGTCATAAGATGCTTTTTCCGCAAGACCATCTCCAGACAGAACAACAGTGATGGCAGCCGTGAGTGTGGTCTTGCCGTGGTCAACGTGTCCGATCGTCCCGATATTGACGTGCGGTTTGTCTCTGTTAAATTTTTCTTTTGCCATCGGAATAATGTTTTTTTAGACCTTAAAAAAAGTGGTTAAAAATAAAAGTTAAATGATATGCACAATAAGGTTTGTGATATGCCATTGAATCAGCCAACAATAAAAGCAGCCCTTCTCGGCATTCTTCCTTGCGCACCGGAGCCAATGAAGGGAATTGAACCCCCGACCCCTTCCTTACCATGGAAGTGCTCTACCCCTGAGCTACATTGGCGCTTATTTCAATGCCCAGTGGAGGGGTTGAACCCCCGGCCCTCCCGACTTCACGTCGGGATGCCCTGCCCCTGAGCTACATTGGCGCTTATTTCAATGCCCAGTGGAGGGGTTGAACCCCCGGCCCTCCCGACTTCACGTCGGGATGCCCTGCCCCCGAGCTACATTGGCGCTTATTTCAATGCCCAGCGGAGGGGGTGAACCCCCGGCCCTCCCGACCTCACGTCGGGATGCCCTGCCCCTGAGCTACATTGGCGTTTATTTCAATGCCCAGCGGAGGGGGTGAACCCCCGGCCCTCCCGACCTCACGTCGGGATGCCCTGCCCCTGAGCTACATTGGCGTTTATTTCAATGCCCAGCGGAGGGGGTGACCCCCCGGCCCTCCCGACCTCACGTCGGGATGCCCTGCCCCTGAGCTACATTGGCGTTTATTTCAATGCCCAGCGGAGGGGGTGAACCCCCGGCCCTCCCGACCTCACGTCGGGATGCCCTACCCCTGAGCTACATTGGTGTTTATTTCAATGCCCAGCGGAGGGGGTGAACCCCCGGCCCTCCCGACCTCACGTCGGGATGCTCTACCCCTGAGCTACATTGGCGTTTATTTCAATGCCCAGCGGAGGGGGTGAACCCCCGGCCCTCCCGGCTTCACGTCGGGATGCTCTACCCCTGAGCTACATTGGCGCTTATTTCAATGCCCAGTGGAGGGGATGACCCCCCGGCCCTCCCGACTTCACGCCGGGATGCTCTGCCCCTGAGCTACATTGGCGCTTATTTCAATGCCCAGTGGAGGGGGTGAACCCCCGGCCCTCCCGACTTCACGCCGGGATGCTCTACCCCTGAGCTACATTGGCGTTTATTTCAATGCCCAGCGGAGGGGGCGATCCCCCGGCCCTCCCGACTTCACGTCGGGATGCCCTACCCCTGAGCTACATTGGCCTAAGCTGACTTGTACGGCAGTAATTATTTGTTGTTCCCTTTAGGATCGGAAATCCCCAAAAGAAACCACCAAACAAGCGCTACTCTACAAAGCCCGTGATTAGAATAGAGCGGGAGACGAGACTCGAACCCGCGACCCTCAGCTTGGAAGGCTGATGCTCTACCAACTGAGCTACTCCCGCATGTGTCAAAAAAGCTAAAAAGGGGTGACTTGAACTTCATTCATCCGCCCACTCTCAAAAGAGTGGGGGCGGTAGGATTCGAACCTACTCAGTCGTAGACAACAGATTTACAGTCTGCCCCGGCTCTCCAACTCCGGCGCGCCCCCGGTTCAGTCTGCAGTCCACAGTCGTTCAGCCAGCAGTTATTGAGTGCTAAAAGAACAATGTGAAAAGAAACCATCAACCTGAGCCAGTAGACGGACTCGAACCGCCGACCGGCTGATTACAAATCAGCTGCTCTACCAACTGAGCTATACTGGCAAATGGGTCGCTTTTTTGACCAAATTTTTAAAGAACTTTTACCTCTGAAAAAGGGCCTATTTTGAAAATGCCCGCAAAGATAGATTTTTTGATAAAAAACGGTAATTCAAATTCTTTTTTTTACCTATATTTTTTGGAGGCGCAAAAGTATGTTTTTCATTCTTATTTGCAACTGCTAAACAGAACTAATTTTAAAAAAAGTTCAAAGCCTGTTTTTATCCCTAAAAAAGCAGGAGGGCTTGCTCCTTTTTTGGGAGCAAGCCCTCCTGCTAAAGCCGTTACCTAGGCAGTGTTCCGGGGACGGGTTTTGAAAATAGGAGAATGCCTGAAAAGCATTGCGTCTGATACACTGCCCTTACAAATTACAATACTGGGCAAGGTCTTCCAGCATTTTCCTTGCGATCAAATTTTTGATCAATAATTTTGGGCAATGGCAATTCATGGAAAACCTCACAAATCCTCCAACCTCAGCCAAAGTTCCTTTTGCCCACAGAGCCATTCGCTGTGGTCGGCGTTTTCATCTACCAGTTCTATCCGGTACAATTTTTTGGAAAGCCCGATTTCGCGGAAAGTCCTTTTCAGGCGTTTGCTGCGCTGCTTGTTCAGTTTTTGGCCCAGCCGGGGGATGCCGACCACCAAAACCAAGTCCTTGAATTTCTGGACATTGACGGCAATCTCTTTGATGGCGTAGCCCCTTTTGTCCATCAGTTCGCGGCTGCTGAAGAGGAAGCCCACCTTGTTGCAGTTGTCGAAAACCAAGTTCACGAGGTCTTCTTTTTTTTCAACGACCCGGAAATCGAGAAACTCAACCAGCAGGTCGCCCACTGCCCAATGCACCTCTTCTTTGGCATTGCTCGGCACTTCGTATTTCACAAATTTATATTCGGGAACAGTCAGCTCGGCGGTATTGACCAGCGGCTCTTTTGAGCGGCAGTCAATCGGTATAAAAGGAGAGGCATCGTCCATCATCAAATTGCCTCGGTAGGCCGAAGCCGCTCCCTCGGTGTAATAAACATCAAAGCTGATCCAGTCAAGGTCGGCATCGGGGCGGAACTGAAAATCGAACCGCTCCCAATCTGTATTTTTTATGGGCGGAGAAACGGCCAATAATGACTTGTGCCCACAAGGGCTTGCCCCTCCCCAGATCCGCAGCACCAATGCCCCGTCGTAACGGACGGCTTTTTTTGTTTTGGAATCAAGTACGTAGTATTTTTCCGACTTGCAAAGCACCGTGCTGAAAGAATAGCAGACCCCCGCCCGGAGCGGTTTTTTGAGCCTTTGCCCGATGCTTTCCACCGTCGAATTGCTCTTGCTCAAGAGGCCGAGAAAGGTCTCCCCGTGGTGCGGGATGACGCTCATGCCCACGTTGGTATTTTTAACAGGGTGGATGTCGGGCGGCGCTTCGTTGTTGAACGCGCAGTTTTTCCAGCCACCGGGCACGGCTGCATATTGGGCGGTGCCCTCAAAAGATGGGTTGGTAAGGAAAACGGCTTCTTGTGCAGTGCCGGTGGAGAATGAAAAAAAGAAAAAAAGGAAAGTTGTGAAAACGATTTTCATGGCTCAGTTTTTTTGCACGTTGACGTTTCACAAATGTAAAAAGAAATGGGGGAATGAGAAGTTTTTCCGCTAAGTGCGGCGAGGTTGTTTCCCGCTAAGTCCGCAGAGTTATACGCAGAGTCCCGCAGCGTTTTGTGGAGCCGTCTCCTCGCAACCCTGCGGGACTCTGCGTATAACTCTGCGGACTTAGCGGGAAACAAAAACGCTGCGGGAAACGACGGGGGCTAAAGCGCCCCCAGCGCCCGCCGCGCATACACTCCCGCCAAATGCCGCCGGTATTTCTCCGATGCAAAATGGTCGCTCATCACCGACACCTCTGCCGCTGCATTTTTTGTTGCTGCCGCAATGGTATCCGCGTTCAGGGCATTGCCTTTCAGCCCTTTTTCGATGCCCATGTCGCGGAAGGGCTTGCTGCTCACCCCGTTAAAAGCAACCCTTGCCGCCGTCACGTTTCCGCCCTCTTTTGCTACTGCTGCTGCGCAACCCACCACCGCGAACCGGGAAGCAGGGTGCGGGAATTTCACGTAAGTAGAGTTGCGGTTGAAAGCCGTTTTCGGGATGCGGATGGCAGTGATGATCTCGCCTTCCTGCACCGCCGTCGTGAAGAGGCCGAGGAAAAACTGGTCAATGTCCACCTCCCGCGTACCGCCCGTATTTTTGATGACCACATTGGCATCGGCAGCCAACAAAACGGCCGGCCAATCCGCTGCCGGGTCGGCGTGGGCGATACTGCCGCCGATGGTGCCAAAGTTGCGCACCTGCACGTCGCCGATGCTGGCGGCGGCCTGCGCAATCATCGGCGCATGTTGCTGGACGGCCGTGCTGTTGGCTATCTCGGCATGAGTAGTACCCGCACCGATGGTGATGGATTTTTCATTGTCCCTGATGCCTTTCAACTCCGTAAGCCCGGAAATGTCAACCAGATGTTCCGGGTCGTTGAGGCGTTGTTTGAGGACGGGGATGAGGCTGTGGCCACCAGCCAGGATTTTACAATCGTCGCCATAATTTTGCAGCATTTGGATGGCTTCGTTCACGTTGTTTGGCCTGTGATATGCTAATTTTGAAGGTATCATTTTTTATCGGTTGACGGCAGACGGTGGACGGTTGACGGGGCACAGAACCTTTGCCGGCCACCGAAAAACGGCCACCATCTGCCGTCTTTTATTTATTTTAAATTCAGGTTATAAATTTCAATTACCACCATTTTAATCATCAAAAGTTATCGGTGCCTCCCGTCCCCCCGTCAACCGTCAACCGTCAACCGTCCCCCGTCTCCCGTCCACCGTCCACCGTTAGCCGTCAACCATTAATTATATTCCACACTTTTTCCGAGGTCACGGGCATCTGGATGTCGTGAATGCCATAAGGCGACAGGGCATCCATCACCGCATTGACGACGGCAGGGGTCGAACCGATGCAACCTGCCTCGCCTGCCCCTTTCACGCCCAATGGGTTGTGGGGGCAAGGGGTGACGGTGCGGTCGGTTTCGAAGCTCGGGAAGTCGTCGGCGCGGGGCATGGTGTAGTCCATGTAAGTACCGTTGAGCAGTTGGCCCGAAGCGTCGTAAACCGCGCCTTCGTGCAATGCCTGCCCGATGCCCTGCACCACGCCGCCGTGAATCTGCCCGTCCACGATCATCGGGTTGATGACGTTGCCCACGTCGTCCACGGCGATGAAGCGTTTTAGGTCAACCTTGCCCGTTTCTTTGTCTATTTCCACGATGGCGATGTGTGCGCCGAAGGGGTAGGTAAAGTTGGCCGGGTCGTAAAAACTGGAAAAATCAAGCCCCGGTTCGAGGCCCTCGGGATAGTCGTGCGGCACATAAGCGGTCAGCGACACGTCGCCGAATGCGATGGATTTATCAGACCCTTTCACTGTCCATTTGCCTTCGGCAAATTCAAGGTCGGCCTCCGCACATTCGAGTTTGTGCGCTGCTATTTTAGTGCCCTTTTCTATCACTTTTTCAATGCTTTTGACGATGGCCGAGCCGCCCACAGCGAGGCTTCTTGAACCATAAGTGCCCATGCCAAAAGCAACGGAATCGGAGTCGCCGTGGATGATGTCCACGTCTTCGAGCGGGATGCCGAACTTGTCGGCCACCACTTGCGCAAAGGTCGTTTCATGCCCCTGCCCATGCGAGTGCGAACCCGTGTAAACGCTCACCTTGCCCGTCGGCTGCACCCGTACCTGAGCCGATTCAAAAAGCCCTGCCCTCGCACCGAGCGCACCGACCACTGCCGATGGCGCAATGCCACATGCCTCGATGTAAGTGGAGAAACCGATGCCCAGCAATTTGCCGTTTTCGCGGGCTGCTTTTTGCTCGGCACGGAAGTCATCGTAGCCGACCATTTTGAGGGCTTTTTCCAAAACGGGATGGTAATTTCCGCTGTCGTATTGCAAGGCAACTTGCGTCTGATAGCCTGCTTCCTCCACCCCGTCGAAGGGGTCAATAAAATTCTGGAAACGCAGTTCTGCCGGGTCCATGCCCATTTCCAAAGCCGCCGTATCCAGCAGTCTTTCTATCAAATAAGTAGCTTCGGGACGGCCTGCCCCGCGGTAGGCATCAACCGGCGTGGTGTGGGTAAAAACGGCATCCACGTCAATATGGATGAGGGGCGTTTTGTAAAGCCCTTGCAGCAAAGTGCCGTGCAGGTAGGTAGGCACTGCCGGGGCAAAGGTCGAAAGGTAAGCCCCCATATTGGCGTAGGTTTTTGCCCGCAGGGCGAGGATATGCCCTTCCTTGTCGAAAGCCATTTGGGCTTTGGTAACGTGGTCGCGGCCATGTGCGTCGGTGAGGAAACTCTCGCGGCGCTCGGCAGTCCACTTCACGGGCCGGCCAATGGCTTTGGCGGCCACTGTTACCAATGCTTCTTCGATGTAATGGAATATTTTGCTGCCAAACCCGCCGCCCACATCGGGGGCAACCACCCGTACCTTATGCTCGGGGATGCCCAGCACAAAGGCGCACATCAGCAGGCGGGTCAGGTGGGGGTTTTGGGAGCTAGTATATAAGGTGTACTTGTCGTAGGCCGTATCGTACTGGCCGATGGCGCTGCGCGGCTCGATGGCGTTGGCGACGAGGCGCTGGTTTTTGTACTCCAAAGTGGTGACGTGGTGGGCAGTATCAAATGCCGCGTCCACCTCCGCTTTGTCGTTTCCCAAAGCCCAGTCGAATGCGAGGTTGTTGGGCGCATCGTCGTGGACAAGGGGCGCACCCGCGGCGGCACCTGCTTTGGCATCGGTGACGGCAGGCAGTACCTCCCAATCCACCACCACGGCCTCGGCGGCATCTTTGGCCTCGGCATAGCTTTCGGCAATGACCATGGCCACGCCGTCGCCCATGTGCCGTGCCTTATCGGCCACGAGCAGGGGGTGGGGCGGCTCTTTCATCGTATCGCCGTTTTTGAAATTGACCTGCCAGCCGCAGGGCACGCCAAAGCCGGCAATGCCTTCGTCCGAGCCAGTGAATATTTTGACCACGCCGGGCATGTCTGCCGCAGCGGAGGTGTCAATGTTGTTGATTTTTGCGTGCGCATGAGGGCTGCGCACGAAGCAGGCATAGGTCATGCCCGGCAGCTTGATGTCGTCCGTATAACGGCCCTGCCCGGTCGTGAACCTTTTATCTTCTACCCTTTTTACAGAGGTTCCTATAAGTCCCATGATTGAGTTTTGAATTTTGAATTTTGATTGGTTTAAAGGTTTATTGGTTTATTGGTTTATTGGTTTATTGGTGTAACGGGGGCATTGCTCCTGATTTTGTGCATAACCTCCCTGTAAACCATTAAACCGATAAACCATTAAACCATTTTTTTCGCCGCATGCTGCACTGATTTCACGATGTTGTGGTAGCCCGTGCAGCGGCAGAAATTGCCTTCGAGGCCTTCCCTGATTTCCTGTTCCGATGGATCGGAGTTGTTGGCAAGCAGGTCGGCGGCGGTCATTATCATGCCGGGTGTGCAGAATCCGCATTGCAGTCCGTGCTCCTGGTGGAAGCCTTCTTGCAGGGGGTGGAGCTGGCCGTTGGTGGCCATGCCTTCGATGGTGGTGATGGATTTGCCGTTGGCCTGAACGGCGAGCATGGTGCAGGACTTGAGGGCCTTTCCGTCGAGATGAACCGTGCAGGCGCCACAACTGCTGGTGTCACAGCCGACGTGGGTGCCGGTGAGGCTGAGTTCTTCCCGTAAAAAGTGGACGAGCAACATGCGCGGCTCGACCTCCCGCTGGTAGTTTGTCCCGTTGACAGTGACTGAGATCTGTACTTTCATGTGGGTGAGGAATTTGTTTTGTTGATTGGTTATTGGCTGTTAGCCGTTAGCTGTTGGCCCGGCTCCGTTCATTTTTTGAAAGATGGATTCATCCTAAGAACAGGGAATCTTTTCTGGCCAATAGCTAATGACCCGCAGCCAATAGCCCAAAATTGCTTTATTTCGCCAAATTAAATTTTTTCTCCATTTAGTATGGCAAATCGGAAAAAAAATGAACCATAATTTTAAAAAATATTCACAAAATGGATTTTCATAAAAAACAAGTTTTCGTTTTTGACGCCTTTGGGACACTTTTCAAGGCCAGCGAAATCGGCGAAGAACTGGAACAGATTGCTGGCGCAAAAACACAAAGCCTCACCGCCACTTGGCGCCGCAAACAACTGGAATACACCTGGCTCCGCAACCAAATGAAAAGATATGCGCCATTTAACGAAGTGACCAAAGAGGCATTGGGCTACGCCATGCGCCTGCACGGCCTGAGCGACGAAAGGATACCCGCATTGCTGCTGCCCATCTACGACAGCCCCTCCCTCATCGGCGGCGCTTTTGATTTATTGAAAAAATTAAAACAGGAAGGCAAAACCGTTTGCATCCTCTCCAACGGGACGCGCACCATGCTCAATAGCGGCGTTGCCAAAACGGGTATTTCAGAATTGGTGGACTCTATCTTTTCAGTGGATGATATCGGCGTTTACAAACCTGACCCCGCTGTTTATAAAATGGCGGTGGAGGCACTCGGCAGGCCAATCGGGGAACTCGTTTTCTTTTCTTCCAATCAGTGGGACGTGTCGGGGGCGAGCATTTTTGGACTGGACTGTGCGTGGGTGAACCAATACGGGGAGCTGCGCGAAGGGCTGCCTTTTGGGGAGGTGGAGGAGGTGGCTTCACTGGGTGGGATTTTTTGAAATAGATTTCGACAAACTTTAGTACCTCCTTTCTTCCAATATCGAAGAACTGAAAACAGACCGCAGCCTCCGTCAGGTCTTCCTGCCCTAAAGGAGTCCTTTGGACAAAACGCAGCCTGACCTGCTATCCAAAACCCAGGAATGCGCTGAGTTTTTCTGCCAATCCGGCTTCCCGCTTTTTTTCAATTTCTAAAGTACGGATACACACCTGCCCTTCCACATCGAGCCACATCGTATATACTGAACCACTTTAGGTTTTGTGCATTTGCCCCCGCCAGCCCCCAGCCCCAAAAGGGGAGAACCTGCCCTCAATGCACAAAACCTAAAGTGGTTCAGTATATATGCCTGTTTTTAAACCGGGCAATTGCATTTCAATAATGGCTTCTCCTATATTTTGCACAATAGTTTTCTCCCAATTTATACGCCCCTTTTCATCCATCAATATGCAGTTTATTGTGGCAGTATTTTTCAGCCAACATTTTAACGTCGCCGATATCCGCCCTTTTTCTGACGTATATTTTATTTCTCCAAATTCATGTATTTGTGTTTCTACCATATTTCGTTTTATTGTTTTTTTTGTTCGTTTGTATATGTCCGGTTATTGCCCGCCCGGTATTTATACTGCACCACTTTAGGTTTTGTGCATCGAGGGTAGGTGCTCCCCTTCTGGGGTTGGGGGCTGCGGGGGCAAATGCACAAAACCTAAAGTGGTGCAGTATATTTTTATAAAATAAATTATCCAAAACCATATCACCTCCTATTTTTTTTGCGTCCCCAAAATGCCTGCCTCCATCGTCACCATTTCCACCCCCAGCCCCATTTCTTTCGTTGCCGCCCGATAGCCATTTATTATTGCCCATCCTTTGTCCAAAGCATCGCCGACGAGCATATTGAGCGGTGTCCCGTATGTCCTCCCACTATATCGTTTGCAGGCCATCACATCCATGGAATAATGGATGCGGCATATAATAGGGCGCGCATTATATGCGCCGCATGATTTGTCTTTTCCAAGAAATGGGCAACGGTAAAAAACCTCTTTATTTTGGCCGAGGCCTTTGGTCAGTTCGTGCCGGTTTTTAAAATGGGAAATAATATTGTCCCGGCTTTCTCCACCATGGTTTTTGTGCAAAAAATCATTCAGCACATATACATCCGCCTGTGTCAAAAAAATGGTTGGATTGCAACAATAACTACAGCCCGCTTGGCAAGCAGCCCCCGAAGTGTCCGCCCCGGCAAGTGCCCGGTCAACCATTTCATGTATTTGTTTTCCCAAACGGATATAATTTTTTTCATCCATCTTTTCGGAAAGCAAATCGGAAGTCAACTTATATGCCTCAATAAATAGCTCCTTTAATTCGCCGGAGTATTTTATGTTTTCAATCATTGCTTTGTATTTTATAAAGTTGACAACTTTTTAGAAGTTGTCAACTTTGCACAACTCACTCCACCACCACCAATTTCCGATAGGCCATTTGTTCGCCCACCTGCGATTTCACATAATATATGCCCGCCGGGAGGCCATACAATGGCACGGGGAAATTGCCGGCACCGGCAGGCAGTATTTCCTCAAAAACCTCCACGGCTTGTAATGGAATTTCCGCCATTGGCAGCCCCTTGGCACTGTGCGTTGGCCGCAGTCGCAGCGAGCGGGATGAGCGCCGCCAAAGAAGACTTCAATATATTTTGGGAAATGCCCGTCTTTCTTTTTTTGCCGATATGGCGGTAGCTTTTTGCCTGCGCTTGGTAGGCATTTAATTTTGCTGATTATAACGAATTGCGTTGGTGCTTGAAACGCTTCAAAGAAGAGGCTGAAAGTAGATTTTCCAACCAATTCTCAGAATAGACGAAACCGTTCAACCGAGCTGCCGGACTGACCAACGAAGGACAATCTTTCGTTACGGCCG
>DROJ01000400.1 GCA_011321935.1 Bacteroidota bacterium | reverse complement strand
TCCGATTTAGGCGACGTTATTTTTGATGCAGGCGATGCAAAAAAATAGAGCATAGTGGTTCTATTTGACATTTTTTTTAAGAAGCCTGCATTAAAAAGAACAAGCATAAACGGAAGGTTATTATTCGCCGACCCCTTAGGCAGATTAATTTAATCTGCCTAAAAGGAAAAGGTACATGAGGCTGTTTTTTGGAAGTTAAAATTGTTGCATCAAGTCACATATGGCAGGTAAATTATGTATATTTTATTTTTAATTGTAACCATGCCTGCTGCAAGGATAAATAATGTACACTATTTACCGGAGGTGGCTTATTAAAAATTAGGTGATATGAACAATGAAAAAAAGTCTTTAAAAGAATTTGTGGCTCAACAGATCAAAGAGGAGCGGCAAGAACAATTGAAAGGTGGGACTATTATTATTGGAGATGTTACTTCAGTGTAATTAAAAGCTAAGAGAAGATGGGCTTTTTAGCCCGTCTTCTTTTGTTAATTACCCCGTGGCACTTATTTATTACAAACTCCCTTAAATCACAATAATTTAACCTGCTCAAAAAAAGCCTTCCGGTAACTCGCCCCGATAGGAATATTTTTATCAGCAATAACAATCATATTTCCATTAATGGCATTAATATGTGAAAGCCCGACAATATAGGAACGGTGGACGCGCATGAATTTATCGGCCAGTAATTCCCCTGCCATTTTGTTCATCGTCTGATGTGTCACATAGCGGCGGTCTTTGGTGTATATGCTGATATATTCCCGCATACTTTCCACGTACAATATTTCTTTTAATTCCACCTTTTCCATTTTATGGTTGGTACGGACAAAAAAGTGGTCGCTTTCGACAGCAATATCGGGAGCAGCTTTGGCCGGGGAGGGTTTCGATGTTTTTTGGTTGATTTGTTCTGTTCCTTTGTTGACCGCTTGCACGAAACGTTCAAAAGAAAATGGCTTCACCAAATAATCCGTCACGTCGAGGGCAAAACCTTCGACGGCATAATCCCGGTAGGCAGTGGTGAGCACGACCTGCGGTTTTTCTTTTAATACTTTCAACAGTTCCAGCCCCGTGAGGTCGGGCATTTGTATATCAAGGAATAATAAATCGATTTTATATTCTTGCAAAGCGGCGATGGCCTGCATGGCATTTTCGCAGGAAGCGGTCAGTTGTAAATGCGGCAGCTTCGCAATATATGCGGCCAATAATTTCAGGGCCGGGCGTTCGTCGTCAACTATTAGGCAGTTGTATTTCATGATTAAAAAGTAATTGTTCAGCATAAGCACTCTTAGGAGGTATCCCGCAAAGTCACGCAAAGGTTTCGCCAAGTCACGCAAAGCGAGGCGAGTACACATCTAACTTTGCGGTACTTGGCGATACCTTTGCGTGACTTTGCGGGAAACCTCCTATAAAGTGCTGAATAGTCCCCTCAGCCCAATGTAATTTTCAAGTCCACCGAAAACATTCCATTTCCATTTTCTATTTTCAATTCATGCAGGCCGGGAAACAACAACTGCAACCTGTCCCTTATGTTTTCCAGTCCGACACCGCCTTTCCCTTTTTTTTCATTTATGGTTTTTAAACTATTGGAAATATAAAAATGCAGCAATCCGTTTTCCACTTTTAACTTGCTTTTCAGCCAACCATTTTCCGTATCTTCCAGAACACATGTGGCCGGCATTGCCGCAAAAGGAAACCCGCAAGGCAAAATATTGGCAGCCCGAATATCCTGGTCGCATAAAAATATTCCTGATGCACCAACATTGGAAATTTCAAAAAGATGGGCGGGGCTTTATGAAAAGTCCATCCGGTATTTTAAGGAAAACAATGTCAGAGTGGTCAATATGAGTTGGGCTTACAGCTTGCGCGGTTACGAATATGCTTTGGCAGCCAATGGGATAGGAGAATCGGAAGAAGAAAGAAAAGCCATGGCAGGTGAATATTTTAATATAGAAAGGGATGCTTTTTATAATGCCATGAAAAATGCACCGGAGATATTATTTATTACATCAGCAGGAAACTCAAACGACGATTTGGATTTTTCCAGCAGCATACCAAAAAGTTTTGACCTGCCCAATTTAATGCAAATAGGTGCAGTGGACATAGAAGGAAAGGCAACCGGTTTTACCACTATGGGCAAAGGGGTTGATGTATATGCCAATGGCTATGAAGTGGAAAGTTATGTGCCGGGAGGGAACAAACAAAAATTTTCGGGCACTTCCATGTCCTCCCCACAGGTCGCTAACCTGGCCGGAAAAATATGGGCAAAATACCCTGGATTAAATGCCATGCAGGTAAAGCAATCAATAATTAAAGGAGCGGCCCCTTCCGGAAACAATGCCGAAATATTATTGATAAATCCCAAAAAGTCATTGGAGCTTGCAGGAAATTTGGTTGATAATTAAATAACGATGAGTAATTCTACTTAGGCACTCTTGGGCTTTCACTAACCCCCGGCTTTGGCCGGGGGAATAAATGCAAGAAACATCTGGGCTTTAGCCCCAAATACTGAGTAAGCTGGGGCTAAAGCCCACCTGTTTTTGTCCGCCCCCGGGGTTAGTGAAAAATTATAGAGTGCCAAAGTAGAAGTAATCATGTAATTGAAATGAAAACCATAAATTGCCTTAAAATAAAATAAAAATGAAAACCGTATCAATTAAGCAGATGGTATTGCCCAGCATATTATTGCTTGCCATGTTATTGCCCTGGCAAGCAGTTGCCAATAAAAATGCAGCCCGGCAAGCCGGTGCAGGCTACGAACCAGCCCCGATTTGAGGTTTTCCCTTTGTCCATGAACAGATTTTATTTAAAGGCAGTGACTGCGCAAGTGCAATTTAATAGACCTTATTCGGATTTGTGTGCACCAGCACACAAACCGTCCAAATTCATTGTTTTTGAAAAGGCTTCATACAAAAAATTTTAGAATAAAGTCTAATGAAAATGAGGATGGAGAAATAGAAAGCATGACGCTGTTTTAGGGTGGCAGGGAAATGGTCTTGAAAAGGATGGAATAGAGTGCGGTAACTAATGCGTTTTACTTATAATTTCTCAAATATACTGAACCATAATAGGTTTTGTGCATCGAGGGCAGGTACTCCCCTTCTGGGGCTGGGGGCTTGCGGGGGCAAATGCACAAAACCTATTATGGTTCAGTATAAATCATCCATTGTCAAAGCAACATCCACCAAGCCCAAACTGTGCATATTCTGTTTTATCCCAAAGGTGGTAATCATCGTCAAAAATATTTGTTTGCGCGTATGTGTGGTCTCTTTAAAAATGGCCATTTTATTTCTTAGCTCCATCGCCGTGGATTTGTCAATAGTGAGCGCTGCGTTATAAAATTTTATTTCGCAGATATTGATGACATGGTCATTGCGTTCGATCAGCAAATCTATCTGAATTCCCTTTTCATATTGGTTGCCTTTTTTTATAAAAGTAGAAGAGGTCGAATATACGCCGGCAATGCCGAGAGCCTTTTTTATTTGCGGGATATGTTTGAGGCATATATTTTCAAAAGCATAGCCAGCCCAGCTTTTATATGCCTGTGTCTGGCTCAATTCCTTCCAAACAGCCGACCCTTCGTTGCGGTTCTTTTCAATAAATTGCAGATAAAATAAAGAGTACTCATCGGTGAGTCGGTACAGGCGGTCTTTTTTCTTTTTCCGGAAAGGATAATAAACCGAAATAAACCCGGAGTGCAGCAGCTCTTCCAAAATTTTTGAAGCGCCCCCGCCTTCCGGCAATCGGCTGTTGAGCACGATGTCCGAACGGGTCATCCCTTTTCTTTTTTTTGCCAAAGCCCGGACGACTTTTACATGTGTTTCGGAATTTTCAAAAAGGGAAGCATATAGTTTGGAAAATTCATCTTGCAATAAACCATTTTCTGAAAAACATATTTGGTTGATATTTTGGGCAGCGCTTTTGTCGGCCTCTACTTCGTCCAAATAATGCGGCACCCCTCCCAATGCCATATATAATTGGAGTATTTGGTAGCGGTCGAAATTGAATTTTTTTTCTTTGAAAAAATGCTCCGTTTCGATCAGGTTAAAAGGCTTTAAACTGATGCGTTTGGTAATGCGGTTGTGCAGGCCGCCTTTGTGGTGGACTACTTTTTTTATCATCCACGAAGCGGCCGAACCACAGATGACGACAACAATATTTTGGTCAACCGCCCAACTGTTCCAAAAATAGCTCAGGCCTTTTAAAAAACCCGAGCGGTGCGTTGCCAGCCACGGCAGCTCGTCCAAAAAAACGGCCATCTTTTCTTCTTTCCGCTTTGTTTCCAAAAATTTCGACAACAGGTAAAATGCCTCCAACCAATCTTTTGGCTCACTGATGGGAAAACTGCCTTTCGAGTATTTGGAAATCTGCAGCATGAAGTTCCGCAGTTGTTCCTTGCGGGTCGCTTGTTGGATGCCCGTTATCTCAAAATCAATCCGGCCCCCATAGACCGACTTTACCAAAAATGTTTTTCCAATCCTCCTCCTGCCGATGATGGAGACCATTTCTGCCTTTGGGGACTGTAGTGCTTTTTCTAATGTTTTCCGCTCTTCTATCCTTCCGATCAGTGGGTTGTTTTTCATAAAATTGTTTTATTGGTTGCGAAATCTATGCAAAGATGCCTACATTTCGCAGCCAATAAAAACATATCCGCTGCGAAATGTAGGTTAAACGACCCACATTCCGCAGCGGATAGGCCATCTCTCTATTTCTAACCTAAAATTTTTGGTTTCCTTTTGATGCTTTTGTTTGTGTTTGCATTTCTATTTTAATTAAAAAAAAGTTGCCCAAAAACGGGCGGCTATTTTAGTCTGATCTGCCTTAAATGAAAACTAAATCTCAAGCAATACAACGGGCGGAATTTTTCATTTTCATTTTCCCCGAGATTTCGGGGCAAGCTATTTTCATTTTTATTTTCATTTAAAAAAATTCCTTCCCCGCCTTCGAGATCAAATAATTCGCCACCCCGCCATAGGCAAACACCCCCAATCCAAAAATACCGAGCGCAATGGTCAGGCCGGGAACAGCCACCCAAATTGCCCCAGCCACCGCCAGCACAATGGCATAAACAGCCAGGTTTTTCCGTGCTTTCATCTGCGGCGGAATGCTAAAAGTGCCGCCGATAGGTATCAGCATAATGCCCGAAACCAGCCCCGCCCGGAAGGCCGGTTCACTGTCCGCAGCAAAATAGAAAGCGAAGCAAATGGCGCAGGTCAGGGCGGCTGCACCGGTGAGGTTGGAACCGAGTTTTTCGTCGTCGCTGAGGGCATGTTTGCCGACAGGATGGAGGCGGAGGAAAAGGTTGGAGATGGGTTTGGCAATCCAAGTGGAAAAGGCGAACAGCACGTACAGCATGATGACCGGGTAGAGGACGGGGGCAAGTGCCGGCACGTTTTCGGCGAGCCTCAAAGCGATGCGGTACAGCACATAAAGGCCGATGATGAAGCCCCATTGGTACCTGTCTTGCATCTTGTTCATCCACAAAAAATATTTCAAAATGACCCTATAAACAGGGTTTTTCGCTTTGATCGCTTCTTTCAACCCTTCCCTTGCGTGGTCGTTTCCGGGGTCGAGGCGGAGGGCTTCGAGGAAGTGCTGCTGCGCCCCGTCGTACTGCCCCCGTTCGATGGACACCCAGCCTTTGTTGGAATGCGAATAGCTGTTTTCCGGGGCTTTGTGGAGCGCATAGTCCATGGTCGCCGAGGCGTCTTCCTTGCGGTTCAGTTTCACCAATGCCTGCGCCCGCAGGTTGACGAGGGAGACACTTTCGGGATCGAGTTCGAGACCTCGGTCGGCTTCCCGGAGTGCCTGTTCCCAGTTCTGTTGGTAAAATTCTATCTGGGAGCGCAGCATAAAAAAATTGGCATTGCCGGGGTCGAGGCGCTGCCCCTCGTTGATGGCCAACCGCGCCTGCGCGATGTCTTTATTATAAAAACTGCACTTGCCCAACACGTAATAAAACAGCGGTTCGCCCGCCTCGGCCGCGACCGCTTTTTGCGCCATTTCCACCGCTTCCGCAAATTTTTTGTCATGCACATAGCACTCCGCCAGCAGTGCCAGGGCCATCGCCTCGTTTGGATTTTCGGCGAGGGCCTTGCGGAGTTCTGTCTCGGCATCGGCAGTACGGTTAATTTGGAGGAGCTGCTGTGCTCTTTCGAGATATGGGTTGGTCATTTGATGATCTGTTTTAATATGTCCATGTGGTAAGTATTGATTTCGCCATATTTGGCGTCGTATGCTTTGCCCGTTGCGATGCCCTGTATTGCGCTCAATTTGGTAGCCGCCAGCCCCCACTTTTTTGCCTTGCCGAGTGGGCAGTCAATGGCGTTCAAAGCGCAGTAACCGGAGATGGAATAATAGTTTTCGTCTATGGTGGAAACCTTTGCCTCCAGTTCGTCCAAGCGGTCGGAAACCTCGTCCAGTTCTACCCGGAACTGCTCGTTCCATTTTTCTTGGTTTTCCAGTTGGTCCACGATCAACCGCAGCCCCCTGATGATGCCCCCCGTGCCGGCATGGGGCAGTTCCGTTTTGCCCGTGGTCAGCAGTTCGTGGATGCGGTCGTAGATCCAAAGCTCAAAAACAGGGCTGAGCCATGCGGCAAATTTCAGGGCCACTTTTTCGTGTACCCAAGTGCCCTGGGGGAGATTGCCGCCTCTCACAGCTCTAATAATCTTTGGGTAGTGCCTAGCGAGGTTCTCTGTGTTAACACTGCCCATTTGACCGAGGCGTGAATCGTCGTCTCGGCTGATCTTCAACGACTTATACAGCACGTCTATGTATTCAGCCGTTTGTTTTAGTCTGAAAAATTGATTAATGGATCTGCCAAACGGCTTCGCCATTTCCGTGGCATTGATCATTTTTTCGCCATCCCCAAAATCAAAAGAAATAGGGTAGCCTTCGTAATCGAATTTGTGTACTTCGCCCATAGTTTTGGTTTTTAAAAACACTTGAAAATTAGGTGGTGTTAATTTTGACGTGATCCCAAACACTTAAGCCAAGCCCCCGTCTCCGCTGCTTTGTCATCCGCCTTTAGGCGGATCTGCTCACGTTAGGGAGGCTGCATGGCTGCACTTCTAACGTGAACAGATCCGCCTAAAGGCGG
>DROJ01000399.1 GCA_011321935.1 Bacteroidota bacterium | reverse complement strand
CCCTCGACCCCGACGACATCCTCCTCCCGACCATGATCCTGCAGCCATTTGTAGAGAACGCCATCTGGCACGGCATTTCTGGAAAAGATGGAAAAGGGCACATCACCGTCCATTTTCAAACACAGGACAACTGCCTCCTCTGTACGGTGGAAGACAACGGCGCAGGGCGGAAGGCCGCACAGGCAAACAAACAAAAAAAGGCCCACGTCTCCAAGGCCATGGGCATCACCGCCCACCGCCTGCAACTGCTGGAAAAGGAAACCGGAAAGCCCGCCCACTTCAAAACTACCGACCTCTATTCGCCCGACGGGCAAGCTGCCGGCACCAGGGTCACGCTCACCCTTCCCATGCTCTGACCCCGCCGTTGCTTCATTTATACCGTTCGTTTGTTCAGCCCTGTCTTTCCTTGATCCGGGCCGCCAAGTATGGGCTTTTCCCCTTACCTTCGGGTTGTGCCGATATGAAAACCGACCCTCACACTGTTTATTTCACTGTTCATATAGTTGCACGCATTTGCCTTTAAATACAGCTTGCTTAACCCCAAAAAATGACCCCTTAAAACCAAAACCCTTTTCTTTCCGATTGTCCGTTTCCCGGAGGTACTATTCATATTAACCATAATTACCCATCATGAAAACAATGCTCATGTTTTGGGCGGCAGTGCTTTGCCTGTCGCTGAACAGTAGCCCGGGACTTGCCCAAAAACGGGCACAGCTCCTTTTCCAAAAAGGCCAGACCGACCTCTTCATGCAGGTCGGCATCCTTCCTACCTACTTGATCGACAAGGCCAAGATCGTGCTCCCGCCCGTTGGCCTGCGGGCGGAGCACCGCTTTGGCAAACAGTACAGCTTGGGAGTGGAAGCGGCGCATTCCGTCTCTCAAAAAACAGATTTCTTCGTACCCACCGAAGAAGTCCGGGAATACCAGAACACTTCCTACTTCTTCGGGCTGCGCAATTCCGTGCACTGCGATTGCAGGCGCACCGAAAACATAGACCTCTACGGGGGCTTCTCCCTCGGTTACACCCTCACCTACATCGAGGTGCTCAACGGGACATTCGGCCCCCCCGAATGGCAACGGGACATCCGTCCCCGGAGGGGCTCCTTTACTTACAGCGGGTTTCTGGGGGTGCGCTACGCCTGTGGCCCTTGGTTGAGCCTGTCAGGAGAAATAGGCTTCGGCGTCTCGCTTGTCCAGCTTGGTGTGGGCATCAAGATTTAGTACCCCGGGTTACACCGGCTTTCTGGCCTGCCCCCTGAAACATGGGGGCGGGCTTTTTTTTGGAAATACCAACTGAATGTATGTTTAAAAGTCACTATTCAGCACCCTCCATTAAACTGCCGGGGTGGTGGTCTTTTTTAACTGATAAGTTTTCAACGCAAGGCCGCAAAGAGCGCAAGGCAACGCAATGGTCCGTTAGTTTTGCATTGCGTTGCCTTGCGCTCTTTGCGGCCTTGCGTTGAAAACTTTATCAGTTAAAAAAGACCACCACCGCATTTGTCTTTTGCATTTGCATTTGTCAAGGTTTCTCCCCCTTCTTCACATACTTTTCCAGCCACGAGTCCATTTCCCAGGCCATGTGCATCACCGACTCCCGCGCCCGGTACCCGTGGCTTTCCGCAGGCAGCATTACGAGGCGCACCGTTGCGCCATGTCCTTTCAGCGCTGCGTACATCCGTTCGCTCTGCATGGGGTAAGTGCCCGAATTGTTGTCCGCCTCGCCGTGGATGAGCAGCAGCGGCTCTTTTATTTTATCCGCAAAATTGAAGGGCGACATATTGTAATAAACCTCCGGCGCCTCCCAGTACGTGCGCTCCTCCGACTGAAAACCAAAAGGCGTCAGCGTCCTATTGTATGCGCCGCTCCTTGCTATGCCTGCGGCAAACAGGTCGGTATGGGCCAGCAGGTTGGCCGTCATGAAAGCCCCGTAAGAGTGGCCGCCGATGGCAATTTTGTCCTTGTCGGCCACGCCCATTTTTACTACTTTGTTGATGGCGGCCTCGGCGTTCATGCCAAGCTGCTCCACAAAAGTCTCGTTCGGTTCTTCGTCGCCCTCGCCGACCACCGGCATCGAGACATTGCTGAAAACGGCATAGCCCTGCGCCACCCAAAGGGTCGGCGATGCCCAGCTCGTGCGGATGAAGGCATGGGGCGAAGTGGTGACCTGAGAGGCGGCGCTTGCGCTCTTGTACTCCCGCGGATAGGCCCACATCAGCATCGGCAGGGGGCCGTCTTTTTCTTTGTCGTAGCCAGCGGGCAGGTACAGCGTGCCCGACATTTCAATGCCGTCTTTGCGCTTGAACTTGATGAGTTCCTTGTCCACCCCTTTCAGCGGTTCAAAAGGGTTTTTGAAATGCGTGAGCTGCGTGAGCTGCCCCGTTTTCAGGTTTCTTATAAAATAATTGGGCGGCTCGGTGTTGGTTTCCCGGCGGGTCATCACGGTGCCTTTTTCTGCATCTATGATGAACAGCGGGTACTCGTAATATGGTGCCTCCGACCTCCAGAGCCGCTCCGTTTCTTTATTTCCCAAATTGAACTTGTCCACAAAAGGGCGGTTGCCTTCCGGCGAAGCACCCTGCCCGGTGAGGTAGAGCGACTGCCCGTTGTCGGCAGTCAAAAGCACATATTTCCCATATTTATTGACCCTCGTTTCAAAGCTGCCGGGGTCGCCGTAGCGGTCTTCGTAAGAGCGGTCGAACAGCACTTCTGGCTGCACGAACAGGTTGTCGGGCTGCCAGCGGCGGGTCACTTCCCGGCGGTCGGCCCGCCACCATTCATAGGCAATGGCGAGCTTGCCGCTGCCCCAGGTGATGCCTCCATAACGGAGGTTGAACGAGAGCGCTTCTTTCGGCCTGCCGGCAAAAGGTGCGTCGAGGAAAAACATTTTGTCCCTGATTTCCGCTTCCTTTTTTGGGTCGCCGCCGTCCTGTGCTTCCACCCAATAGAGCGAGGCAGGTTTGTCGGCCCGCCAATTGAAACTCCGTGGGCCAGTGGCCACCGCATTGAAGCCTTTCGGCAAATTTTCCGCTGCGGGCAGGTCGGCCATTTGGCGGACCAATTTGCCGTTGAGGTCGAAAATGCTGGTTTCGGAAGCGAAGCGGTAATAGGGCACGATGTACGAAAACGGCTGTTTGATTTTGCTCGTCATCACAAAATTGCCGTCCGGCGAAGGGCTGACGCTGCGGTAAATCCCCTTCTCCCCAAACTGTTGGCTCACCCCCGTCGAAATGTCCAGCACCATCAATTGGCTGGTGGTATAATAGGCAAAAAGCCGCTCGTCGAAAGGGTTGCGCAGCATGTCCTGATAAGTGCGCACGGGGGCGGCGTCCCCCTCGTTCGACTGGATGACCGGGCCAGTAGGGGCAGCGGGTTTTTTCGGGCGGCTGCCCCTCCGGGGGTCTATTTGTTTGAAAATAATATGCTGCCCGTCGGAAAACCAACTGAACGCACTGCCCCTCACGGCGGCGTTGACAATGGCCAACGACATGCGCTTGGCAGTGGCCGCAGCGGCATCCGCCACCCAGAGTTCGATGCCGTTGCCGACGGTGTTCAGAAAGGCAAAATGCTTGCTGTCGGGCGACCAACTGACCGAACTGATGCGCCCGTTTTCGGGCAGGCCGGCGATGGTTTTTGCCTCCCCGTCGCCGAGCGGTTTTATTTTGATGTTCGTAAAATGGGAAGTACGGCTTTGCCCGTTCGTCTCCGGGTTGATGCGCAGGCCTGCCAGCCGGAGTTCTTCTTGGCTGACCTCCCCGATGGAGGGCAGGCTGGCACGTTCCATCAGCAACAGCCAATGGTCGTCGGGGCTGATGGACAGGCCGGGCGTCGGTGCCGCATCAATGAGGTCGGCGATGGCTTTTGGGGGCATTTGATAGCCCGTTTTTTCCTGTGAAAAAGTGAGATTGGAAAGGAGCATTGTCATAAAAAAAATGGTAAACCTGTGCATAGTTATAAATGATAAAAAGTGAAAAGTAAGCGGTGCATGCTTGAACGGGCGGTAAAAGTAAAGAATTGCGGTAAAAGCGATTTTGGCTTTGTCCCAGGCCCTTGTCCACTTTTTTTCAAAAATGCGAACAACCTATTATGGTCGGGTACACTATTGGTATGCAGGCTGCAGTGCCTGCCCCGAAATATTGGAATGGCAGCTCGCCGAAGACCGCCTGAGAACTTGCAGCAGCGGGCTTATTGGTTTTCAGTATCAAAAAAATATTTCGCACCTTCCATTTTATAAAATTTGACAGCATTTTCGGCCAATAGCTTCTGATTTGACGTTGCATGGAACTTAAAACATTTTTCATTTTTTTTATCCATTAATTCCTCCTCTATCATGGTTGACAACAT
>DROJ01000398.1 GCA_011321935.1 Bacteroidota bacterium | reverse complement strand
TGCCCTCCACATTGAAAACGGTGCGGTCGGGCTTCACTTCGACCATCGCCCGCTGGGCGGTCACGGTGGCTTGCGCCAATTCTACGGTGGGGTCGAAAGCCCAGGTGCCGAGGTCGAGCTGCTGCCCGTCGGCGAGTTCGATGCCGGGTTTCACGAGGTCGGCGGAGCCAACATAAGTGGCCTTCAAAAAGTAGCGGCCTGCGGCCAAATCCTGCATTTTGAAAATGCCGTTTTCGTCGCTGGTCTCGACCTTTGCGAGGCTGCTGTCGGCGGCGCTGTACAGGGCCACGTTGGCAAACACGACGGCTGCTCCGTCGGCGTCCTGCAACTGGCCTTTGATGCTGGCCGTCTGCGATTGGGCAGCGATGAATGTCAATAGGAAAAATAGAATGTTGAAGATTTTCATGATAAACTTTAGTCAGGTGATTTTTGAAAAATAAGGGTGTTGGTAGTACCGCTTTTGCGCTGTTCTGGCCGCTGGCGTTTATGCTTCTTGCCGCTAACGGCATAAATGCCGTTGACCGGGACAGCGTGAACGCTGTGCTACCAAAATAACGGACGCAAAAGTAGGTTGCGATTGCTCGGGCTTTACTTTTTTTCGATGAAATGATGGGGAAAGGGGAGGGAGGGGACGGGGTTTTATATTTTTTCAAAATCCTTTCGTGAAGTACAGCGATATGCAAAAGGCCTTTTTTCTTTGCGGGCAATTTTTTTTAGCTTTTCCCAACGCCTGATTACTTGCTCGACCATTTGCCAGTAGGTGAAACCGGTTTTTGAAGGTGCCCTGAAAAAGAAAATCCCCAAGCCGTGTTTGCGGTAAAGTTCGTTCTGGTTGCGGGTGGTTTGAATTCGGTAGTCCTGTGTAATGATGACCGCTTTTTCTTCGCCTGCTTTTGGAATCCAATCTTCATCTTGCACCCCTTGTCCAAAAATTTCTTTGATAGACTTGACCTCGAAGGGGTCTCTTTCCACGGCATTTAAAGGTTGCTGTAATATATCAATTCCATGAGCCAATTGGGGGGGGAGGTTTTCGTCTATGTATACTGCACCGCTTTAGGTTTTGTGCATTTGCCCCCGCCAGCCCCCGGCCCCAAAAGGGGAGAACCTGCCCTCGATGCACAAAACCTAAAGTGGTGCAGTATAAATTATCATTATGCCGCCATTTTGCAATATTCCAGTGCGTCGGAAACTTGCTGTTTGGTTAAATCGAAAATGTTTGGGATGAATTCGATGGGCTCGCCGCCTTTATAATAATTGTAAATTGTAATGGGCATAATATTGGTGCCAGCAATAGTCGGCTGCCCAAACTGGTGGTGTGGATCCACCACGATTTTTTTTCTTTTTCCCATCGGGTAAAAACGCTTGGCTATATGCTCGCCGTTGAATTCGATCTTCTTGCAAAATGGCACTATGACCTCACGGAGGTTGTACTGGAAAGTAGCATCGGCATTTATAATCGCTCCGCCATTTATTTCAAATAAAATACTCCCGCCATCGGTCAGTAAAGTGGTTGAGGCAAAGGGGAAACTTGTACCCAAGTGTTCTGCCAGCTTTTCGTGCGCAATAAGGATTTTCTTGGTTTTGGCCCCGGCGTCTTTGAGTTGGTAAAAGACGTAAAACTCAATGAGCGTCAGGAAATTGAATGCGGCCGCACTGCCCTCGCCCCATGAATAAGGAGGGCCACCTTTGCCAAACCTTTCGTTCCAGTACACCTTCAACAGCCGCCTTACTTTATACGAGGGCAGGTTGAGGATACGGGCAGCTTCGGGAATGCTGTAAATCCCTTCTCCAAGGCGTGGTTTTATCAATGTATCGGCAGGCATCTAAATTTTTTGTTTGCAAATTAAATGAATTTCATATAAAACCCAACCATTTTGTTTTATTATTATTTTGGGCGGTTGGCTCGGGCTTTACTTTTTTTCGATGAAATGATGGGGAAAGGGGAGGGAGGGGACGGGCTTGCCGGATGGGGGATGGATGGGCGGCTTTGTTGAATTCGGGTTTTGGAAAGCAAGGAAAAAACAGATTTGCCTTGCCTTTTTAATTTGATGCAAGAAAAACCTTTCGCTTTCTGGCAGATCGGCTTTGTGCCCACTCTTTAGTCAGCGGACGGACATCTTAACATCTCGGCTACTGGTTTTTTACCTACGTAGTAATACGGGTTTTTGATATTTCCTTGCTGAAAATTAGAATGGGCGGGGTAATTTTTTTTGCTTTGTGAACTTATGTTTGTTTCCGCTTAATTTTAGAATGACTGAAGTGTTTTTATATGATCTGATATGAATAGGCTTTTAAGCCATTCACCTATTCTCACTTGTACCATTTATAAAATTGACAAATCTCTTTCATTGATTTTTTTCTGAACGGGTATTCCGATGCACGTTCAAAAGGAATTATTTTATCTATAAATCAAAATAACCATGAAACAATTTTTTACCCTATTTCTTTGTGTTTTTTTATTGCAGGTGCAGCAGGTGTTGGGGCAGTGCTCTGGCTCGATTACGCTTGCCACGCAGGCTGATGTGGATGCCTTTGATTGTGTTGATTTTTCTGGCAGCATTACTGTTCAAGGTAATGACATCACGAATTTGGATAGCTTGTCGGAGTTGGAAACTTTGACAGAGTCTCTGAAAATTAATGGAACAGGAAACCTTGGTGTTATTTCTTTTCCAAATTTGAAAGACGTCGGCGACCGCCTCGATATCAGGGGGAACGCCGCACTGACGGGGCTTTCCTTCCCCGTGCTCGGGAAGGTCGGCTCGGGGGGCTTTGCCTCTGGCCCGTCCCTTTCGCTGCGCATCCAGAACAATGCCTCGCTGGAGGCCATACCGGGCTTCGACAGCCTTCGGACGGTGGGCAATTTCCTGTCGGTTGCCAACAATGCAGCCCTGCGGGAAATCAGCGG
>DROJ01000397.1 GCA_011321935.1 Bacteroidota bacterium | reverse complement strand
CCGCCCAAAGGCATCGCCTCAAAGGCCCTGCTAAACAGTTACTTTTTTATTAAATAAAATGAATGGCGTATATATCAAAATGGTTTTTCTGAACCATTTTAAATTGAAATAAATGAGCATGAACACATTTTTTTAAACACATAGAAACATAGGACACATAGTTTTTCCGCCGGAGGCGGAAACTGAAACATGGCTTCCGCCTCCGGCGGAAAAACTATGTGTCCTATGTTTCTATGTGTTTAAAAAAATGTGTGTTTAAAAAATGTTTTTATTTTTTTTAAAAATTATATTCCAATTAAATGCACGAACTGTCCATTATAAAAAGCATCGTCGGCATAGCCGAAGAACAGGCCGCCAAAGCCGGGGCTGCCCAAGTGGAAAGCATCGAACTGGAAATAGGCGAACTCGCCGGGGTGGAATGGAGGGCCCTCGATTTTGCATGGGAAGTGGGCGTACAGCAATCGGTGCTGGAAAATGCCGAACGGAATATACAGCGCATCCCCGGCGAGGCGCGCTGCTCGGAATGCGAAACTATATTTGCGATGAAACAATTATTTGACCCATGCCCGGAATGCGGTTCTTATTTTAATGAAATATTGAAAGGGAAGGAACTGCGGGTGAAAGCATTGACGGTGGACGGGTGACGGTGTTCATTCTTTTAAAAAATAATTAAAGTAATTGTTTGGCATATGTATTTTAAAAGAGTTCTCCCCGAGGGTTCGGGACACGTCCGCAAAGTCATGCAAAGGTTACGCAAAGTCACGCAAAGCGAGGCGAGTACACGTATAGCTTTGCGTGACTTTGCGTAACCTTCGCGTGACTTTGCGGGAAAATTCTTATAAGATTGAATAATTGCGAAATAAATTTATTTTCATAAAAAAACAAATACCATGTGCGGAATATGTGGATGCGGCCAGCCGAACGGTTCGGTCAAAATAAAAAAAGTCACGGCCAATATGGCCGAAGAACAAAACCACCACCACAATCACCATCAGGAAAATGGGCACGGCCACCACAGCCATGAACATGCCCACCGGCACGGCAAAACAGTATTGGAAATAGAGCAGGATATATTGGGAAAAAATAAACTGTTGGCCGAGCGCAACCGCGGCTATTTTGAGGCCAAAAATATATTTGCGGTTAATTTGGTCAGTTCGCCCGGCAGCGGCAAGACCGCCCTGCTCGAACGCACCTTAATTGACCTGCAAAAGGAGCGACCCTGTTTTGTCATCGAGGGCGACCAACAGACCTCCAATGATGCAAACCGCATTGCCGCCACGGGCGCTCCCGCCGTGCAGATAAATACCGGAAAAGGCTGCCACTTGGAGGCCGATATGGTCAACGATGCGCTCAAACAATTGCAGCCCTCGGACAACTCTTTATTATTTATCGAAAATGTCGGCAACCTCGTATGCCCGGCCATGTTCGACCTCGGCGAAGGGGCGCGGGCAGTCATTATCAGCGTGACGGAGGGCGAGGACAAACCGATTAAATACCCGGATATGTTCCACTCATCGCAAGTCTGTATTATCAATAAAATGGATTTATTGCCTTATGTGAATTTCGATGTGGAAAAGGCCAAAGAATATGCCCGGCGGGTGAGCCATATCACGGAATTTATCGAACTATCGGCGACCACCGGGGAGGGGATGGAGAAGTGGTATGATTGGCTGAGGGATGCGGCGGAGGGGCGATGATGAAAAAAAAATCCTGATACTATATTCTTGTTTTTCTATCTTTTAAAATATTTCTTTTGGTTATGATTTTTACTTCCGCTCAACTTACCAGTAATTAGTGACTATTTTATTTTTATAGAATATTCCTCCACAAAACCTTTTATTAAATCAGCAATTTTTTCCAATAATATATTTGAGGCACCATTGGTTAATTGACGTGTATGGATTACCAATTTAGGAGGTTTTGCATTTTTTTGTGCATAATGAATCCACAGATTTTCAAACCTTCCTGTTATATTCGCCAAAAATATTGAAAACCCATAAGAACCCCAAGCCTCCCCAATATTATTTTTTTAAAAACAGCACTCTTCCTGTTTTCAGGAACGGGCAAATCAGTCGGCAAAAAGCACATCCATCGTCAAATCATTTTGCACCATTCCCGAATAATTGTTTTGCAAAATACCATAAGTGGTGACCATGGTGAGGAATATGGCTTTTTTGGTATTGGTCGCCTCTTTGAACGAGGCAATTTTATTGCCGATGTTTTGGGCGTATTTTTTATTGATGGCAAAAGGCTGGGTGGAAAATTTCATTTCACAAAGGTTCACCACTTGGTCTTTCCGGTCAATCAATAAATCTATTTGTGCGTTCCGGTTCTGCCAAGAATATATAGAGGACTGTATCCCATTGATGCCGAGTGCTTTTTTTATTTGGCGGACATGGTGCAGGCAGACCATTTCGAACGCATACCCGCTCCATGACAAAAACAATGGGGTGTCCATGATATTGACCCAAAAGGATTCATCATCAGGGCTTGATTTTTTTATGAAATTTAAATAAAAAAGGGAATATAAATCAACCAATTGAAATAGGTTGTTTTTTTTGTTTTTTCCAAAAGAGCGGTACCGCCTGATGAAACTGCTTTCTTCCAATTCCTCTAATATACGGCTAAGGCCGCCGCCGTCCGATAGTTTGCTCAATTTTATTATTCCCTCCCGGTCCAGTCCTTTGTTTTTTGTGGCCAATGCCTCTACGACAGCGACATGCCTTTCCGATTTATAAAATAAGGAAGCATATAGGTTTGTATATTCTTTTCGGAAGGGAGCGTTTTTTTCAAAACACAATTCGTTGATATTTTGCACGGCGCTGAGGTAGGGTTTTATTTGTTCCAAATAAAAGGGGATGCCGCCAAATACCATATAAAACAAAATTATCTGGTACCGGTTGAAAGTGGCATTTTTGTTTTTCAGGAACTGCTCCGTTTCGGCGAGATTAAATGGCTCCAGTTTAATTCTTTGGGTGATGCGGTTGTATAGTCCGCCCCTATTGTTTATTAAATTATTAATCATCCACGAAGCCGCCGAGCCGCATACTATTAAAATAATATCGTCGCGGGCGCTTGCCCAACTGTTCCAAAAATGCTCCAGCCCAGATATGAATTTTGAAGCCCTCGTGTCGAGCCAGGGAAGTTCATCGAAAAAAATTATTTTCTTTTCTTTCTTTTCTATTTTTTCCAAATATGCAATAAGCTGCCGGAAAGCATTGAACCAATCGCCCGGCGGCTGGCTGTCCTCGCTGCCCGACCGTTGCGCCATTTCTGCATGGAACTGCCCCAATTGCATCTTGGTCGTGGCATTGGCCATGCCCGTTATATGGAAGGCAAATTGGTCGGCAAAAACCCGCCTGACCAGAAAAGTTTTGCCCACCCGCCTGCGGCCATATACGGCCACAAATTCTGATTTGCCGGATTTGAGCAATGATTTGAGCAGTTTGATTTCCTTTTGGCGGCCGGTCAGTTGTATCATTATTTTGTACTATTTGGCTGTAAAGGTACAAAAAACAGGGTTACAGCCAAATACTTGTGACTTTGTGGCTGTAACCTTGTTTTTTTGGCAGATTCCGCCAAATTGTCGTAAAGAGGCGATGCCTTTGGGTGTGGGGTGCGGGGGGAAAGGCGTTGCCTCTTTCGGGTCGAGGCAACGCCTTTCCACTCACACTCCACACCCAAAGGCATCGCCTCTTTACTCCCGGAAATGCACTTGGTGGATTAACAGTTCCGTCCCATGCACCACATTATTATTTGGTTTTCCGCAGGTGGCGCAGGTGAATTTATAATTTTCGATAATTGAATTTTTTCCGCAGTCGCCGCAATGTATTTCGATGGGAACGGTCTCGATATTTAATTTTACATTTTGGAATTTTTCCTCTGCCGTGGTCACCGCT
>DROJ01000396.1 GCA_011321935.1 Bacteroidota bacterium | reverse complement strand
TAGTTGATTAGTGATTAGTTCGCCAAATCCTTGATAATGTATAATTTACAAAAAAAATAAATAGTCCGCTAATTACGAATCGAACCAGTAGGTTCTCCCCTTCTGGGGCTGGGGCTGGCGAGGGTAAATGCACAAAACCTAAAAAGGTTCAGTATAAAAATGGCGTAGCCGCATTAGCAGCTATACCATTTTTTTTTGTTTTGTTTCATGCACTTCTATCCAATTGAACCGCCCTATTCTTTCACCTCCCGGATCTGGTCAAACTGCAATCCACTGCTCCCCTCCCCTTTTCCGGTCTGCTTCCGCTTCCCGATCCAGACATAAGTTTTGCCATCATGCCACCTCGTCCGTTGATAGCTGCGCGTAACGGTAGCCCCCGAGCGCGGCACCTCCTCCTCCCTCACAAAATAAGGTGCAGGCTGCGCCAAAATCTGGCTGCGGTGCCTGTCCGGCCCCGGCATCTTTGCCCTTTGCAACCTGATCTGTCGGTTGCTGCCCGGCAATTGCACGGGCGCAAATGGTATCCAATTATAAGGCACATCCGTACCCAAGACGTACCTGATTTTCGCCTCCGTAACCAATGGCGGTGCAGGCGTTCCGCTTTCCGCTTCCTTCAACCGCAAAGCCGTTTCGTGGCCATTGATGCCCGCACCCAATTGCGACGGCAAAACCGACTCCACAGCCCAGACCATGTTCGCCATTTCGTCCCGCAAAAAATTCACTTTTTCAATCGGTTCGCTCTCCAAAAT
The DNA here is from genome assembly GCA_011321935.1 of Bacteroidota bacterium. GTDB lineage: Bacteria > Bacteroidota > Bacteroidia > Chitinophagales > Saprospiraceae > UBA6168. The sequence goes on along the minus strand of DROJ01000396.1, from coordinate 6,891 downwards.
TTTGTCAACGACAGGCGGCAAGAACAAACGGTGGTCGCTTTGGTCGCCTTCTTTTGTAGTGTGCAAATTGAACAAATTCCAGCGCTGCCAATCCTCGTCCGGGCCTTGCCCGGCAGCTTTCACCAGCGTCTTTTCGCCAAAAACATCCGTCACCACAATCCCTTTCACCTCCACCATAGTCCCCGTTTCCAAAGTATAAGGCACGATGACCCAATCGTCGGCATGGAGCAGTGCAAACTCCGAAAAGAGCATTTTTGCCAGGTCGGTCGTATTGGCCGTGATGTCCGAAAACTCCGTTTTATAGTCCTCCATTTCCCAAAAACGCGACTTCGGCATACCCTGAAACGACACCGGGGCAGGCAAAAAAGAAAGCCGCATCGCCCCCTGTTTGGAGGCAGTCACATTGGCATCTGCCCCGTCCGTCAGGCGGGTCCCATTCTTGTTGTCAATGTCAAATGAATACCAGTCGAGATGCCCGGCAGCGTATTCTTCGGCTCGCAAAACAGTCGTTTCCGCATCTTTGTTTTCGGCGCTCACATCAAATTGGTACTCCAGTTGAGAAGGTTTCCAAGCATCGCTTTCAGGCGCATCCGGTTGCGTAAACAGGCTCTCAAAATAGTCTTTCAACCTGCCGCCTGCGGCAATGATTTCATCGTTCACATTGCCCGCCAAACCGCTCCCATTTACTTTCGCAACCAATTGCCCCGCTTTCGCTAAATCATAAATCTGGAAGCCGTCAAACAGCGTAGCCAAGGCCAGTTCGTGCATCTGCACCGACTCCCTATGCAGTTGGTTATCAATGTTTTGTGCAATCGCAAACTCTTGCCTCAGCCATGTTTTAGCTGTCGCTAAATCAGCAGTCCCGAGCCTTGATTTCAGGTCTTTGAGCAGGTACCTGGCCAGCATGACCTGCGTCCCCAAGTCGTTCGGAACGGTTTCTCTTTCCACCTGCGCCTCCAGCGGTATTTCATCCGAATAGCCGCCCGCTGCATCCCTTTTCACGGCATAGCGGTTCAGGCTGTAATGCTCCGTCAGCACATCCACGTTGATGGGCGACCCGGCGTCTTCCCCCTCAAATTCGCCAAACTGCCACTGCCGCGCCAGCATCCACAAAGGGTCGCGTATTTCCGCCCGCAGGCTGCGGTCAAAATCCTCTTTCCGCGGGTTGCCCTCCAGCCTGTTCCAGCCCCTGATGGCAGGTTTGTGCTTCGGCTTTACCGCAGGCTGAAAAAGTTTGCTGACCGAGTCGGCCAAGTCCTTGAATGGTTGTGAAAAATTAAATCCCATGGTTGAGAAATTAAAATGAAAATAAAAATTAGCAGTCCAACACCTGGCTTTTCAGAGGTGATGCCTTTGTGAGTGGAGGGCGGGAAGAAAGGCGTTGCCTCGAATGTTCGGCCACAGAGGCAACGCCTTTCCTCCCGCTTGCCCCGCGCAAAGGCATCACCTCAATGGCCTAAAACGTCACCTGATCTGGTGCAATGGCTGCTTTCGCCACCACATTGTATTTCAAATTAAGGTCAAAATTAAACCTCGTCATCTCCGACATCACCGCAGGCAAAACCTGAAACGGCGACGACTTCAACAAGTGGTTCGGCTCGACTGCCCGCAGCTTGGCCATGTCAATTGTTTCATGGATTGTATCCAGCAGTTCATCGTAATTCCAACTGCCATCCAGCACAGGCGGCACAGCCAAAAGCAGCGCTTGCGGGGGCATCGCGTTCGGTCGGTTGTAATGGAAAGAGATGCCCGCATTTACCTCTTTTTCGGGTATCACCTCCGTCCATTCATCCACCAGCAGGCCGCACAATTGCGCATCCGGCGTGACGGGTATTGACTGGTGCAGCATCACCGAAACGGTATCGTTTTTTGGTGTAAAACCTTCGGGAAATTCATCGCCCACCCAATGCCCATTTTCATCAAAAGGAAACTGCACGGGCGCGAGGTCGAAGGCATCCTCCAACAGCAGGTCATGCGTGGTGGCCAGCGTTACCAAATTGCCCGTTTTTTCGCGCACCTTGCCGGCCCCCTGCATCCATTTTTCCACTTTCAGCGCATCCGGTTGCAGGCCGGCCGGGAGGAGGGTTTCATCCAAGCCGTCTTTCAGTTCTTGTTTGTTGTTGGAGGTAAAAAACGGGACAGCGACAAAGCTCTCGTTCAGTAAAATCTTGGCAGCTTGGCCGAGGTTTCCGACCGTCGTTTCCAGTGCCGTCCCCTTGTCGCCCTCCTCTTCGATGGCCGCAAAATCGGGCAAATCGAGCAGCCCGTTTTCATCCACTTCCAATCTTCTTTTTTCAAAAATTTTCAAAACAGAAACCACCTGTTCCACCAGCGACTCCACTTGTATTTTATCAAAACCAGCCGCCGAAGAAGGCAGCGCCTCCGGCAAAGCGAGCGGCACGAGCGCCGTCAATTTTGCCCTGATTTGATTTAATAATGCCTCCCATGCCGGAACGACCACCCGGTCGGGGTCGTCCATAAAACTGGTAAAAAGCACCTCGATTTCGTTTTTATAAAAATGCTTCAAACCTGCGCCCGTTTCGTCCAGTTCGGCAGCTATTTTATCGTTAATTTCCTGCACCCGAGCCTTAAAACCAGCCAGCCCAGCGAGGTATCCCTGCGGGTTCGCGGCATCCGTATTTTGGCCGTCAAGGCCGGTCATAAAGTCCTGCGAATGGAGCGGACGGGACTCCGTAACGACCCTCCGCAGCGAGCGCATCAAGGGTTGCAAAAGGGACATCGGCACCACCCCGTTGGCCGCTTTTTTGAAATTGATTTTCACCTCTGCCAACTCGTTCCCCGGCTGCGATTTTATTTTAAAAACAAGGTAGCGTTCCAGTTCGCTCGACAGGTCGCCCAATTCATTTCCCGACATCAAAACAAAGTCAACTGGCTGTAAATCAAAGACTTCCGATAATTTTTTGGAAGCAGGCGCATTGCCCACCGAGGCTTCAAAGCCAAAGGTGGCCGGGTCGGGGAGCATCTTTCCCAGCCACTCGTTTACGGCGGCATTCGCTTTGGAACGAGCCGTCTCCGCCCCCCATTTTGCGACGGCAGGAGCAGCCGTTGGGTCGAGTGAAATGGCCACGCGGTGGGTGATGGTTTTGCCGTTCCTCGGCGTTTTGATGAAGTCGGGTTCAGGCGGCGGGAAGCCTTCCGAAAGAGCCTTCAACATGCCGCCCGTGCGGTCGTAGTTCCCTTGCACCGCTTGGTAAACACTCTCCGCTGTGGCCAAGTCTCCAACCGCATCCAAAGTGTTGGCCAACTCCCCGACTTCGCGGGCGATGATATCGCCTTCGGGGGTATTTGCCGCAGGCAGATTATCGCCCCCGACTGGCAGCCCGTAGGGGTAGCTTTTGTTTTTTGTAAAATGCAAAAGGTCGTAGCCGTTGATCACATTATTGGCTTCGACCACCTCGGCACTTCCATCGTCCGGCACATCCGTCAGTTTGCCCGAAATAAGCGGAAATCGGTCTCGCAGCACATAAATAAATTCGTCCAATTCTCTCTTTTCAGGGTTGTCGTGCAACGCTCTTTCCAGTTGATAGCCGAGCAGCGCCGCCAAGCCCTGCCCGTTGCGCAGCCCCTCCACCATCCGCATCGCCTTGCGTACCCGCCGGCTCGAAAGGTTGACCGCAAAAGGCGAGTTGTTGTCCTTATCGGCATGGCTCAGATAGGCGTTGAGCAGCACCGCCGAAGTCACCGCATGGTTGAGCGAAGGCGCCAGCACATGCCCCCCGTTGTTGGGGTCCACAAAAACCGTTTCGCCTGCTTCCTGCATGGCCGCGGGCACTTCATTTTTCTGGGCAGGGCGCGGCTTCAGCTTGCGCGGGCGCAGGTTTTCCACCCAGCCATAAGCCCCCACATACACCCCTTTATTATAAGGTGACTGCCCTTCGGTAAATTCACCAAAATCGTCGAACGTGGCATCCGGGTTGTCCCTGCCCGCCTGCGAGTAGCGCATATTTTTCAGCCTCGCTTGGAACAGGCCGTTTACCCAGGCATCCAACCGATAAGAACACAAATCCATATGCTCCGCAAAGAGGCGCTCCAACCTTGCCGTCGGCAGGTCGGCCAGTTTTTTTAATGAAAAATGCAGCCCCATCAAATGGAAAAACGGGTCGTCAAAAGGCAGGTTGACAAAGCCCGGCGTGTCCTGCCCAAAAGACAGCAACCTAAATTTGCGGTGCAGGAAATTTCCCACATTTTGGTCTTGCCCGTCAAGGTTCAGGTCAACGTTCCAGAGGTCCCGGTCGGCAAAATGTTTGGCCCCGTCCATGTTGACCATCGAAGGGTTGGTTTTTATCTGCGGGAGGTCCCTTTGCCGACGGATGTGCTTCTTTGCGGCAGCGGTCATTTCATTGAGGAGTGCCTGCCGTAAGTACATGTAAAGCAGCGCTTTAGGAGGGGCAACGCCCTCGTTGCTTTCATTCACAAAGCGCTCTATTTTGAGGTCTTTTTTGCTGGAAGTGAGCAGCCAATGGATGTAGTTTTTTTCGTTGCCCTCCAAAGAAAAATACGGCGTGATGCCCCTCGTTTCCGACAGCGGCAGGTCGGGGTCTTGGTCAATTATGGGGCCGTTCAGGCGGCTTCTTTTTTTGAAAAAAGTAATGTCCCTGATTTTCAGGTCTTTAAAATTTCCCAGCATCATGGCCTGCAATTGCTGGTATTTTTTGCTCTGTAAAAAATGCCAACTTGGGTTCAAAAAATAAAAGAGGAAACCATTGAAGCGGTAGTAATTAAAATAAAATTCATCGGCCATCGCCCGCCTCGAAAAGAACTCGACCGAGCTGGCATGGAGCCCCAAAATATCGAGCAGCCGCTGCTTAAAATCAGTGCTGTCGCCAACGTGTTTGGCCTTCCTCCCCATCTTCACCCAGGAGCTGTAAAAGCCCCTCATCAGGGCGGCCAAGTTGCGGTGGAAAATGGCATCATTTCCTATCTCCTGCTTGTTCAAGCCCCACCTTTTTACCGAACTCGCCACCAGCACTCCATAGGGTTGCCCCCCCACCCGGAAGGAAGGAATGAAGCCCCTGCCCGACACGTTTTTTTGGAAAAAACCTTCCATCAAGCCTCTCGTTTTTTCATCGAAAGCTGCGCCCAGCCACTTTTCCAAATAGCTGCCCATCGTTGCCGGGTAGAGCGCCTTGTTCATGGCATACGCCTCCGCAATGTCCTCGCTGTCAGCATTTTGCACCCGCGAAACAAGTTCGTAGCCGAGGCCGAGCGACTCCGCAAAAAGCTGCCCGTCGGGTTTCTTTTCTTGCTGCGCAAAGCCGTTCCAAGCATTAAATTCCGAATTTTTTATCAGCGCCTCAAAACTCTTTTCGTTGCCCACATCGAGCGAGTCAAAACCGGAGGGAACAGCCTCCGAATTGTTGGTCGGCGTACCTTTTGGGAGGAAGGCCATGCCGTCGGTATAGCGGTGGGCTTCCAGCAGTTTTTCCACCTTTTGCGCCGAGGTAGCAGCATCCTCCGACAGCCGCAGGCCGACCACTACCAAGCGGTCGAAACCACTCCTCGCCTCAGCAATAGAAATCGGCATTTTGATGCCCATTCCCACCTCGATTGCCTTGTCGAAATCAACCATCCACTCCATGCCGGGGTCGAGTTTCAGCTTGCCCGTTTCTTCGTCGCGCCCAAATTCTTCTTCCAGTTGAGAGGGGTCAGGGCCGAGTTCGAGGGTATCGGGAATGAGCCGGCCGAGCATCCTTTTGGCCTCCACCAAGCGGTCGTTTTTTTGGTCAAACTGATAGGCCAGCACCTCAAAACGGTCGGGCAAAACCCGCGAGCAGGGAGGCGCTATCCAACCGCTTTCTTTCACAAAATCAAACTGCGGAAATTGCAGCGCATCGGCGTCTGCGGCAGCATCAATGTTCAACGGGCGATTACTTTTGGCTATCCACAGGCTGCGGTTGGCACCGTGGTCGCGGGCGAGCCGGTTCCATGCCCCTTTTGCCAGCAATTTTTGCTCTTCTTCGGTTTCGGTTTTTGCCTCGAACACGGCTGTCCAAAAATCCCGGCCTGCGGCTATTTCATCTTCCGACATGGCTTCCTCGTGGCTCTCCGCCGATATTTTATCAGGAAAAAAACGCAGCCACAACTCCTGCCCGCCGTCGCTGTTCTGGGCAAATTTGGTTTCTATTTTTATCGGAAATAATAAAAAAGGCGTGTGGTCGGGCAGCTCTTTTATCCAGTCTTCGGGGGTCTTTCCGAGCAGTTGGCCGCGCAGGTTGGAGAGGTCAATCTTAGCGTTGCGCCAATCGTTTTTTTGCCCCTCTTTGCCAGCCAAAAAGGTAGTCCTGTCCTTCTCCAATTGCCTCAATTGGCGGAGGTTTTCGTCGCTTCGCTCCCGCCTTTTCAGGTCAGCGATTTTTTTGTCTGCTTTCAGCAAAAATTGCTTTCCGAAACGGTACGAACGTTCGAGGCTTTCCTTTGTCCCTAAGGAGTCGAGGTGTTGGCTTTGTATTTCTTTTAGGCTTGCCATGGTTTGTTTTTTCTATTTGCAACTGCTTAGCAGGATGCCTTGAGGTGATGCCTTTGGGCGGGGAGTGCGGGGGGAAAGGCGTTGCCTCAATTTGATATGTTGAGGCAACGCCTTTCCCCCCGCACTCCCCGCCCAAAGGCATCACCTCAAGGCATCCTGCTAAGCAGTCACTTCTTTTTAAAATATTGGTTTTCAATGGGTTATACTGGACAGGATTGCACACTGATTGAACTGGTTTAACAGATAAAAACTGATGACGAACCTCAACATCCCTTCGGGATTTTGAGGTTCGTTATTAGTTCTAAAATCAGTTTTCATCAGTTAAATCGGTTCAATCAGTGTGCAATCCTATCGTTCACAAATTCTTCAACATCTCCCCCGCATGCACCGCTATCAATGGGTTA
>DROJ01000395.1 GCA_011321935.1 Bacteroidota bacterium | reverse complement strand
TTTGGCAAAAAGCGCAATTTTTTTTACTGCTGCTATTAGGCATGCCGGCAATTGTTTTTGGGCAAAAAACAATTACCGGGACCGTAACCGATGCCGACACGGGCGAGCCCCTGATCGGCGTCAATATTTTGATAAGCGGAACAGCGTCCGGCACGGTCACTGATTTTGACGGCAGTTATTCTTTGGAGCTTACCGATGGCGCTAAGTCCTTGGTTTTCAGTTACACAGGTTACGAAACCCAAGAGTATGTTTTGGATGGATCTGGGGTAATCAATATAAGCCTCACTTCGGGCGAGCTGCTCGAAGAGGTGGTGGTGATCGGTTACGGTACCGTGAAAAGGGAAGATGTGACGGGGTCTTTGCAATCGGTGAGCGCAAAAGATTTCAACCGCGGTTCTATTACCGGCCCGCAAGAACTGTTGTCGGGAAAAATACCGGGCGTTACCATTAATACCGACGGCGGCCCGGGCAGCGGTTCGAGGATCCGCATTCGGGGAGAGTCTTCCCTGAATGCCTCTAACAACCCGCTCATTATTATTGACGGGGTGCCATTGGATGATAAGGAAATATCGGGAAGCAGGAACGTGCTCAATATTATCAACCCCAACGACATCGAATCCATGACGGTATTAAAGGACGCTTCCGCTTCGGCTATCTATGGCAACCGGGCTTCGGGCGGGGTCATTCTTATAACTACCAAAAAAGGAAAACTCGGCGATGTAATGAGGCTTGGCTATAACGGCAATATTTCTTTTGGCTCGCCGGTAAATAAAGTGGATGTATTAACGGCCTCCGAATACCGCGCGATCATCAACGAACAATTTGAGGAAGGCCACCCGGCGCGCGGCTTATTGGGCGAGGCGGATACCGATTGGCAAGACGAAGTATATCAGACCGCTATCGGCCACGACCATAATATTAATGTGTCGGGCGGGGTGGGCAATTTTCCTTACCGCGTATCTTTGGGCTATTCCAATAAAGATGGTTTGATAAAAACGGATAAATTCAAAAGGCTGACCGCAGGCATCAATTTAACGCCGAGTTATCTGGACAACCGCCTGCAGCTGAAATTCCACGGGAAAATGATGAACACGAAAAATCATTTTGCCGACCGGGGCGCCATCGGCAATGCCGCAAGTTTTGACCCGACGCACCCTGTCCGCGACCCCGACAGCCCATACGGAGGTTTTTATACTTGGGTCATTTCGTCCAATGGAAACCCCAATTCATTGGCCCCGACCAATCCGATAGCCTTATTGGAATTAAAAGACGACAACTCTACCGTAAACAGGTATTTGACCAATGCTTCGGCCGATTATAGATTTGCGTACATCCCAGACCTCCGCGCCAATTTGAACCTCGCTTATGATTATTCAAAATCGGAGGGCACGGTGGTCATCCCTAATTTTGCCGCTTTTGATTTTGATGAAATAAACGGTGGCGGCACCAATAATAAGTACAACCAAAAAAAGAAAAACACACTGCTTGAATTTTATTTGAATTATAAAAAATATATCGGCAAAAACAGTTTCGATATAATGGGCGGATATTCCTGGCAGCATTTTAAAATAGAAAATACTTTTACCAATTCCGACCAGGCCGGCACACCTTCCGAAACGACAACTGGCAGCGACCCAACTGAACATTATTTGTTGTCGTTGTTCGGCAGGATGAATTATAGTTTTGACGAAAGGTATTTATTTACGTTCACATTGAGGAGGGACGGCACTTCCCGTTTTTCGCCCGACAGCAGGTGGGGGCTTTTCCCTGCCGTCGCCCTTGCAGTTAAAGTGGTGGACAACGACAAGGCATATTTTAACAAGCTGAAATTAAGAGCGGGGTGGGGCATAACCGGGCAAGAGGAAATTAACGATGATTACCCTTACTTAGCGAGGTACCAATCGAGCTTTAGCAATGCGAGCTATCAGTTCGGAAATGAATTTATCAATACTATAAGGCCGAACGGCTACGACGCCAATATACAATGGGAAGAAACCGCTACCTATAATATCGGACTTGATTTTTCTATTATAAAAAACAGGCTTTCGGGATCTCTCGATATATATCAAAAGAACACCAAAGACCTGTTGAATGAAATACCCGTGCCGGCCGGTACCAACCTCACCAATTTTATTATCACCAATGTCGGCAATATGGAAAACCAGGGGCTGGAAATAAGCCTGAACACCACGCCATACCTGGCAGAAAAAAATTCCTGGAATTTTGCCATCAACCTCGCTTATAATAAATCGGAAATAACCAAGTTGACCGCAACCGACGACCCCAATTACCAGGGCGTATTGACGGGGGGCATTTCCGGCGGGGTCGGCAGTAATATACAGATACACAGCGTCGGTTTTGCGCCCAGTTCCTTTTTTGTTTTTGAACAAAAATACGACGACAACGGCAATATTCTGGAAGGCGAATTTGTGGACAGGAACGGCGACGGCACCGTGGACGGGGCAGACAAATACAGGTTTGAAAAACCGGCCCCCGATTATACGCTCGGTTTTACGAGCAGCCTCAAAATATCGGATTTTACTTTGTCTTTTGCGGGAAGGGCAAGCCTCGGCAATTATGTTTACAATAATATACAGACCGACCAGGGCTATTTTGACCGCTTGTACGGAACGACCAATGTGCTGTGGAACATCAACCGATCGGCCATTGACGACAATGTGCAAAAACAGACCAACCTGACCTTTAGCGACCACTTTGTGCAGGAGGCTTCTTTCCTGAAAATAGACCATATTACACTGGGCTATAATCTGGATAAAATATTGGGCTACGGCATCAATGTATATGCCACTGTGCAAAATCCTTTTGTGATTACGGGTTACGACGGGCTGGACCCAGAAATAGGGAACGGGATTGACAATAATATTTATCCCCGTTCCACCAATTATGTTTTTGGGCTGAGCGCTAATTTTACAAGCAAGAATAAAAAATGAATTTGAAAAGCAATGGTTTTTAATTCTTGGGTTTAACTAACAAATTCAACAACCCAGACCAAACCGTGTTATGCTATTCGTTCATTTATATAAATGAGGAAGATTGTACATCAATTAAAAAATAAAATCATGAAAAATAATTTAATTAAAATATTCCCATTCGCCATTTTGCTTTTTATCAGCAACGGCTGTTTCAGCGACCTGGACACCGTTCCGCTCGATGAAGATATAGTCACTGCCGCCGCAGTATATGACGACCCCGCAGCCTATTTGGGCGTACTGTCAAAACTGTATGCGGGCCTTGCCGTTACCGGGCAGGAAGGGCCTTCCGGGCAGTCGGACATAAAAGGCATTGACGAAGGTTTTGGGCAATATACGAGGGGCTTTTTCCATGTGCAGGAACTGACCACCGACGAGGCCGTGGTGGGCTGGAACGACCAGACCATAAAAGATTTTCACAGTCAATCATGGAGCGCGGAAGACGGGTTTTTGTTTGCATTTTACAGCCGGGTTTTTTATCAGATACCTTTGTGCAATGAATATTTGCGCGAGACCACCGACGCTAAACTCGACAGCAGGGGAGTGGACGCAAATTTAAAAGCGAGTATTCAGGGATATAGGGCCGAAGCCCGGTTTTTGCGGGCGCTGAGTTATTGGCATGCGCTCGATATTTTCCGCAATGTTCCTTTTGTGACCGAGGAAGATAAAGTGGGCGCTTTTTTCCCCGAGCAAATATCTGCCGCTGAATTGTTTGATTATATTGAAAGCGAACTCTTGGATATTGAAAATAAAATAGCGCCCGTAAATACCAATGTATATGGCAGGGCCGACCAGGGCGCGGTTTGGATGTTGCTGGCCAAATTATATTTAAATGCAGAAGTATATATCAATAAACCAAAATATACGGAGTGCCTTGAATATTGCAAAAAAATAATTAATGCGGGATATAGTCTGGAGCCTCAATACAAGGATTTGTTTTTGGCCGACAACAACCGCTCCAATGAAATTATTTTTCCAGTTGCTTTTGACGGCATCAATACCCGCACTTGGGGCGGCACTACTTTTTTGATACGGGCGGCTATCGGAGGCGACATGAACCCTTCCGACTCCGGCGTGTCCGGCGGTTGGGGCGGCCTGCGCACGACGAGGCAATTTGTCGAAAAATTCCCGACCGAAATCGGTGGGCTGGTCGTCGCACCCTCGGATGGCAATACGGTGCAATATCCAAAAATATATGTGCCGGGCGATTATCAGGATTGGGACGCAAGCAATACACAGACTTCGCTGTCGTCGGTCAACAGTGATAAAATATACGAGGGCTATAAATATTTTCCGGAAGACAATTCCGAATTTCTTATTACCTCATTCCCCTCTTTCTCTTTGAGCTTCGGCGACAATGGTGCCGACGGAACGCTCGAAATGAACGGCGACAATATAGTGGCCGGCCCGGCAGGTTTATATTTTTTACGGGTTGACATGAACGACAAAACATATGTGCTGGAACGCAGGTCTTGGTCTATAATCGGCGATGCGACGGGAGGGCAGGATATGGAAATGGCCTGGGACGAGGAATTGCAGGCCATGAGTATAACCGGCAACCTCACTGCCGGAAAATTCAAGTTCAGGGCAAACAATGACTGGGCCGTCAATTTGGGGGATACCGGCGCCGATGCCATATTGACCCAAGACGGTGACGATATAGTTATTCCCGAAAACAGTAATTACCGGATATTGTTGTTTTTGGACAAACCCGACTATACTTATCAAATAAACAACCTGAGTTTCGATAGCAGGGCCATGTTTTTTACCGAAGGCCAAAATATAGATATTGACGATATTAC
>DROJ01000394.1 GCA_011321935.1 Bacteroidota bacterium | reverse complement strand
TTTTAATTTTCATTTATTTTGAAATATAGGCCGGACGCTAAGAGTACGAACGGCTGGAGTTTTTAATTTTAATTTATTTTGAAATATAGGCTGGACGCTAAGAGTACGAACGGCAGGGGTTTTTAATTTTAATTTTCATTTTAATTTTCATTTTAATTTCCTAATCCTTTTCCTCCTCTGTTGCTATTTTTTTCACGGCATTTTTTTTCAGTTTATTATATTCTTTTCTGTTCCGTTGGATGTCTATGGCCATGAAAAGTGCCTGCCGGAAAGAGGAGGGGTCGGCGGAATTGGAACCGGCCAGGTCGAAGGCAGTGCCGTGGTCGGGAGAGGTGCGGACGCAGGAAAGGCCGGCAGTGTAATTGACGCCTGTTCCAAAAGTGAGTGCCTTGAAAGGGATCAGCCCCTGATCGTGGTACATGGCCAAGATGCCGTCGAACTTGCTGAATTTGCCAGAGCCGAAAAAGCCGTCGGCAGCGAAAGGGCCATAGACCATCATGCCGCTTTTTTTTGTTTCCACCACTGCCGGCCGGATGATCTTTTCTTCCTCTTCCCCGAGCATCCCTTCCTCGCCCGCGTGGGGGTTGAGGCCGAGCACTGCGATGAGGGGGCGCTCCAGTCCAAAATCTATTTTGAGGGTTTCGTTGAATATTTTCAACTTGCTGGCGATGCGCTCTTTGGTGACCGCAGCGGCCACGTCTTTTAGTGGCATATGGGAAGTGACAAGGCCTACGCGGAGGTTGTCGCTGGCGAGGAGCATCAGACTGTCCTTGGCATTGAACGCTTTGGTCAGGTATTCGGTGTGGCCAACATGCTCGAAGCCAGCCATTTGCATGGATTTCTTGTGGATGGGCGCAGTGACCAAAGCATCTATCAGGCCTGCTTTGAGATCGCGGGTGGCGGCCTCTAAACTGACTTGCGCAAATTTGCCCCCCATCTCTGTCGGCTTGCCGAGGGTGATGTTGACGCTATCTTGCCAGCAGTTTACCACGTTGACTTTGTCGTAAGAAAGCCGCTCGGCGCTGCGCTGGCTGAAAAAGGAGAGGTCGTCCAGCGAAACCACATTTTTATGATAGGACACGACTTTTGACGAAGCATAGATGACGGGCGTACACAAACGGATCATCCTTTCGTGGTTCAATGTCTTAAGGATGACTTCGAGGCCGATGCCGTTGATGTCGCCGATGGAAATACCGATGATGGGTTTGTTTTTATTGACCCTGGGTTTGGTATTTTTGTCCGTTATTTCAATTTTAGTTGGTACTTGATCCAATGGAAATAGTTTTGGGAGTTGGAGAGTTTTGAGTTTCATTGCTCCTCAATCCTCCAATCAGGATTTTCAAAAGAGCGCAAAAATACTTTAAATAAATATATGCGGGCCAAAAAATCGTTCGGACAGCATTTTTTAAATAATGAAGCCATCGCACAGCGCATTGCGGACGCCTTGACCTTGGACAATGGGAAGGCAAAAATTTTGGAAGTCGGCCCGGGGAAGGGGATGCTGACCAAATATTTGCTGGAAAAAGGCATTGACCTCAAAGTGGTGGAGGCCGACCGGGACATGGTGGAATACCTGCACCTGAATTATATCCAACTGCACGGCAGGGTCATTTCGGAAGATTTTTTGAAACTGGATTTTGAAAATATTTTCCCCAGAAATGGGGCGCATATGGCCAGCCAATTTTCCATCATCGGCAACTTTCCTTACAACATCTCCTCGCAGATTGTTTTTAAAATGCTCGACAACCGGGCGCTTGTGCCTGAGTTGGTGGGCATGTTCCAAAAAGAAATGGCGGAACGTATTGCCGCCCCTCCGGGAAACAAAACCTACGGCGTCATCAGTGTTTTGACGCAGGCGTTTTATGAGGGCGAATATTTGTTTTCGGTCGGCAACCATAATTTCACACCTCCCCCGAAAGTGCAGTCCGGCGTCATCCGGTTAAAAAGAAAAGAAGGGGGGCTGGGCTGTGATGAAAAGCTATTTAAAAAGGTGGTAAAACAGGCATTTAGCCAAAGGCGGAAAATGCTGCGCAATACCTTGAAGCCCTTTTTTGGAGACGCCGGAATTTTGCAAGATGATTTTTTTAAGAAAAGGCCGGAGGTGCTGGGCGTGGGGGAGTTTGTGGAATTGACGAACAGGATAGTGCAGTGATTAGTAATTAGTTGATCAGTGATTAGCCGGATAAAGCGTTGACAATGAAGGATCTGTTCAAAAAACAAACAGCGGGTTAATTAGGCTTTGTTCCAGTGGAACGCAATCGTTGAAAAAAAATCAATTCAAAATAATCCCATATCTTGGCCACTTACTATACAGAAAACTTAAGAACGTTCAAATAATAAATTCGACATTTATGCGCCGCTATTTTTGTTTTAATCAAGGCAAAAAAACTGCGCATAGCAGCGCTCTGAAATGTTTTTTTAACGCTGAGTAAAGCAAAAAGAGCAAGTAGAAATGGTGAATTTATTATTTGAACGTTCCTTAAACACCAATGAACAAGTACCCCTTCCGTCACGACCATTTTTTCAAACATTTTTTCCAGATACGGCAACTCGCATTGGAACATGTGGAGGACTATGTTTCACCAGAACTGGTTTCGCATATGGACCTAAGTTCGCTTGCCCTCTTGCCAACGGTTGCGGTAGATGACGAACTGCAGGAATCCCGTTCCGACCTTGCCTATGGCTGCCGCCTCGGCAATGGGCGCAACCTATTGTTGGCCCTCTTGCACGAGCATAAAAGCGAGCAACCGGAATACGACATCCGTCTGCAAATAAACGACTACAGATCGGCCACTTGGCTGTTGGACTTACAGCAAAAACAGCCTTTGACCTTCGTGCTGCCGCTGGTCATTTACAACGGAAAAGCAAAGTGGAAAAAACGCAGGTTCAGGGATTCGTTCCCCGGCCTGCCGGACGAGTTCCTCCCTTTTTTGGGCGAATTTGACTACCTTCTGCTCGACCTGCCGGGCATGTCGGACGAAGAAATCATCAAAAGGTCGCCGGGAAAAATGCTCGCCTCGGCCTTCCTCGCCCTGAAGCACGGCAGGGAGCCAGAATATTTCAGGAAAAACTTCGCAAAAGTCTTTATACTTCATCAGGGTAAGTTTCAAACATTTTGACGGCGGCTTTTGCCCTTATACTTCTTTAAAAAATAGGACCGTAGCCCAGCTATGCTAAGATTTTTTAAATCGTCTAAGAACAAAATACGCTCGTCAAAAAGTCCGAAACTTACCCTGATGAAGTATAACTTTGATTGGAAAAGATATGCCTCCTCGATCAGGCAAACTTTTTTGAACGCATTGTTGTCTTATATCAGTAGCGCGACTGGTTTTACCAAAAAGGAATTTCAACTGTTGGCAAAGCCGTTGCCCAAACCCATAAATAATTTTATCATGGTCACGATGGAATCAATACTGGAAGAAGGGATTGAAATAGGGATAAAGAAAGGAGAGGTATTAGGAATAAAGAAAGGAGAGGTAATAGGGATAAAGAAAGGAGAGGTATTAGGGATGGAAAAAGGCATGATGAAAAAAGCAAAAGAATTTGCCATAAAACTCATCCAAAACTTTCCAAAGTTGAGCGATAAAAAAATTGCCGAAATGACAGGCCTGCCGAAAGCCGATGTCTCTAAACTGAGAAAAGAACTGAAGAAAAAGCCCAACGGCTTGAACGGAAATGGCAAAAAAAGTGAAATAACTTAACTGCCCGTTCACTCCTCCTTCCCCCAAAAAAAAAACCAAACCTTCCCCGCACCCGCCTTTCCGGTCACCTGCTCGATTTCCTCCTTGTTTGCTGCCCCACAAGTCCCCTAAAAGTACCTCCCCACTACTTCACCATCTTCCCTTCCCTCACTTTTTTCTTCAGCAGTTCAGAGTCCCCACCTTTGTCCAAAGCCTGTTGCCAATATTGCAGTGCCCCGGAGGTGTCGCCCATTTGGTAGAGGGTGTCGCCATAATATTCGAGGATGGCGGGGTCGTCGTTTCCGCCATGTTGGAGGGCCAAGTCGAGCCATTCTTTGGCAGCGGGATAATCTTTCATTTTATAAAAAACAAAAGCCATCGCGCCCTCGCTGACGTAGTGGTGCGGGGCCGCCTTGTTGAGGCGGGCAGCGAGGTCTTTTGCTTTATCGAGGTCTTCGCCACGGGCGGCGAGGTAGTAGCTGTAATTTTTCAGTACGGCGGGATCGTTGTCGTTTATTTTTAATGCCTTTTCAAAAGCATCGTTTGACTTGCCGTATTTTTTTAAATGATAATATGCCTTGCCCATTTCGATCAGCGCGTCATATTTCAGGCGGGCGTTGCGGGCAGCGACCATGAGCGCCTGTTGCAGCGAAGAGAGGGCATCGCCGTACTTGCCGAGACCGTTCAGGCCGAGGCCGTTCAGGTAAAAGGCCGTTGCTTGGTTGGGGAAAATATCGAGGGCATCGTCGGAGGTTTCGACGAGTTTTTGAAAGTCCTTTTTGTCCGCATAAATATAGAGCAGTTGCTCCCATACCGGCCACTTGGTGTCGTCGAGTTCGAGGGTTTTTTGGTATTCTTTGAGCGCCTCGTTTTGGCGGCCGGAATAGTACAGCACATCGGCCATCACGGAGTGCGCTTTGGCCTTGTCGCTGTGGACTGTTTTGAGCACAGAAGTCAATGCGAGCAAGGTGGTGCCGAGGTTTTTGTCGCCCGTATTGGCGAGTTCTTTCACGTATGGGATGATCTCTTTGATCTTGGTGTCGAGGTCTGTGCCGGGGTCTTCGAAGACGGGTTTCAGCGAGTTGAGGAAAAGCACCCGGTCGTTGCCCTTGGTCTCCTCGGCGAGGGCGATTTTTGCCCGTGCATCGGTAGGGTCTTTTTCCAATATTTTGCGGTAGATTTCTTTGGCCTTTTTCTTCTCTCCGGTCTGCTCGCGGAAGGTGGCGAGCAGGTGTAGGTAAGCCGTGCTGTTGGGGAATTTCTGGACCAGTCGTTCCAGTTCGGCGGCGGCCATTTTGTGGTCGCCCATGCCCATGTAAAGGGTATGCTTGTGGCGGATCACATCTTCGGTGATGCCCATTTTGGCCTCCAGCCGGTCATACACTTCGATGGCCTCTTTGGGCTTGCTGCTGCGCACGAGGTAGTAGGCCCATTTTTTATAAAACTCCTCGTTGTGCGGCTGCAGTTTTACGAGCTCGCCGTATTGTTCGGCGGCCAGTTCATCTTTGCCGTTTTTTTGGAAAACATCGGCGAGGTACAAGCGGTACCACTCGTTTTCGCCGTCCCAGGCGACTGCTTTTCGGGCGTATTTTTCTGCCGATTCGAGGTCTTTTTTGGCCTCATATACGCGGGCCATTTCATAGGCAGTGGCGGCATTGTCGCGGTCGTGTTCCAGCACTTCTTCAAATTTTTCGAGCGCTTCGTCCCAATTGCCGAGCAGCTTCTCCCGGTTTCCTTCGATAAATGTCGCAACGAGGTCAACCTCCCCTTCGGAGGTACTTCCGGGCTGCGCCCCTACGGGCAAGACCCAAATCACAAAACAGGAAAGGAAGAGGAGGGAGGAAAATATGGTTTTAAGCATGAGTCTATAAATGGCTGAATGGCTGAATGGTTAAATGGTTTTGGGCCATAGCCATTTAACCATTTAACCATTCAACCATTTGATTTTACTCTTTAAAATGGGTGAAGTCCCCGATGCTGATGTCCGATACGCGGCCTTCGTATTTTACTTTGTTGCCGATCATGGAGTTGTCGAACATCGCATTTTCAACAACAGTGTTGTCTTGAATAACGCTGTTTTTGATGTTTGAGTTGTCAATGCTCGATTGGTGGCCGATGGAAACATAGGGACCGATCACCGAATTGGTGATCTTGGTGCCCCTGCCGATGAAGCAAGGTTCGATGATGACCGAGTTTTCAATGACGGCAGTCGGGTGGCGGAGCTGCTCCGTTTTGCTTTTGATCTGCAAGATGCGGCGGTTGGTATCAACGATGTTTTGCTTGTTGCCGCAGTCGAGCCATTCGTCAATGGTCTGGGCCTTGAATTTATAGCCAGCGGCCTTCATGTTTTCCAGCACCGAAGTAATCTGGAACTCGCCCTTGTCCTTGATGTTGTTGTCTATCAGTTGTTGGATCTGCTGCCGCAAAAATTCGCCTTCCCGCACATAGTACAGCCCAACGATGGCGAGGTCGGAAACAAAGACCGGAGATTTTTCTACGAAATCGGTGATGATCTGTTGCCCGTCCGTTTTCACGACGCCAAAGGAGGAGGGGTCTTCGACCGTTTTGACCCAAATAACGCCATCTTGATTTTTATCAAAATGAAAATCGGCCTTGAACAAGGTGTCGGAAAAAGCGAGGAAAACATTGCCCTGCAAACTCTCTTTTGCGCAGAGAATGGCATGTGCCACGCCGAGCGGTTTGTCCTGGTAATAAATTTTTCCTTTTGCGCCCAACCGCTCCGCAATGCCGATCAGTTCTTTTTCCACCTCAGCTCCGAAGTCGCCGATAATGAAAGCCACTTCTTCTACTTGTCCGTCGTAGCCGCTAGCGAGGTCTTCGACAATGCGCTGCACCATCGGTTTGCCCGCTACCGGGATGAGGGGCTTCGGGACGGTCAGGGTATGTGGGCGGAGGCGGGAACCACGTCCGGCCATGGGTATTATTATTTTCATAAAATAATGATGAATAGCTTGCCCCGAATCTCTGGGGGGTGAATTCGGCCACCTGCCATTTTTATTTAATTCTTGATTTTATTTTTCAAAATAAAATTTAACAGGTCTGGCTTCGAATGTTCCGATGGATGAGCCGAGGGTCCATGATATTGAATAGTTGCCCTCGGACATGCGATAAGGGCCGCCCAAATAACTCAACATATCAACATTCCATTTTCTGAAAGTTTTGGGAGGAAGCGGCTTTGACCAATTCAAAAGTCCTCCGCAATAAATACCACTACCTCCTAAAATGGCTTTGCTTTTGGGTTGGTAAATAATAGGAAAGTTGTCATTGCTTTTGAGAAATGGATTTATTCTGATCTCTTTTTCGCTCCCATTAATAATCATTAATTCAAAAACCAGACTGTCCTTCGGTTCAAGCTGCGTCACCCAAACAGAGACTTTTCCCGTGGGCGTTTCTTTTATCCAATCTTGCGCGTTTATATTTTTAAATAAAAGAAAAAAGAACAATGCAAGCATTGCCGTTTTTGTAAAAAATATTTCATTACCGTACACTTTTAGTTGCACAAAAAGTTGATTGAAAATTTGGAAAGAAATGCAGAAATAAATAAGGGTTTTCCTAGCCTTGCGGCTTTAAACAGAAAACCCTTACAAAGATGTACTGCAAAGATGTAAAAAAAT
>DROJ01000393.1 GCA_011321935.1 Bacteroidota bacterium | reverse complement strand
CCGAAAGCCATAAACTTTTTTCAAATCTTCTTTTTTAAAAAAACGCCCCCCTTTTGAGCGGTAGTTGAGCAGTGTGTTAGCGGTGCGCGGCAAGATTCCCAAACGGATCAATTCTTCTTTTGTGGCAGTGTTCGGATCGAACTTGAACAACTCGACGGGAACGGCTTTTTTATTCTCGCCCCTGAATTTGGGCGCAGGCGAAGCCGTTTCTTTTTTGGCTTTCGATTCTGCCATCGCTGCCATTATCGCTTCCCTGTATTCCGTAAAATCATACTCCGGTTTGGGCGGCATTATCAACGGATAAATATTGGGCAGCAGAAAGAAAAAACTGCAAAGCAGGAATAAGGTAAAGGAAGCGTTTCGTTCCAGGCGGGTAAAATAGAAATACTCGTGCAGCTCGTGGAGGAGGTTTTTCATAGTACTGGGTTTTCTCTGAAATATATGTTTAACCCGACAAATATAAGTGCTGATAAAGGGGCAGTCAAATATTATTTTGGTTTATAATATTTTCGGGAAAGGTGATTAAAACTATCTTTGCAGTCAAATGCGCATAATTTAAAACCAACCCATTCCTGACTTATGATTACGGCTCAACAATTATTTGAAAAATTGACAAAAGGATATAAACTAGTAGGCCAAACGGGGGCTATCACGTTTACCTTGAAAGACCTTTCCATTGATGTAGATACAAAAGACTCCGTTGGAAATTTGATTCAGGCTTGGCTAAAAGAATGGATGATTTCAGAAAATATAGATTGCGAACCAAATCCCAATTCACAAACATTCCCTGATTTTTATCTTAATGCCAATGATAAGAAAAAAGGTTTATTAGAAATAAAAACATTTGATCGCCAAAGGGGGCCAGGGTTTGATCTCGCTAATTTTGATTCTTATTGCAATTCCCTTTTGACCGATGCATACCGGATTGATTCTGATTATTTGATTATATCTTATAAAATGAATAAATCTGTTATCACAATTGATAATATTTGGCTCAAAAAAATATGGGAAATATCGGGGCCGAGCGGGCCGTATCCTATTAAAGTGCAAGCAAAAAAAGATGTGATTTATAATTTAAGGCCAGTGACCTGGTATTCCCAAAAATCAATATTTAAACCATTTAATGATAAAATAGATTTTTTAAAAGCAATTGACAATACCCGCTATCAATATCCGCAAACAAGATTTTCAAATGCGCAATGGCTAAAAAATGTCATTAAAAATTACCAGCATCATACTGGCACACTGCTCAATATTTGACGTTTTTTCAAAATCGAAACCTGCTCCGCAAGCCTTTCTGCAATAGCCTCAACAATAGGCACTGCCAAAGAATTTCCCAACAAGTCAAAAGCCTCGTTTTCTTTTACTGGCAATTCAAAATGTTCAGGAAACCCCAGCAACCGCAGACCTTCCCGCACCGTCAGCCGACGCAAACCCTTCCCATCCGGCACAGCGATCCGCGATACATCCGTTGCCACCAAAGTTGGTGCGATGCCATTGGGGTCCAATATTTTATTTATTTCAAAACTCAATTTCCCGGTGACTATATTATATCCTTTTGGTTTGGTTTCGTCCTCTTCCCTATATTGTTTGAGACCGTTTTCAGTTTTTATTTTCACCAATTTTTTGGGATGCTCAAATTTTAAATAACCTTTTGCAACCAAGTCTTCGAGCATGTTTTTTAAATCGGGGCTGTTATTAAAAGTTTTTATCTGTTTATAGGTCAAGGCCATTCCGTCCATCCAGTCTATGCCTATTTTTTTTGCCCATATTTTTTTCCGTCTTTGTTTAAATAAATCATTTAATAACAAAACCTGTTTCTTTGAAACCGGCCCTTTTACTTCTAAATCCCAACTGTGGATATTGTTGTCGCCCCCCCTTTTATCTTTTATTGATTTACCGTATAAATCTTTGATATTATATTTTTTGAGCAATAGCCGGGTAAATTTAGTGTCCAATAATTCTTGCCCGTTTTCGAGTTTTTCTTTTAATAAAACCCTTTTTTTCTTAAAGTCATATAAAGGGATATTAAACCTTTTATGCCCGACAATAAAAATGCGTTTGCGGGATTGCGGCAAGCCAAAATCCATGCTGTTCAAAACCATCCAACTGACCTTATAGCCCAGCCCTTTTTCTCCGAGCGTATCCAATATAGTTTGCAGCGTCCGGCCTATTTTATCACCTTTTCTTTTGAGGTCATGTTTTACCAAGCCCTCCACATTTTCCAAAATAAAGCCCTGCGGTTGTTTCTCCTCCAATATGCGCTGTATTTCAAAAAACAAAGTGCCCCGTGTATCCACAAAGCCCAGCCTTTTTCCGCCTGCGCTAAATGGTTGGCAAGGGAAGCCCGCCAATAAAAAATCAAAATCGGGAATGTCCCTGCTGTCTATTTTGGTAATATCGCCGACGAGGTTTTTATGCTCGAAATTTTTATGCAGTACTTTCAGCGCATGCGGCTTGATCTCCGATGTCAGCACGCATTCCGTTTGAATGCCCTCTCTTGCAAAGCCCCTTTCAAAGCCCAGCCGAAACCCGCCCATCCCTGCAAACAGATCAATGAATTTTATTTTTTCACCAAACAAATCAGCATGCCTTTGGTAAGCCACGCTTGGTCCTGATACTGCTAAACTCATATTGTTGTTCATTAAACCGCAGCCGATTGCCTGCATACATTGAAGAAAAAAAGCCGCACTGAAAGTCCCCCTGCTGATCTTGCTGTCAACACCTGATTTGGTTTCTTTTACGCCAATATCATTAAGTAGCCCGACCAGTTCTTTGGTCGAAATGCCCCTCTTTACCATTTCTGATTTTAAGAAGTTCTTGGTGCGCTGATTCCAATTAGAAGGGTTCATTTGTGCAAATTTTTTGCAAATATGCAAATATTTTGCAAAATGGGCAGCGGCTGTTTATGGTGTCAGCCCATCACCTCCACACCTCCAGCCATTGTTTTGTTTAAAAGGGTTTTCTTATAAAAATAAAAACCTGCCAACAAATCATTTCTTTAGCCTCAGGATTCCAACGTAGTCGGGGTTCCCGAGAAATCGGGAACCCCGACTACGTTGGAATCCTTTTAAAAAGTCATTCAGTTCGTTGATTTTCATTTTTATAAGAAAACCCTTTTTCGTTTAATGGATTCTGTTTCATCTATCATTCCCCCAACATGCTCTAAATAGGCCAAAGTGAAAAGGATGGATTTTGACAACGGGAAGCAATCCTTGCAGAAAGGACAGTTGATGAAAACGTTTTTGGAGAAGTACATTTATGGTAGGAGCATTGCCTCCGCGAACCTATGCGACCTTGCGCGGTTTAGCAGGGATTTTTTTTATCGAACGGCCGTTTACCGCTTTCTGCCGAATGACTTCCACCGACCCGTCTTTTTTGTGGATGGCAATGATGCCGCGGTAATATTTGCTGGCGAGTGCATGGCGGATGGCTTCTTCTTTGGACAGGTAAACCCCCGAAGCCCGGATGTTGCCTTCTCTTTTGACTTTCCATTTGCCATAGGAAGGAATGATGTGGAGGCGGCCTTCGTTGTTTTGGGCAGCCATCCTGTACTTTTCCAACAGGGCACTTTTGTTAGCAATTTTTGATCTCACGTATCTTAAATGTTTAAAAATTATTTGGATGTGCCGTTGTTCGTGCGGGAGGAACAGGGTTTGGGAACAAACAACGGGAACATGCCCTAAAGTTCAATATTTTTTCTGGAAAGTCAAGCTGGCAGGTGTGTATGTTTTTTTGAAATATAAAAGGGGCGTATCATTTTATAACCCTCACTTCTTCCTTTCCCTCCACGCCTCCAGCCATTGTTTCATAAATTCGATCAGGTCAGTAAAAGTGGCCGCATTGATGTCGAAAATGTCGTAGCCGTCTTTTTCCAGCAGTCCGTTATAATCCTGCTCGAACTCGTTGAATACCATCCAGATGCTGGAGTGGCGGGCAAATTTCTGTTGCTTGTTGTTGATCTTCAGCCAGTCCCGCACGTTTTTCATGGCCAGTTCGGGGTCGTCGTGGTGGGCGCGGATGTCGTTGCCGGCGATGTCGGACATGAACTTTTGGTAGCGGTATTTTTCCGTTTCGAGGATGAGGCATTTTTTGGCTTCGCTGCCGGGCAGTTCGAGTATCCTTGCGCCCAGGTCAATGCCGCACTCGAAAGGCATGTTGAAACGGGGCAGGCCGGTTTCATCCCCCAACTGCACCCTCGACAGGTCGTGGATGGAAAATTTGGATTCCATGACCAAGCGCTTGACCTTGCTCAAACGGCTGACCCCTGCGTCGGAGGTTTCGGCGATCATGGGTTCGAAATCTAAATAGACCAAGGTAAACAGGATGGACTTTAACAATGGGAAGTAGTCATTGTCGAAAGGGCAGTTGATGAAAACGTTTTTGGAGAAGTACATTTATGGTAGTGGTACAAATCGTAATTAACTAACCATTTAGTTTTTGGTTAAATGCCACATTATCAGGGATTTGGCGGACTAATCACTAGTCAACTAATTACTAATCACTGCATTGCCTCCGCAAACCTATGCGACCTTGCGCGGTTTAGCAGGGATTTTTTTTATCGAACGGCCGTTCACCTCGTTCTGCCGGAAGACCTCCTCTACCGACCCGTCCTTTTTGTGGATGACTATGATGCCGCGGTAATATTTGCTGGCGAGTGCATGGCGGAAGGCTTCTTCTTTGGACAGGTAAACCCCCGAAGCCCGGATGTTGCCCTGTCTCTTGACTTTCCATTTATCGAAGGAAGGTATGATGTGGAGGCGGCCCTCGTTGCTTCGGGCAGCCATTTTTAATTTTTCAAGCATTTCGCTTTTGTTAGCAATTTTTGATCTCACGTATCTTAAATATTTAAAAATTATTTGGATGTGCCGTTGTTTGTGCGGGAGGAATAGGGTTCTAAAACAAACAATGGGAACATGCCCTAAAGTTCAATATTTTTTCTGGAAAGTCAAGCTGGCAGGTGTATTTATTTTTTTAGAATATAAAAGGGCGGCATGTGCCTCGGTAGCACAGCGTTCACGCTGTCCCGGTGTCCGGCGTTTACGCCGACGGAAGCAACTTCATACAACGACGTAAACGTCGCTGACCGGGACAGCCTAAAGGCTGTGCTACCGGCCCGAAACAATCTCCGCCCCCAAAACCACCCCCGGTATCCCAAACCCGTCCACTAGTCCTTCCACCTCCGGCCTTAGTTCCTGCACCAGTTTATTATGCACCCGGCGGATGGCTTTCGACTTGCTGCCCGAGAGGTAATCGTTTTCCAAAAACCAACCTTTCTCCTCTTGGATGACGGTGAGCGCATACAGGTCGCAGACCTTTTCGAGGATGTTTTTCACTGGCTCCGATCCGCATTTTGCGATAGCAGCAATAAAAGATTTCAAAACAATATTGTCAATATAAGCATCGGCCAAAGCGACCATGTGGACCTGGCATTTCAAGAATGCCTGATAGGGGCCGATGCGTTTTTTCAAATAATCGCGCATCCGCGAACTCAGCGAGAGGAGCAGCTTTTGGAAACGGTAATGAAAGGCGTCTTTGTGGAACTCCCGGTCGAGCAAATGTTCGACAGAAGTATTGCGGGTCTGCATCGGGTTGAGTTCGTCCACGGTGTTGCTGAAACGGGTGTAGAGGTAGCGCAGCACTGCCCGGTAGCCCTCGTCGTGGAAGGATTGTTTGAACTCGGAAAGCAGGCCTTTGGCCACCAATTGCATCAGCACGGTGTTGTCGCCCTCGAAGGTGGTGAAGATGTCGGAATCGGCTTTCAGGTCGGCAAACCGGTTTTCGCTCAGGTAGCCTTTTCCGCCGCAAGCCTCGCGGCATTCTTGGATGGTACGGGTGGCATGCCAAGTGGCTTTCGATTTCAGTCCGGCGGCGAGGGTCTCGATGTGGCGGAGGTTGCCGTCGGTATTATGGGTGTATTTATCGGCCAATTTGCGGAGCGAAAAATAATAGGCGTAAGTCTTGGCGAGCAGCGGGATGAGGCGGTGCTGATGGGTCGGGTAGTCCATCACGAGGGTTTCCGGTTCGCCGTCTTTTGGCGCAAACTGCTTCCTTTTCAGCGCATATTTTATGGCAATAGTGAGCGCCGATTTGGAAGCGCTGATGCCTGCCAGCCCTACCGATATGCGCCCGACAACGAGCGCTCCGAGCATGGTAAAAAAGCGCTTCGACGGGTTTTTCAGTGGGCTGCTGTATTCGCCTTTTTTGTTGATGCCGCCGTATTTGTCAAGCAGGTTTTCGCGGGGCACGCGCACTTGGTCGAACCAGATGCGGCCGTTGTCCACGCCGTTGAGACCCATTTTATAGCCGTTGTCTTTTACGGTGATGCCCGGCAGCAGTTCGCCTTTTTCGTCCCTTATTTTTACCAAAACAGCGTGTACTCCGTGGTTCGTATCATCAACAATTAGCTGCGCAAAAACAGCAGCCATCGAGCAGTGCAGCGCATTGCCAATGAACTCTTTGCCTGCGGCAAAACCGGGTGAATGGACAATTATTTCATCCGTTTTTTTGTCGTAAACAGCGGTGGTGTGCAGGCCCTTCACGTTCGAGCCATGCCCTGTTTCGGTCATTGCGAAGCAGCCGAGCAGTTGGCCGCGGTGCATGGCTTCGAGGTATTTTTTGTGGTGGCCTTCGGTGCCCAGCATGTGCAGCGCCCCGCCAAAGAGGCCGAACTGCACACCAAATTTTATGGTCAAACTGAGGTCGCCAAAGGCCAGCATTTCAAATACGGCAATGTGGTCGCCCTTGCGCTCGCCGCCGCCGTATTTTTTGGGAAATGAATAAGCGCTCACCCCCTGTTTGGCCAATGCCTTTACCTGCTGCAAAACCCGCAGGCGTTTGGCCTCTTTACCGGGGTTGGGCTGATAGGAAAAAAGCGGGTCGCACATCAGTGTGCGCATCCGGTTTTTGGTTTTTTTATAATCCGCATCGAGGAAGTCCCGCAGTTCGGCCGCATCGAAAGAGCAAGCGGCGCAGCTCGCCGCGGGGCTTTTGATCTGCAGTTTTGACAACAACAAATTGGAGCTGACCTGCCCCTTTATGCCGAGCGCCGATTCGAGTTCGGCAAGTGCTTTTTCTG
Source organism: Bacteroidota bacterium (assembly GCA_011321935.1). Taxonomy (GTDB): domain Bacteria; phylum Bacteroidota; class Bacteroidia; order Chitinophagales; family Saprospiraceae; genus UBA6168. Next base: position 8,869 of record DROJ01000393.1, on the reverse strand, counting down.
TTTCCGGCATTTGCCAAAGGCCGTCCGTTTTGCCGCTGTCGCCGACGGCAGCCATTTCCATGCCGAGCGCGATGAGGGACTGCTTTTTGTCGGCACCAATTTTAGCGGCATTGTTTTTTAAAACGGCCACCCATTCTTTGAAAACTTCCTCGCCGGGCGGGTTGCCGGGGTCGGACCATTGCCGGAGCAACTCCTTTTCTTTTTTCGTCAAAAAGGGCATCGCTTCCAGTTTTTGGTGGATGAATTTCATCTCCGTCGGACTGAGCACACTGTCCGACCAGCCGACGTAAAATAGGGGGAGGACGGAGAGGAGGCCGGGGGAGTAGTCTATATTTTGCAAATTGGTCGCAGGCATAAATAGAGTGGTTTTATTTGAAATAATCAATATACTCGAATGGGTGAAGAGGTCGTAATAAGAAAGGTTTTGATGGTCGTTCAAATTTTGCACTAAACTCCAATTATTTTGATATCAAAACCAAAGGCATTGACAAGCCTATTGAAATCGCCTTCATTGGAAGTAACAATATTGGAAATTGTATGCTTGTGGGCAACGAACAGGATGAGGGCATCATATACGATCCCGCCCGAAAAATTGTGAACTGATAATTCAATTACCAATTCGGCATAATTTTCCTCATTGATGGTCAAAAATTTTACGAAAGGAGCAATATTGGTTGAAAGCAAAGAATTTGCTTCATCTGGCGAAATCTTCGGTTTAAATGGTGCACGTGTCAGAACGCTGTATGCTTCAAGGAGAGAATGGGAAGCAACAAAGCCACCGATTTCTTTAAACTTTGCTTTTTTGAGCCAACCAAGTGCATCCAAATGTTTCGGGTGGGTTTGAACATTGGCAGCGATAAGTACGGAACTGTCAAATAGGTAATTCATTGGGAAACAGGGCTACAATAAATTCATATCACGGCTCAACCGCATATCTTTTAACAAGTTTTCAAAATCTTCCTCCAAAACACCTGTGAAAACCAAAAAGCCATCTTTCTTGACAAACGCACTGCCTCCTGTTGGCTGCGGTGGCTTATTTTCCAATACGGTGCCATCGTTCTTAATTTGATGACTCAACCATATTTTCATACGGTTCAACAGTTGCTCGCTGTCAATGCCAATGATAATTTTGATCAACTCCGTTTTCGTAGCTTGGATATTCATCAGCCGATGGTTTAATTTTATGAAAAACAAATTTACGAATAATAGTCAAGCTACCTTTTGGGATACACTAAAATAGATGATGAAAAGCAATGTTCAGTAATCTTGGCCATTGTCCATACTTCCCGCAACCCTCAGATATGGTTGGATAGATGACCTACTGGTACAAATCGTTATTAGCTAATGCAGTGATTCGTAATCACTTCTAATTACCAATCACTCCACTACGATTATTTGTCTTCATTTAGCGCCCCCTCCCTCATCTCCGCCAACACCTTCCCCGCTGCTTTCAAGCTCCCCACATGCTCCTTTATAACAATCAAGCTCCGCGCCGTCTGTTTAAAGGTCAGCCCCATGCTTTTGCCCTTGCTCGCCACATAGCCGAACACCTTTTGGAAGGTCTCACTTTCGTAAAATACCGATTGCGGGTTTTCCACAAAAAAGCAGCGCAGCTTGTTGCTTTTCAGTATGATGCGCTCGAACCCGAGTTCCTTCGCCGTCCATTGCAGGCGGATGCCGTCGAAGAGTTCCTCCACTGGTTTTGGTATTTTCCCGAAGCGGTCTTTCAGCGCTTCCGCAAATTTTTCCAGTTCCGCCTCGTCCTTTATTTTGTTCATCGAAGTATAGAGCGAGAGGCGTTCGTTGACCGAGGCAACGTAGTCGTTGGGCAGGTGCATTTCCACGTCGGTATCAATGTTGACCTCCCGCACAAAGGTTTTTCTCTTTTCTATTTCTTCCGAAAAAACCTCCTTAAAATCCGTCTCTTTGAGTTCCTCGATGGCCTCCTCCAAAATGCGCTGGAAAGTCTCGTAACCGATGTCGGCAATAAAGCCGCTCTGCTCTCCGCCCAGCAAATTGCCCGCCCCGCGGATGTCCAGATCCCGCATCGCGATATTAAAACCGCTGCCGAGGTCGCTGTACTCCTCGATGGTCTTGAGGCGCTTGCGGGCGTCGGGCGTCTGCACCGAAATCGGCGGCGCAAAGAGGTAACAGTACGCCTTCTTGTTGGAGCGCCCGATGCGCCCCCGCAATTGGTGCAGGTCGCTCAGGCCGAACATGTTGGCGTGGTTGATAATCATGGTGTTGGCGTTCGGGATGTCCAGCCCCGTCTCGATGATATTGGTACACACCAGCACGTCGTATTTCCTTTCTATAAAATCCACCAGCGTGCGTTCCAGCTTGTTGCTTTCCAATTGGCCATGCGCCATCGCAATGTCAACGTCAGGGCAAAGCCGCTTGATGAGGGCGGCCATGTCGGGCAATGTCTTCACCCTGTTGTGCACAAAAAACACCTGCCCCCCGCGGTGTACTTCTTTGTAAATGGCATCCTTTATCAGCCCTTCGTTGAACACCCGCACCTCGGTATGTATCGGCTGTCGGTTGGGCGGAGCGGTGCGTATAACAGAGAGGTCGCGGGCAGCCATCAGCGAGAATTGGAGGGTGCGCGGAATGGGCGTCGCCGTCAAGGTCAGGGTGTCCACGTTCACTTTAAACTTCCGCAATTTTTCTTTTGCGGCTACGCCAAATTTTTGCTCCTCGTCGATCACCAAAAGCCCCAAGTCCTTAAACCTAACGTCCTTGCCGAGCAGGGCATGTGTGCCGATGATGATGTCCACTTTTCCCTCTTTCAACCTTCGGTAAATCTCCTTTTTCTGCTTCGCCGTTTTAAAGCGGTTCACGTATTCGATGCAGGGGTCGAAGTCTTTCAGCCGCTCCGTAAATGTCTTGTAATGCTGCAGTGCGAGGATGGTCGTCGGCACCAAAATAGCTACCTGCTTCCCGTCCGAAATGGCCTTAAATGCCCCCCGTATGGCCACCTCCGTTTTGCCAAAACCCACGTCGCCGCAGATGAGCCGGTCCATCGGGTGGGGCTTCATCATATCGGCCTTCATGTCAATGGTCGCCTTCTCTTGGTCGGGGGTGTCCTCGTAAATAAAAGAGGCTTCGAGTTCCGTTTGCAGGTAGTTGTCGGGCGGGAAGGCGTGGCCCGTGGAAGCCTTGCGTTTGGCGTAGAGTTTTATCAGTTCCTTGGCGATGTCCTTGACCTTGCGCTTGGTCCTTCGTTTGAGGTTTTGCCAAGCATCGGAGCCGAGTTTGGAGAGGCTCGGCACGGCGCCTTCTTTACCCGAATATTTGGAAATTTTATTGAGCGAATTGATGCTCACGTACAGCACGTCATTGTTTTTGTAAAATATGCGGACCGATTCCTGGGTATGGCCTCCGACGGTAATTTTTTCCAGACCAGAGTAGCGCCCCACGCCGTGGTCAATGTGTACCACAAAGTCGCCCGGCTGCAGGTTGCGCAGCATTTTCAGGTTGATGGCCTTGTCGGCAGTGAAGCCCTGCCGCAGGCGGTAGTGGTGGTGCCGCTGGAAAATCTGGTGGTCGGTATAGCAGGCGATTTTATGGTCAAGGTCAATGAAGCCCTCGTGGATGGCGATCATTGCTGGCTCGAAAGCCCCCCCCAGCCCCCCCAATGGGGGGGAGAAAGCCCGTCCTAAGCCTTCGGAAATAGATTTTCCATCTTTTCCCCTCATGCCTGTCTGGAGGAGGAGCGCTTCCCCCAGACTTTCGGAGACGGGGCTTTCTCCTCCCCTTTTGGGGGAGGCCGGGAGGGGGCTTTCTCCCCCCCTTTGGGGGGGGCGGGGGGGGCTTAGGTCTTCAAAAATCTGGTAAAACCGCTCGATCTGTTTGGGGTTTTCGGTAAAAATAAAATTCTCGATGCCCGCCGCCTTGTTCGCTTTCAGGTTGTCAATCAGCAAAGAAAAGTTTTTATTAAAAGCAGGCTGCGATTTGGCGTTGAAAACGACGGTTGACGGTTGACGGTTGACGGTTGACGGGGAACGGCCTGCCCCGAAGCCTCCGGGGTTGACGGGAGGCGGGCTGAGCGAGATGATGTTGAATTTTTCGAGGTCGGCAGCCACTTCGTCCGGTTTGATAAATGCCCGGTCGCGGAAAATCTCCCCCAGTTCGCTCTCGTCCATCAACGGCAAATTTTTAGAAAACTCCTCCGCTTTTTCCGAACACATTTCCAGTTTTTCGAGCAACATCTGCCGATCCTTCACCCACACCACCGTATTCTCCGGCAGCACCTCCAGCATGGACACCTTCTGTGTGCGGTCAAACTTGGTATTGATGTTCGGCACAATGGACACCTTGGCAATGTTGCGCACCGATAGCTGCGTCAGCGGGTCGAAGGTACGGATGCTCTCCACCTCTACATCGAACAGTTCAATGCGGTAGGGATAGTCGTTGCCATAGGAGAAAATATCAATGATGGCCCCGCGGATGGAAAACTGCCCGGGGCCATAAACGAAGTCCTCTCGCACGAAGCCGTATTCGGTCAATATGCTGATGATAAAATCCACGTCCACCTCCTCGCCCTTGCTGATCTCGATGCGGTTTTCTTCCAAAACTTTCGGCGCCACCACTTTCTCGAACAGTGCCTCCGGGTAAGTGATGATGACTTCCGGCGAGCCACTTGGCGAGGTGATTTTATTGATGGTCTCGGTGCGTTCCAATACGTTTTCGGTGCGCAGTTCGGCAAAGTACATGGGCCGCTTGAAGGAGTCGGGAAAGAAGCGCACTTTCTTGCCCGGCCGCTCTTTTGTGCCGGACATTAAATTGGTGACGTTGTTTTGCAGATAAGCGGCTTCCTCTTTGTCGTTGGCAATCCAGAGTTGGGTGCGGGGCGAGGCGAGGTAAGTTCCGGTGAGGACAAAGGCATCCTGCGCACCCGCCGTTCCTTTTATCTGTAAACGGGCGGGCGCCGGGGCATCGAGTGCAGAGAGGATTGTTTTTGTTCGGGCATCGTCCCGGTAAAGGGCGATGATGCGGTCGATGTTTTTCATAGGGGGGCAAAGGTAAAGGACGGCGGACGGTGGACGGTAGATGGTGGACGGGAAAATTTGGAGTTTATTTTAATCTGGATGGCATGGCTCGGTCTCTTGTTTTTATTAAAAAATACAACTGAACAAAAGAATCCTTATTTTTGAACCCAAAGCTCAAATCAATGAAAAAAGTAATTAATGTTGATAAAGAAATTTTGGGTGGGACACCTGTTTTCATGAAAACCCGCGTGCCCATAAAAAACCTTTTTGATTATATAGAGGAGGGAGAAACGATTTCGGAATTTCTGGAAGATTTTCCGTCGGTCAAAAAGGAACAGGTGGATGCGGTGCTGAAAATGTCGCATCAATTGTTGATGAATTAAAGCGCAAATACAATCTTTTGAGAAAAGACAGGCTTATCGGATTGAGAAAAAATGAAAGGTGTTTTCAGATTGCATAACCATAACAATATTATTGTCATAACAGCTTATAGCCAAAACGATGAAGAATATACTGAACCATAATAGGTTTTGTGCATAGTGGGCAGTACTCCCCTTCTGGGGCTGGGGGCTGGCGAGGGCAAATGCACAAAACCTATTATGGTTCAGTATAACCATTTTAAAAATATAGAAGAAGAAAGTGATTTTATCCTCCAGCTTCCTTTGAAGGAATTGAAGAAGTATGCAGTCAGCGCTGATTTCCAAATGACCACGATGGCCGTGAAAGAACCTTCCGCCGAATATTTCACGAAAGAGGCTGCCCTTGTTCAACAATTATCTTTAAAAGAATTGAAAAACGCTTTGGGGCAAAATATAACGGCCATCCCCCTCGAAGATAAAATATCAAAAACAGGCCTTACCAAAGATATTATCCAACAAATAGAAAAAGAGAAGGAGAAAGCAAGTTTGGAAAATATTATTGCTTATTGCAAAGGGTTGGGGATCCGGTTTAAGGATTTTTTGCCGGAGGTGTTTGGGGTGGGGTGAGGTTTGCAATAAAAATTGTTTTTTTAAAACAGTACCTTTCAACAGCTTTGAGGTAAACTTCTACCGGCAGGTATTTTTCAGGAATATTCATTTAGTGAAATTATACGTTTGCATTTGATTTCATCAAAATTGCAATCCCGTAATACCAACAAAGCCGATAATTTGCCTTAATTTAGCCATTCCATCCAGAACGCACAGCCAAGATCAATAACTGAACAAAAACAAAAACAATGGCTGCACGGCATAAAACCATTTCAGTAAACGGGACAGACATCCGCCTTTTTCAAACCAACGAAAAAGAGTATATTTCTCTGACCGATATTGCGAAGCGTTTCAATGACAACCCTTCCTTTCTGATTGTCAATTGGCTGCGCAACAAGGACACCTTAGAATTTCTGAGTGTTTGGGAAAAACTCTACAATGCTGATTTTAATCTTATCGAATTCGATAAGATTAAAGAAGAGGCTGGCCATAACCGTTTCATTATATCAACTGGCAAATGGGTAGAAACGACAAAAGCCATCGGGTTGCAAACAAAGGCGGGTCGGTATGGTGGCACCTATGCACACAAGGACATAGCTTTGGGTTTTTGCTATTGGTTAAGCCCTCCTTTTCAGCTTTATGTTATTAAAGAATTCCAACGCTTAAAAGAGGCCGAATTTGATTTTAAGAACATTGACTGGAATGTGAAACGCATTATGTCAAAGGCAAACCATAGAATACTCACGGAAGCAGTCCGTGAATATTTGGTGCCCATAGTTGACTGGAACACAAAAAAAGAAGCCATATATCAAGCCACCGAAGCGGACTTGCTAAACCTCGCCCTCTTCGGCCTGACAGCAAGGGAATGGCAGTCAGCAAACCCTGAACGAAAAGGCAATATACGCGACCATGCCAGCCCTGAACAACTTTTGGTGCTTTCCAATATGCAAAGCCTTAATTCCAAATTACTAAAATGGGGGTGTGATAGGGAACAAAGAGTGCAGATATTAAATGATACCGCACGGGAAGAATTGAATATCCTTTTGGCCAACCCAAGCCTTAAAAACTTACCATCGAAAAAGAAAAAATTGAAGTAGAGCAGGCGCGTGTCATGGCTTCGCAAAATGCGACCAACGATAAACCCGTTGTCACATGTGTTCCGGCGGTCTGCCTTTGGCGGAGAGCCGCCATCCCGAAATTCGCGACGACAGCATAAGCTGTTGCAATTGCTTTATCAAATAAACCTAACCTGGACGAGCCAGTACCAAAAGATTTTCCAGATTTTGAAAATCTGGAAAATCTCGCCCCCAAAATATTCTGCCAAAAAAAACACCAATATTGTTGGTAAGATACTAATACACGGAGCCCCTCACCCACCCCCCACCGTCATCCCAACATACATCAGCAAAGACAGCGCAACAAAAAAATACAGCAAGCTCCGGAAAACCAGCTTTTCCGAGCAGTCCGTTTCTTTGATTATTTGTTTAAACTGACCTTCAGCGACAAACTTAAAATGGTGGACGGCATATATTACCAAGAACACGCCCGCCGTCTCAAGCATGGTAGCGGCACGTTTCACAAAATAGAGGGTAGCGGCAAAATAAATAAAGGAGAGTGCCCCTGCCATAAAAGCTATGGCGTATGCTTCAGGATTTTTTTCTTTGGGCAGAATATTTTTTACCAAACAATAGAAACCGAGGAAAAGACGAGTATAAAATGCCATTGTTTTTTTTGCAAAAATAAGTAATCCGTTGAAATGATAAAGCTGAAACAGCTACCCTCTCATTCGCTTTCTACAATTTATTTCCCCATCCCAAACATCTTCCGTACATTGTCCCATCTTCTCACATTTAAAACAAAACAATATGGCTTATTTAGAACTTATTATCGCAGCGCTCGCCGCATTTTTCCTCGGCTTTGCTTGGTACACTTTTATGTTCGGAAAAGCATGGCAAGCGGAAACGGGCATTACGGACGAGCAGGCAAAATCGGGCATGGCCCTGACACATGGCCTGGCATTTTTGATGATGGTCGTCATTGCATTTGCCATCAATTACATTATCGGTTTCCACAAAGTTGAAGAGCAGACTTTTGTGCACGGCCTTTTCCACGGTTCGCAGGTTGCCGCATTGTATGCACTGCCCGCGGTCGCTATCCATTACCTGTACCAAAAGAAATCATTGAAATTGTTTTTGATTGACGGAGGGTATTTGCTGGCCTTTTTTGCCCTGGAGGGAGGTGTATTGGCAGCCTTGAAGCTGGGATAGGATAAAAGCAAAATAAAATATACTGCGCTACTTTAGGTTTTCCCGAGGAGTCGGGAAAATCTAAAATGGTGCAGTATAAAATAAAAAAAGCATTTTGGATTAATCCAAAATGCTTTTTTTATTTGAAATTAAGGGCTTTCTTATAAAAATGAAAAACAGTGTTTTTCAATACCTCCTTATTTTCTTTTTCCCAAAAATTACAGAGCGGCGGCGTTCCCGGTTTCTCGGATTGGCGTCAGGTTTAGTTTTTCATAAGAGCTTGTTGGGAAATTTACAGACTGAAAACCTCCAAGGGACTCCTTTAGATTTTCAGGCAGCAAATTTCCCAACAAGCCCTAAATAGTTTTTTATACTGAACCTTTTTAGGTTTTCCCGAAGGTTCAGTATATCCTCGGTTTTGAGCGGATACTTTTTTACCTTTGCCAACCGGGGATATATCCCCGGTTGTCGGGGAGGCGATGGGACTGCACTGCATTTTTTTATTTTTATTTTATTTTCATTTCATTACCGTACACTTTTATTCAAGTTGAAAATCAGGAAAGTTCTTTGAAAATTGGAAAGAAACCCTTAAGCCGTGCTTGATGTAGTAAAGCAGCCCCTGCAGCCCCAATTGGAAGACAGAGAGGTCGTCCACCCTGTCCTT
>DROJ01000392.1 GCA_011321935.1 Bacteroidota bacterium | reverse complement strand
ATTTTTTTACATCTTTGCAGTACATCTTTGTAAGGGTTTTCTGTTTAAAGCCGCAAGGCTAGGAAAACCCTTATTTATTTCTGCATTTCTTTCCAAATTTTCAATCAACTTTTTGTGCAACTAAAAGTGTACGGTAATGAATAAAATAAAAATAAAAATTAAAATAAAAAACTCCAGCCGTTCCGTTGCTCGGTATCCGTTTCGCCCTTTTTAAAAAAGAATGATTAAACTATATATCGGAACCAAAGCAAATGAACGGCTGGAGTTTTTAATTTTAATTTTCATTTTCATTTTCATTTTAATTAAAAAACCGCCACCACCAACTCCTTCGAACCCGGCGTATAAACATAAAACCCTTCCCCCGACTTCCTGCCCAATTTCCCTGCCGCCACCATGTTCACCAACAGCGGGCAGGGCGCGTATTTTGGGTTTCCAAAACCTTCGTACAGCACGTTGGCTATCGCCAAAACCACATCCAATCCAATGAAGTCAGCAAGCTGCAGCGGGCCCATTGGGTGCGCCATGCCGAGCTTCATCACGGTGTCTATTTCGGCGACGCCGGCCACCCCTTCGTGGAGGGTATAGATGGCTTCGTTGAGCATGGGTATCAGGATGCGGTTGGCCACAAAACCGGGGTAGTCATTGGCTTCCACGGGCACTTTGCCGAGTTCGTGCGTCAGTTTCACGATGGCCTTGTTGACCCGGTTGGAAGTGGAATAGCCGCGGATGATTTCCACCAATTTCATCACCGGAACGGGGTTCATAAAGTGCATGCCGATCACCTTTTCGGGGCGCTTGGTGACAGCAGCTATTTTGGTGATGGAAATGGAAGAAGTGTTGGTGGCGAGGATGGCTTTTTTCGGGGCGAGCTCATCTAATTGTTTAAAAATCTTGAGTTTCAAGTCCACGTTTTCAGTGGCCGCCTCGACCACCAAATCCACTTTGGCAAGGCCTTCTTTCAGGTCGGTAAAAGATTCGATATTCTCCAAAGCTGCCATCTTTTCGGCCTCGGTGATCTTTTCTTTTTTCACCATCCGCGTCAAGTTTTTGACGATGGTGACAAAGGCTTTGTTAAGGGCATCTTGCGAAATGTCTATCAAGTTGACCGAGTGGCCGTTCATGGCAAATACATGGGCGATGCCCTTGCCCATGGTGCCTGCGCCGATTACTGCTACTTTTTTCATAAAATAATTTTAAACGGTTGACGGGGGACGGTTGACGGTTGACGGTTGACGGGGGCTTGGCTTTGATTCTATCTTTTGGATTTTTTCCCATTGCCCAGAAATATCTCCAGTCCCCGTCCACCGTCCACCGTCCACCGTATTTAATGTGGCAAAGATGCAAAAGAATTTATGCAGATCGTTACCTTTGCGCCGCCTTTTGCGGCTTTCTTTTTATCACTTTGCTTTTACTATTTCCTTGGCGACATTCCCCCACATTGAAAAATCAGGATTTTACGGAGGCCTGCCGGAGGGCGGCGCCTGCGGCCAAATATTTTTGAGAACTTTAAGGCAGTCCGGCTATGGCAATCAGCTATTGGCCAACAGCCAAACCAACCAATAACAAAATCAAATTATGGAAGTCCTAACACAAAAAAATCAATTAAAAAACCTCCAGCCAGCCAGCCTGGTGGAACGCACCATCATCAACGGGCAAGGCCGCTTGAGCAGTACCGGCGCACTGGCGGTCAACACTGGCAAATTTACCGGGCGTTCGCCCAAAGACCGGTTCATCGTGAAAGATGCGATGACCGAAAACACCGTTGACTGGGGCGAGATCAACATCCCCATTTCGAGCGACAGCTTCGCCAAGCTGTACGACAAGACCATCAAGTACGCCAACTCCCTCAAAGAAGTTTATGTGCGCGATGCCTATGCCTGCGCCAACCCAAATTACAAGCTCAACGTGCGCGTTTACACCGAGTACCCCTGGCAAAACCTGTTCGTTTACAACATGTTCCTGCGCCCCCTGCAAAAGGACTTGGCCAACTTCTCGCCCGAGTGGCGGGTCTTCGCTTTTCCCGGCGTAAAGGCCGATCCAAAAATCCACAAGACGCGGCAGGACAATTTCGCCATCATCAATTTCAGCAAAAAAACCATCATCATCGGCGGCACTGCCTATACGGGCGAAATCAAAAAAGGCATCTTCTCCGTCCTCAATTATTTGCTGCCCACGCAGAACAAAGTGCTGTCCATGCACTGCTCGGCCAACGTGGGCCACAAAGGCGACACCGCCCTCTTTTTTGGCCTCTCCGGCACCGGCAAGACCACCCTTTCCAACGACCCCAACCGGCACCTCATCGGCGACGACGAGCATGGCTGGTCGAAAGAATCCGTTTTCAATTTCGAGGGCGGCTGCTATGCCAAGACCATTGACCTGTCGGCCACCAAAGAGCCGCAGATTTTCAATGCCATCAAATTTGGCGCACTGCTCGAAAACGTCGGTTTTTTCCCCGACGGCTGCACCGTCAATTACGAGGACACAAGCATCACGCAGAACACCCGCGTCAGTTACCCCATCTATCACATTGACAACATCATGTACAATTCGCGGGGCGACCGCCCCCGCAATATTTTTTTCCTTACCTGCGATGCTTTTGGCATCCTGCCCCCTATTTCAAAGCTGACGCCCGAGCAGGCGATGTACCATTTTATCAGCGGCTACACCGCTAAAATTGCAGGTACCGAAGAGGGCATCAACGAGCCGGAAGCCACTTTTTCTGCTTGCTTCGGTGCGCCCTTCCTGCCGCTCCACCCCACGCAGTACGCAGAACTTTTGGGGGCAAAACTCAAAAAAGGGAACCGCCGCGGCAACGGGAAAATAAACGTTTGGCTCGTCAATACCGGCTGGTCGGGCGGTAGTTATGGAGAGGGCGCAAGAATGGAACTCGCCTTCACCCGCGCCATGATAAAAGCAGCGCTCAACCATCAACTGGACAACGTGGAATACCGCAAGCACCCCGTTTTCGGACTGGCCATGCCCACCACTTGCCCCGACGTGCCCAACGCCATCCTCAATCCCCGCGACACTTGGCGCAACGAGGAAGACTACGATGAAATGGCCGCCAAACTGGCCAAACTTTTTATTGATAATTTTGAAAAATACGCAGACAAGGCCACGCCAAAAATCATTGCGGCCGGGCCGAAATTGAAATAGAAAGTTTTGAGTTAAAGAGTTTTGAGTAAGGCCCCAACTCAAAACTCTTTAACTCAAAACTCAAAACGCTCACATGAAACAAGCATTCATCATCGGCGGCATCCGCACGCCTTTCGGCAAATTTTGCGGAACGCTGTCCACCATCCGTACCGACGACCTCGGCGCCATTCCCATCAAGGCGCTTGTCGAAAAATACCCGAACATACCCCCCGGTGCATACGACGATGTTATTTTCGGCTGCGCCAACCAGGCGGGCGAAGACAACCGCAACGTGTCGCGCATGTGCCTGCTGTTGGCCGGGCTGCCGTGGTCGGTGCCGGGCGAAACGGTGAACCGCCTTTGTGCTTCCGGCATGTCGGCCATCATCCATGCCAACCGGGCAGTGAAGGCGGGCGACGGCGACCTGTTCATCGCCGGGGGGGTAGAGCATATGACCCGCGGCCCCTGGGTGATCTCCAAAGTTTCCAAAGCTTTTGGCAGGGACGCACAGATGCACGACAGCAGTTTCGGCTGGCGTTTTGTGAACAAAAAAATGAAGGAACTGTACGGCACCGACGGCATGGGCACGACGGCAGAAAACCTGGCGGAGCTGTACAAAATCAGCCGCGAAGACCAGGACAAATTTGCTTTCGCTTCGCAAATGAAGGCCGCTGCGGCGCAGGCAAGTGGCCGCTTGGCCGAGGAAATTGTTCCCGTTTCCATCCCGCAGCGCAAGGCCGATCCCATCCTTTTTGAGAAAGACGAATTCGTCAAGCCCAAGACTTCGCTGGAGGTTTTAGCGAAGCTGAGACCTGCGTTTAAAAAGAAAGAAAATGGCGGCACGGTGACTGCCGGCAACGCCTCCGGCCTTAATGACGGGGCAGCCGCCGTACTCGTCGCCTCCGAGGCAGCCATCAAAAAATACGACCTCAAACCACTCGCCCGAATCGTTACTTCAGCGGTGGTGGGAGTGGAGCCGCGCATCATGGGCATCGGCCCGGTGGGCGCTTCCAAAAAGGCGCTGGCCAAGGCCAAACTCTCCCTCTCCGACATGGGCATCATCGAACTGAACGAAGCCTTTGCCGCCCAAAGCCTCGCCTGTACCCGCGAACTCGGCCTCGCCGACGACGACCCCCGCATCAACCCGAACGGGGGGGCGATTGCCATTGGCCACCCGCTCGGGGTTTCGGGCGCGCGCATCCTGCACACGGCGGCCATCGAACTGCACAAAAAGGGGGAGCAATATGCTTTGGTGACGATGTGCATTGGGGTCGGGCAGGGGTATGCGGTGGTTATTGAGCGGGCTTGATCGTAGCTCATCAAATCATCTAATCATGAAAAAAATAAAAACAGCCCCCCTTTTATGGTTTTTAAAATATAAGGGCTGGACATTAGAGAAGAAAACCCAGCGGTATTATGTGATGCTTCCACCTGCCGGCCTCCCCTTTGAGCAAGATGCCCGGTTTTATGTCCCTCTTGAAAAATTTGAGGGTACCCAAGGATATTGGGACAGTGTGAGCGGCTTACTGGAGAGCCTTTCTTTCCTCTATGACATCGAGAAAATCGAGCTGCAGTTGATGTTTTCCAAATCGCTCGATAAAATAAAAAAAGACATCGAAGACCGGAAAGGGATGGTGGCGCAGGCTTCTTGACAATGGGGATAGGTCTTTGTTTTTTTGTAACTGTTCAGCACCCAAAACATATTTCCCGCAAAGTCCCGCTAAGGTTTCGCAAAGTCCCGCAAAGTAAGGCGAGTACACGTATAGCTTTGCGGGACTTTGCGAAACCTTAGCGGGACTTTGCGGGAAATATGTCTTCACTTGCCTATGCTGAACAATTACGTTTTTTTTATTAAAATAAATGTATCCCCTCAAAACCACATGGCAGACATATAAATTCTAAAACATAAAACAAAAAGCCCCTCAACAAATCCCCGAAACCCAAAACCCGCCCGCATTCTTTTCTATATTTGCCCGAATATCAAAATCCAATTTCCAGCATCAATGACAACAAACAATTTCCAGCAAAAATACGGTTTCAAAATCTCCCGTTCCGATACTTTCCGCAACGAGGAGTTTGGCATCACGCCCGAAATCCAAAACATATTGGACCGGGAACTCGCCAAGGTCAAGAAGGGCAAAAGGGGGATGGTGCCCCGCCTGCGCACCCTCGTCGGCAGGTATCCACGGGTGCCGCAGTTCATGAACTATCTGTCGGCAGCTTATGAAAAGGCGGGCAAGAAGTCGAAGGCGTTTGAGGTGAACCGGAAAATATTGGAAGTCCACCCGGATTATTTATTTGGAAAAATCAACCTTGCCAAAGAATTGATTTTCAAAAAAGAATATGAAAAAGCGGCCGCCGTATTGGGCCCCAACCTGAGCATAACCGACCTCAAACCGGGGGAAGATACATTCCACGAAAGCGAAATCCTCAATTATTACGAAGCCGTTTTCCTGTATTATCTGGAAGGAAAAGAGGACGACAAAAAGGCGCAGGAAATTTCGGAAATGATGGAGCAGGTTGACATAGAGCACCCGAGTACCCGCATGTGCGTCATGGAATTGATCAATTTTCGGATAGCCAAATTTAGCGAACGCTTGGCAGCCAGAAAGGAATATGAGTCCCGTTCCTATGACAAATCCGTGCAGACGGAGGAGGCTCCGGCCTTTCATTTTCCCGAAATAAAGCAACTCTATGAACAGGGGATGCACATCGGCCACGACACCCTGCGGCAGCTACTTGCGCTGCCCCGCGAGGCACTCATCGAAGACCTGGAAAAGGTGCTGATGGACGCCGTTTACCGCTATGAATATTTCAGCGGAAAATATGAAGAGAGCGGGAACTGGGACGAAGATGCCTTTCTCTTTCCGCTTCATGCCATCTTTTTGTTGACCGAACTGCGGTCGAAAAAGAGCCTGCCCGTGCTTTGGGAGGTGCTGCGGCAGGGCAACGACCTGAACAATTTTTGGTTTGACGACCACCTGACCTCGACCCTCTGGCTGGATTTTTACCTTTTGGGAAACGACGACCCCAACTTCCTCAAGTCCTGCGTCCTCGAACCCGGCGTGTATGAATTTTGCAAATGCCCGCCCATTGATGCCGCCCAACAAATAGCCTATCACCAACCGCAGCGGCGGGGCGAAATCATCGAGTGGTACAGGGATGCTTTCCAGCACTTTATCGCCCAAGACGAAAGGGGCGAACCGGTTGACCCCGGCGTGGCCGGGACCATGATTGCCGATGCAATGGATTTAAAAGCAAAAGAACTGCTCCCCGACATCCGCGGCCTTTTTGAAAGGGACTTGGTGGATACTTTTATCTGCGGGGACTACGAAGCTGTTTCGTCTGATTTGATAAACCCGAAATATAATCTTAACTATAAAAGGGAAGTCCATCAAAGCATTTTTGACAGATATACCGATATACTGACCACATGGGCAGGCTATCAACCGCAGCCAGACCCTGCACCGCAAGAAGAATGGCCGGCCCCCGCCGAACCGCCCGCTGCAAAGCTGCCCCCTGACCTGGCCCCTGCCAAGCCCAAACTCCCGCGGAAAGTAGGCCGCAACGAACCTTGTATTTGCGGAAGCGGAAAGAAGTTCAAGCGCTGCTGTATTGATAAATACCAGTGAGGAAGGATGCTCGGCAATGGTTTGAAAAACCAAAACTTGGGGTTTTGAAAACCTCCAAGTTTTAAGCCCCTGATTGCCAACAAACCATAAATTTCAGCTCTTGATTCGCATATTTTAAAAAAGAACCATGCTTATAATAGGTTGTTCCGGCAGTACGGGGAGTTCGCTCTTGAAAACAATACTGAACCGGCACTCGCAAATATTTGCGGGCCCGGAAACCGGGCTGTTCGGGTTTCCGCAACTATACGGCAATTGGGAATACCATAAATACAAAATGCTCAAAGGGCTATATACCAATGGCTGGGCATTGCGGGACAGGGTGGAACTGCTATCGGATGAATTTGGATGGACGGAAGGGAAGCTGCTGCAGGCCATCCGCTCGTCGAACAGGTTCCCGGAGTTTGTGGACCGTTTTTTCAGCCTCCCCTTGGAAAGGTACAGCAAGTGCTATTGGGTAGAAAAAACGCCGATCAATGCTTACGGGTTTTCGGCTTTTTTAAAAAACCATCCAAATGGCAAGGCTGTCCAGATAGTCCGCAGCCCTTACGACACCGTCGCATCCTTGGTGGCCAGGGGCATCAATGTTTATTGGGCGGCAGGCTATTATGTATATAATACGGCCATTGCCACTTCCAGCAACCCTTCGCCGCGCTACCACCAATTGGCTTATGAGGAACTGGCGGCCCGGCCCATTCCCGTTCTGAAAAAACTATTTGACTTCATGGAGATGCCTTTCGAGCCGCATATCTGTACCCCGAGCCAAAAGGAAAAGTCCGAAGAGGTCAAGATGAAAGGTTGGAAACACAGTGAAACGGGGGACATAAAAAAATCGAGCATCGGCCGGTTCGGGGAACTGCCCGGCAAAGAACAGGCATTGATCAAATCCGCACTCGCCAGTTTTCAAATAAACAAGGGGTACCTGAAAAAATACGGCATCCGATACAAAAATTGCCGGGAATTGTGCGAAGCGCTTGGCTATCCTTTTTTGCCCCCCGAAAAAAAACATGCACTTGTTTTGATCAAATATTATTGCAAAGACCGCTTGGCGCGCATCAAACACCACCGCCCACAGCAGTTTTTCGATTACCCCGGAAAACTGAAACTGTGAGGGCAGGCCGGGGTTTTTATACTGCACCACTTTAGGTTTTGTGCATTTGCCCCCGCCAGCCCCCAGCCCCAAAAGGGGAGAACCTGCGCTCGATGCACAAAACCTAAAGTGGCGCAGTATATTCGACCTTTACCGCTTAAAAAAAAGGAACCTCTACCGGCAGTACGGCCAAAACAATTACCTTCACTTAAAAAATCACCATGCCCGCATATTTCCGTAAAATATACATTCCGAGCCTGCTCGCTGCCTTCCCTTTTTTTTTCGCTCCGCAAATGCTCCCCCCTGCACATGCACAGATATTGGAGATAAATTGCGATAGCATCCACGTCCGCCCGGGCGGCGGCACTTCT
Organism: Bacteroidota bacterium; assembly: GCA_011321935.1. Taxonomy (GTDB): domain Bacteria; phylum Bacteroidota; class Bacteroidia; order Chitinophagales; family Saprospiraceae; genus UBA6168. The sequence goes on along the minus strand of DROJ01000392.1, from coordinate 12,219 downwards.
TTTTATGAAAACAACCCCACCTATATTGACAACGGCGGCGATAATTTTGCCTGGCAATATGCTGCGCCGGCCGAAATGGGAGTGGACGAAAATGTATTGAACACAGGTCTTTCCACTCTGGAAAACTCCCCCTCTATATTCAGTTTTATTTTGCTGCGCAATGGACGTATATTATCGGAAAAATATTTTAACGGCAGTGCGCCGCAGCACAGCAACAATGTGCATTCTGCTTCCAAAAGCATAATCTCGGCAATGATCGGGATTGCTATCGGGCAGGGGTTTATTGACAATATAGACCAAAGCATTTTTGATTTTTTCCCCGAATATCCGCTTGCTGGCGACGACCCGGAAAAAGCAAACATAAGCATCCGCCACCTGCTCAACATGACGGCAGGGCTTGACTGGAAAGAGGACAATTACGAATACCAAATAGAGGACGAAAACAATTGGGTGAACGAAATACTCGCCTATCCGCTCGCACATGGGCCGGGGAGTTTTTTTAAATATAGCACGGGGAACACGCACCTGCTTTCGGCCATATTGAACCGGGCGGCGGGGATGAGCAATTGCGAATATACGCACCAGCAATTATTGTATAAAATGGGCATCGCTGCCGAGCATTGGGGGCGCGACCCGCAGGAGGTGCAGTCGGGCGGTTACAATTTTTATATCACGCCCCGCGAGCTCGCAAAATTCGGGCTGCTATATATGGACGGCGGAAAATGGATGGGCGAGCAATTGGTGCCGCAAGCATGGGTGGAAACATCGCTGCAAAACCAAGCCACCGTCGGCGGCAATTATAATTACGGCTATTGCTGGTGGCTCACCGATATTTCGGGTTATGAAATAAAAAAAGCATGGGGATATGGCGGGCAATATATTTGCCTTATTCCCGAACTCGATATTATTATTGTTTCCACTTCCAATACGCGAGATTATTTTGAGGAGTTGGACATTGATGAATTTATCGAAAATTATATCATCCCGGCCGTTGACCCGGAATGGACAAATACTGATTCAGGAATAATATCAAAAAAACCGGCAATATATATCTCCCCCAATCCCTTTAGCGACAAAGCGTTTTTTAATTTTTATAAAATAAATGGTTTTGATAAATATAGCATATCGGTCTTCGATATTTTGGGGCGGCAGGTGCGGACGGTGGATTGTTCCGGCGGCGGGGAAATTATATTCCGGCGCGGTGGTTTGCCGGCAGGCGTATATATTTACCGGGTTTTTGAAAAAGGGGATATTGTGGGGGCAGGGAAGTTTGTGATCGGAAATTGAATTCAAACCAAGCCTTTTTATGCCCGGCCTTTATACTGCACCAGCCATTTTCCAGTTTGCACAAGGCTAATAGAAGAGCAGTATATCACTGCCCAAACAGCCTCGCCCGGTACCGTCGGCTCATCACCAATCGCTCCCCGTTTTTCAGCAAGACCCAATAATCGCCGTGCGAGCGGGGCGACATTTCGCGGATGCCCGACAGCCTGACAATATGCGAGCGGTGGATGCGGGCAAACTCGGCGGGGTCGAGTTTTTTTTCCAGGTTGGCCAGTGTTTCGCGGAGCAGCCAAGTTTTTTTGCCGGTGTGCAGCCGCACGTATTTATCATCTGCGGAGATATACAAAACATCGTCAACGGGGATAAAAAAATAGCGGCTGCCGCTGTTGACCATGATGCGTTCTATATATTCTTTTTTTTGTTTTACTTCTTGCAAAAGACGGCTGAACAGTTCCGAATATTTTGGTTTTGACCGGATTTGCTGGAGCGCCCTTTGAAAGGATTGGTGGAAGCTGTTTTGGCCGAAAGGTTTGAGCAGGTAGTCCACCGCTTGCACCTTGAAGGCATGGATGGCATATTGGTCATAAGCAGTCACGAATATGACGGGGGGCATGTTTTCCGCCCCTATTTTTTCAATGACCTCAAAGCCGTTCATGCCGGGCATTTGAATGTCGAGGAATACTAAATCAATATTTTGCCCGCTGATAATTTGCACGGCTTCGGGGCCGTTTTCTGCTTCTGATATTGCGGCTATATGCTCTTCTTGCGCCAGAAATTTTTTTGCTTTTTGGCGGGCGGGCTGTTCGTCGTCAGCGATGAGGATGCGGAGGTTTTTCATTGTAATAAAAAGAGTATTTTTATAAGAAAGCCTTTATTAGACCTTATTCGGATTTGTGTGCGCCAGCACACAAACCGTCCTAATTCATTGTTTTTGAAAAGGCTTCATACAAAAAATTTTAGAATAAAGTCTATTGAATATATTCTTTTTGAAAAACAAAAGGGATTTCCAGGGTTACCATTAATCCCCCTTCCTCCCGGTTTTCCAGTTTAAAATTACAATTATCTCCGTAAATTTTTTCCAGCCGCTCTAGGGTGTTGCTCAGGCCCACTCCATTTCCAGTCATGGAAACCATGCCGGGGCCATTGTCGGAAACGGTCAATTGCAACTTCTCCCCTTTTATTTCTGCCTGCAAAACCACCCTTGCCCGGCCTACTTTTTCCATGCTGTATTTAATGGCATTTTCCAATAGGGGCTGCAAAATAAAAACAGGGATTTGTGCAGGAAGGACAGCGGGCTGCATATTGATATCAATAGAAAGTTTTTCGCCGAAGCGGGTTTTCATTATTTCCACGTACCTGTTGATCAATTCCATTTCTTCTGCCAGCGGATGCGTTTCGATATCTTTTATATTTAAGGTAATGCGCAACATTTCGCCCAATATAGTGAGCATTTTATCGGCATCTTTTGGCCGCTCATACAGGAAAGAAGAAATCATGTTGAGGGTATTGAAAAGGAAATGGGGGTTGAGCTGCATTTGCAGGCTTTGCAGGTGGGCCTTGGTGAGTTGTTGTTGGAGTTGCGCAGCGCGTATTTGCTGCTCCCGGCTTCTGTGCAGCTCCCGGAAATAACCCGCTGTGCCATATATGATCCAATAGACCAAAAACTGTTTGATATACTCCATCGGGATGCGGTATTTCAACATGCCATATTTCTCTAAATAATTTCCAAAACCAAAAAAACTGTATAAAGGCGTGCGGACAGCAAACATCAAAAGGGTATGGCTGAGGCCAAAAATAAAGATAGCCAATAAATGCAGCGGGATATATACGGCTAAATTGTTTTTTGCCAAAGGGTATTTTTCAAAAAACCACAATAATGGAGGCAACAACAAGAGCAGCGTATAGCTCCCCGACAATTCATTGACGAGGTAGCGGGGCCAATCCGGCACCTGCCCGTTGGCAAGTTCGGTCGTGATGATGATGCCGAAGTTCGTCAGCCCCAGCAAGGTGAGCAGGAGGAACAGCAGCAGCCATTTATTTTTGAACAGCATAGCCCGTATGTTATTGGATCAATGCAACGATTTCTTTAAAAACAGTCCCCCAAGATTCAATTTTCCCTGTCTTTTTTCCCATTCTTATAATGATTGTTTTTTCCTTCGGGAAAATAAAAAGGTATTGCCCCAAATGCCCCCACCCGGAAATGATGGAAGCATGTTGGCCGTCAGGGCTATATATCCACCAATATTTTTTATAATAAATTTCATTGCCAAAATCTTTTACCCGGTCTTCCGAAGATATTTCGAACAAGTCGTTTAGCTGGTTTTCGGAAATGACCTGATTGCCGTTCCAGTTGCCTTTGTATAAAACAAGGCGGGCCAGTTTTGCCAAGTCAATAGCCCTTATGTTCAGGCCGCTTTCCATTTTTGTCATGCTGGATTCTTTGCTGTCCATGCTCCACGAACCGGCATATTCCATCCCCAGCCGGTTCCATATTTTCTGCTCAAAATATTGGGCGGGCGAAACGCCCGATGTGCGTTCCAAGATCATTCCGGCAAGTATAGGGTTGTACGGGTTGTATTTAAATTTGCTGCCGGGCTTGTTTTTTATCGGCAGTTCTTTTATGCGCTGCCGTAATCGGGGGCAGTAATAGGCTTTGGCTTTGTCGCCCCAGGGGAGGTCATGGTCTTTGAACTGTAAGCCGCTTTTCATATTGAGCAAATGGGATATTTTTAAATGGCTGTACATAGGGTCGCTTTGCAATAAATCTGGCATATATTTTATTACCAAATCATCGGCAGAATTAATGAGCCTATCATCAACTGCTTTTGCCATGACCAATGAAGTAATGGATTTGGCAACAGAAAAAGAAGTGTTCACAGACCCCCTTTTATAACCGTTCAAATATTTTTCATAAATGATGGTATCGTTTTTTAAAACAATAAAAGCGGTTGTGCCCGAATTTTCGAGTATGTCCAATAAAGGTTGTTTTTGGCCCTTTTTTTTGCTCACCTTTATATGGTCCAAATCCCTTTCGAACCCCGCCGTAAAATAGTATGGGGCTACCGATGCGGCAAAGCTGTATTTTGGGAATTTTTTATAGTCTTCAATGTCCGATGCCCTCCATTTGACAAACCTGCCCATATAGGTATTGGTGCTGCAAGAGGAATACAAAACGGATATTATTGCAATAGCAGTGATTGACAGGATGTAATTCTTTTTCATCTTTTTTTTGTTTAGGTTATTTATTACAAACTCCCTTACCACTCAAAACCTCCACAAATAGGAAGCCTTGAAAAACAGGTTCCGCTGCGTGTTCAAAAATTTATCAGCGCGAATGTATTCCCGGTTTTGCCACTCTGTTTTTTCAAATATAGAACCATACCCAAGATATACCACCGTGCCGGGAATATAGGTAAAAGAAAGCAACAGGTCGGCCTGCAGCCGCTTGTTGAAAGCATTGAATTCCAGCACCGTGCGGAAGAACAAGTATTTATTGAACTGAAAAGTAGTGCGGTTGCGGAATATATTCACGCCATATATTTTTTTGCCGCCGCCCTTTCGGAAAAAGGAAGCATGGGAGAGGCTGAAACCAGACTTTATACTGCCGGTAGGCTGTAAAGAAATATCAAGCCCGGCAAATGTCCCCCTGCCCTGAAACGGCGAAGCGGGGTCGTAATAAATTAATTTCCCATGAAAAATGTCAAGGCCGAAAGAGAGGAAGTTTGTTATTTGCGAACGCGCCTCGATGCTCCAGGCATTGCGGCTGAAAAGCTGCCCGGCGAAGACCTCGTTGCCCAGCCAAGCCTCCAACGAAATTTCCGTCTGCCGGGGAAAAGCCAACTCCGTGCCCAGCACATTTAAGCATTCCCATTTTTCGTCAAAATGGTCTCGTTGGCACCTGCCCCAAAAGTAGGGCGAGAGCCGTTGCAGCGGGCTTTGGGAAAAGAAAAAATTATAGTCCGCCGAGGTGATAAAGCTCAAAAGCCCCTGCCTGCGAAGATAGCCCAAGTCGGTCTGAAAACCTTTGGAGACATCGTAAGCACCGAGGCCGATTTCCAGTTTCCGGGAATTAAAAAACCATCCCAGGCCTGCCGCATGGCCGCTGCGCCCACCAGAAAAACCCTCTCCGCGGCTCTGCGAACCAAAACCATGAAATTCAAAAGAACTGCGGTTGCCGCTGCGCAGCCTGCCATCGGCGCCGCCCACATAATTGTCTTTATCGCCAAAGCTCCTGCCCGTAAACGATGCCCCCAAGTAACTGTCATTTTTCAAAATGCGGCCGTAGCGGAGCAGCCCCACCTGCGCCTTTTTGCCGGAAGGCGCCCCCTCCGATTGCCCCGGAAATTCGTCGAGGGCATACAGCGTGGAAATCATGTTCGACTTGCCCAATTTGCCCGACAATTTCACTCCCAGCAGGGGGTCAACGATATTTCGGGTATTGATGATTTCCCGCAAGGGGGAGCCCTCCGGGCGGGCGCCGAAACCGTACCACTGCTGCCCTTCGAGAAAAAACGGCCGCTTTTCGGGGTAAAAAACGGAGGCGCGCAGGTTGACGTCAATTTGCCCGGCATCGGTCTCTACCTGCGAAAAATCGGGCTTGTAAGTGGCATCCAAAGTAAGCCCGGAAGTGATGCCCATTTTAGCGGTCAGGCTGGGAGCGGTGTCCCATTTCCCGCCGCCCATTTCGCCGTTTTTGTGGGTGCTTTTTTTGTCCAGGGTAAAGGCCGGCAGCAGCTCAAAGCTGCGCCCCCGTTGGATGCCCGACAGTTCGATTTTTTGGAACTGCGCCAAGTTGGCCCCCCGGCCGGGCCGGTACCCCGGGAAGTCCACCTCTTCCGATTTGCGGCTGATGAAACGGGCCACCTTAAAACCCATCGTCAAGGTTTCTCCTTTCGGAAAACGCAGGCTGCGGAAAGGGATGGCCATTTCGACGACATACCCATCGGCGGTGAGCTGCCCGGCACTTTCCCACACCATGTCGAGCAAGATGTCCGGGTTGGCATTGGCATCGAGGGTGCCATCGGCCTGAATGCCGTTGGGTTTTGCCAAGAAAAAAAATGCGCCCAGTTCGTCGTTGAAAGCGTCGAGGCAAAAGGCCACCCAATCATCGCCGGACACTTGGTCCCTTTTGGAAACAGTGCTTTTGATCTTGCCCGGTTCGCGGTCGTAACAGCGTATGCCCACGTAAAAAAACTCGCTGTCATAAGTGAGCAATACCTCCGTTTTTTCCGAAGGGGGCAGCCCGTAATCAGGTTGAATGGTTTTGAAACCGGTGAACAACCCGGCCTCCTGCCATGCCCCGTCGGTCAGTTGCGCGTCGATGAGCGGGGGCTGTCCGGTTTTGGGGATTATGGCTGCCTCTTGCGCATGGAGGCAGAAGGGGGCGATTAAAAACAACAGCCGGATGATGTACTTTGCAATCATGTTGTTTGTTTTGGAAAAGGTGATTTTTAGGCGGGCAAGGTGAACGGGAAAAACGGGATTTGCGAGGGAAATGTCGGGAACGGGATTTTGAAGGGGGCGAGGTGGTAGCGGAATGATGGGCAAACCCGCACCGGAGCAATGTGAAGAATTTTGTTCCTTTTAAAAGGAATATATTTAAACATGACTTCCTTTTAAAAAGGAATATAACCTCATTTTTCATCCTTTTTAAAAGGAAAAAATATACCTTTGCGGGAAAACAACATGAAGAATCTGTTCAAAACCATCATCAAGGATTTCCAAAACCAAAAGCTGCCCGGTTTTCAAAAGAGGGAACTCCGGGTGCCCCTTTTTTCCAAAAAAATCATAACAATCATCGGGGTAAGGCGGTGCGGGAAAACCTGGTACCTTTATCAATTGATAGCCGAACTGCTGCAAAAAACAAGCATCGAAAACATTGTTTACATCAATTTTGAGGATGAACGCCTCGATATGGGCGTGGGCGATCTTCAGTCCCTGCTCGATGCCTATTTCGAGCTTTATCCCGACAACGAAAACGAGCTGTTCTTTTTCTTTGATGAAATACAAAATGTGCAGGGCTGGGAAAAATTTGTCAGGCGCGTCCATGACACCGTTTCAAAACATATTTTTATCACCGGGTCATCGTCGAAACTTCTGAGCCGGGAAATAGCCACCTCTCTCAGGGGCCGGGCAGTCAGTTTTGAACTCTTCCCTTTTTCTTTCAAAGAATACCTGACCGCCCATGCTATTGGCACCGAAGATATATATTCAACCAAAAACAAGGCAAAAATCAACGCCCGGTTTGAGCATTATTTGTTTGAGGGGGGCTTCCCAGAAGTCGCCCTGTACAGCCCCGAAATGCGGAAAAAAACGCTCCAGTCTTATTTCGATGTCATGCTTTACAGAGACCTGTTGGAGCGTTACAATATCAAGAATATCGTTGCATTAAAATATTTCATAAAAAAAGGCATTGCCAATACGTCCAACAAAATTTCCCTGAACAAACTGTTCAACGAACTCAAATCAATGGGGATAAAACTCAGTAAAGAAACCCTGTACAAGTTTGCTGATTATGTGCAAGAATGTTATTTGTTTTCACTGGTAAATATGATTTCCGAGTCGGTAGGAAAACAAATTGCCAACGATAAAAAACTGTACGTGATTGACAACGGGCTGGTCAATGCCATTTCCTTCAAACTTTCAAAAGATGAAGGCAAACTGCTCGAGAACTTGGTTTACAACCATTTAAGGAAAAAGGGAAATGAGTTTTATTATTTTCAGGAAAAAAATGTATGCGATTTTGTGGAAACGGAAAAAAACAAGGTCGTCACGGCAGTTCAGGTAACTTTGGAAATGAGTGGTGTAAACAAAAAAAGAGAAGTAAACGGCCTTTTACAGGCATTGGAAAAATATGATTTGCCGTCAGGCTATATTATTACCAAAGACCAAAATTATGATCTGGAAACCGGAGGGAAGAAAATTTTTGTCCGCCCTGCCTGGGAGTGGTTGTTGACGGAAAGGAGAGCGTAGTGCTTCAAATCATACAGGTGGGGGCGGGGGAAATTGAAGAATTGGGTTAGATTTCGATACGGTCGAATATTTACAAATCATTGGGGGGGGGTTCTGTGTCTCACGCAAAGGCGCTAAGGCGCAAAGTATTGAAAATAAACTCTTTGCGACTTAGCGCCTTTGCGTGAGACACAGAAAAATGAACACCCCCGAACAAGCATAAACGGAAGGTTATTATTCGCCGACCCCTAAGTTACAAAATCCTTTTGTTGGAGATATATGGGCTTCTCACAACTGCCTCGTAATCGTCCCATCCCTTATCTTATCATCCTCCGCCAACATAAACGCCTTGCTCAAAATAATGGACAAACCCGATCCCCCTCAAACGGCAAAAACACCTGCCCGCCAAGTTTTTTTTGTCGGCGGTCGGGTATGATGCAGAGGTATTGGTCATTGGGCTCCATTAATATACTGAACCATAATAGGTTTTGTGCATTTGCCCTCGCCAGCCCCCAGCCCCAGAAGGGGAGTACTGCCCACTATGCACAAAACCTATTATGGTTCAGTATATATTGGTGCAGCCGAGGTGTATTTTATAAGTATGCAGCGTGCCTTTTACAAAAAGAAATTTGCCTTTTATTTCGGCGACTTTAGCAATTTTCAGGCGGGGCAACAATTTTTCCAAAACGAGTTTACGGGTTTTTACGGCCATTCATTTCCCCTACCTTTACCCCAAAAAATCCACCATCATGAAAAACATCCCAATCCTCTTCCTCCTGACCTTAAGCCTCCAAACCACAAACGCCCAAAACTTCACCAACGCCTTCCCCTTCACCCTCCCTGCCTTCGACTCCACCACGCAGGAATTTCTGCCTCATTTTGAAAAACACAACATCGCCGATTTCATCACCACCTCGGCAGATGGGCAGTTTATGTCCGCTGGGCAGCCGATCCGTTTTTGGGGGGTCAACCTGACCACGGGCGCCTGTTTCCCGCAGCAGACCGATGCGCCGGGCGTGGCGGCGAGGATGCGCAAAATGGGCATCAACCTGGTGCGCTTCCACCACATGGACAACCCCTGGACGAGCAGCGAGGGCAGCCTGTTTTTGCAAAACGGCAGCACCACCTCCCTCAACCCGGTGACCCTCGACCGGCTGCATTTTTTTCTTGCCCAACTGAAAGCCGAAGGTGTTTACGCAAATATAAACCTGAACGTCAGCCGCACATTTACCGAAGGTGACGGGGTGCTGTATGCCGATTCGATCCCTGAATTTGGGAAAGGCGTGACGCTGTTCGACGGGCAGCTTATCCATTTACAAAAAGAATATGCGCGGCAATTGCTCACTGCTGTCAACCCATATACGGGGCTGCCGATTGCCGATGACCCGGTGATGGCCATGCTCGAAATTGCCAACGAAAACACTTTGTACGGCTTTTGGAAAGACGACCAACTGCAGCCATTTGCCGAAGGCGGAAATATACTCAGCCGCCACTCCGATACGCTCGACCTAAAATGGAACGACTTCCTTTCGGAAAAATACGGCTCGCAGGCCAACCTCGAAACGGCGTGGCAAAATGGCATCATCGGCACTCCCGAAGAACTCGTCCTCGACGGCGGTTTTGAGAGCGGGGACATTGGGCAGCAGTGGCTCATCGAACTGCACGAAACTTCGCAGGCCACTATCGCCGCTTCGGCTTCCGACCCATACGAGGGGAGCTATTGCGCGGAGGTGGACGTGACGCAGGCCACGGGCACGGACTGGCATATTCAGTTCGAGCAGGTCGGGGCTTCCGTCGAAATGGACTCCACTTACACGGTCCGTTTTTTTGCGAAAGCAGACTCGCCGCGGGCCTTTGGTGCGGGCGCGATGCGCAATGCCCCGCCGTGGACCTGGTACGGCGGAACGGGCGGCCAACTGACCTCTCAATGGCGGGAGTACAGCTTCTCTTTCACTGCCCCCGAAGCCAACGACGGCCTCGTGCGCATCACTTTTTCGCTGGGGCAAGAGGCTGGCAGGGCATGGTTCGACGAGGTGAGCATGGCCCTTACCCAAAAGGTGGGGCTGGAAAACGGGGAAGACCTCGCCCTCGGCAACATCCGCCGCATCCGCTACTCCGAACGCCTTGCCTTCCACCCGCAGCGGGTGGCCGATATGGCGGAGTTTTACCTCCAATTGCAGAAGGATTATTACGACGGGATGCACGGCTTTTTGACCAACGAACTCGGCGTGAAAGTGCCCATCACCGGCTCGAATGCGCTGGGCGGCATCTATGAACCCTACACCCACGGCTCGCTCGATTATATTGACGACCATGCCTACTGGAACCACCCCTGGTTCCCCAATCAGCCCTGGTCTCCGTGGGACTGGTTTACCGAAAACCAATCCATGCTCGGCGAGGAGTTTTTGGGCACAGTGCCGGGTATTTTTGGCGGGCTGCAGGTGCAGGGCAAACCGCTGACCATCAGCGAGTACAACCATCCTTACCCCAATATTTACCAAGTCGAAATGCTGCCCATTTTGGCGGGCTACGGTTCGTTTCACGGGGCGGACGGGTTTATGTTTTTTGAGTACAACGGCGGCGACCCGGCGGACTGGACGACCGACATACAGAACAATTTTTTTGGGCTGCACCGCAATACGCCGGTGATGGCTTTGTTCCCGCTGTTTTCGTATGCCTTCCAGAAGGGTTTGATACAGGAAGACCCCAACCCGGTCTTGGTGGGATACTCGCCAGAATACCTGTTCAACATGCCGCAGGACGACGACCGACACCGCTGGGAAAACTACTATCCTTACGACCAAAACATTGCGCTGACCTCTAGTGTAAGGATCGGCGGTTTTGATTTGCCGCAGGCGGAAATAAATGTGCCGCAGGTGGGCAGCGCACCTTTTACGGCCGCTACCGACGAGCTTGTTTTTGCTCCGCAGGAGCAATTGTTGAGCATCCAAACGCCGCGCTTCGAATGCGTGGCCGGGCAGTTGGAAAACGCCCCCCAAACGACGGGCGGCCAAATGCAAATAATGCAGGGCGGGGAACACGGCGTGGTCGCTTGGCTGTCGCTGACGGACGAACCGTTGGCCACTTCCGGGCGCTCGCTGTTGGCGCTGGCCTCGCGGGTGCAAAACCAAAACATGGTCTGGGATGGCACCACCACTGTCCACGATGACTGGGGCAGTTCGCCGACGGAGGTGCAGGCTTTGGATGTGGAACTGCTGCTGAACATCGAGGCTGATTCCATCCGTATTTATCCGCTGGACCCGGTGGGGCAGGAGGCACAGGGCTTTGTTTTGCTTCCGCAAATGGCGGGGGAGTTTTTGGTGAATTTAAACCAAAATGATTGGCAGAGTTTGTGGTTCGGGGTGGAGGCGTTCGGGACGGTGACCGGTTCGGAGGAGGGTTTTTATGATAAAAAAATCAGTGTGTTCCCGAACCCTGTTTCGGGCAGCGGGCGCATTTATGTTTCGGGGCTGGAAGGGGCCGAATACCGTTTGACGGATATGCAGGGGCGGGCGGTGCAGGCAGGTTTTTTTGAAAAAAATATTTTGTTGGAGGGAGTGAAAGAGGGGATGTATTTTTTGGTTTTGAAAACGCCGGCGGGCTCGGTAGTGGAGAAGGTGCTTGTTTTTTGAATTTCCTTCTTCGTTGACCCGCAATAATAATTTTTCTGATTGTAACGCAAGGGGGGGCAACGCAAATTATTTTAGCGCAAATTATTTTAGCGCAAGGTCGCAAGGGCGCGAGGGGACGCAAGGGGCTTTGACGCAAATTATTTTAACGCAAATTATTTTATCGCAAGGTCGCAAGGCCGCAAGGGGACGCAAGGGGCTTTGACGCAAATTATTTTTTCATTACCGTACACTTTTATTCAAGTTGAAAATCAGGAAAGTTCTTTGAAAATTGGAAAGAAACCCTTAAGCCGTGCTTGATGTAGTAAAGCAGCCCCTGCAGCCCCAATTGGAAGACAGAGAGGTCGTCCACCCT
>DROJ01000391.1 GCA_011321935.1 Bacteroidota bacterium | reverse complement strand
GGCGCCTCCAATTTTTTACCGCTGATCGTATATGGCAAGTCCGGCACGGCAATAATATCGTCCGGCACATGACGGGGAGAATACTCGCTGCGCAATGTCTTTTTTATTTTATTTTTTAATAAATCATTTAATTCCACATTTTCATTTAAAACAATAAAAAGCGGCATATAGTCCCTGCCGCCGCTGAGTTCGAGGTTGACGATGAGGCTGTCTTTTATTTCGGCCACCTTGTCCATGGCGCGGTATATTTCGGCAGTGCCGATGCGCACCCCGCCGCGGTTCAGCGTGGCGTCCGAGCGGCCGTGGATGATGAGGCCGTCGTTTTCCGTAATTTCGATCCAGTCGCCGTGGCGCCACACGCCGGGGAACATTTCAAAATAACTGGCCCGGTAGCGCTCGTAGTTTTCATCGCCCCAAAAGAAAATGGGCATCGAGGGCATCGGCTTGGTGACCACGAGTTCGCCGACCTCGCCCGTGACGGGTTCGCCCATTTCGTTCCATGCTTCGATGGAGGCGCCGAGGCAGCGGCATTGTATTTCACCTTCATAAACAGGCCTAGTGGGGCAGCCGCCGACCCACGCCGTGCAAACGTCCGTGCCGCCCGCCATGGAGCAGAGCCAAAGGTCTTTTTTTACCTTTTCATAGACCCAATCGAACGCCTCCGGGGGCAGCGGTGCGCCCGTCGAGCCGATGCTGCGCAGATGGCCGAGGTCGAAGTCTTTGCCCGGGGCCATCCCCTTTTTCATGCAGGCAGTGAGGAAGGGGGCGCTGGTACCAAAATGATTTATTTTCGCCTTGTCGGCAAATTCCCACAATCGGTTCAAATCGGGGTAGCCGGGGCTGCCCTCAAACAGGACGACCGTTGCGCCGGCGAGGAAACTGGCGTTCACAAAATTCCACATCATCCAGCCCGTGGTACTGAACCAAAAGAAGCGCTCGCCCGGCTGTACGTCGTTGTGGAAATGCAGGTATTTGAGGTGTTCGAGCAAGTTGCCGCCATGCGAATGGGTGATGGCCTTAGGCATGCCCGTGGTGCCGGAGGAGTACAGCACATAAATCGGGTGGTCGAAGGGGACAGGCTCAAAATCAATCTTGGAAGTGGGGTAAAAAGTATCGTTCCAGAGGACGGCATCGGGCAGGGCAGGGTGGTCGTTGATGAAACTGCGGCTCTCCGTTTCATCCAAATAGGGGAGGAGGACGAGCGTTTCCACGGAGTCCAGTTTTTCGCATAAGTCCTTGACAACCTGTTTTTTATCAAATGGTTTGCCGTTGTAGGTATAGCCGTCCACGGCAAAAAGCACCTTTGGTCCGATCTGCGCAAAGCGGTCAACCACGCTGTTGCTGCCGAAGTCGGGGGAGCAGCTCGACCAAGTGGCGCCGATGGAGGCAGCGGCCAAAAAGGCGTAGGTCGCCTCCGGCACATTGGGCATAAAAGCGGCTACCCGGTCGCCTTTTTTTACCCCTTTTTCTTTTAAAAATGAGGCCATCGAGGCGACTTGGCTGTGGAGTTCTGCCCAAGAAATTTCCACGAGCTCGTATTTTTCGGAAGCAAAAAGGATGGCGGGCCGTTCGTCGTTGCGCTTGCGGAAAACGTGTTCGGCATAATTTAGCGTAGCGCCCGAAAACCATTTTGCCGCAGGCATTTCACCCTGTAAAACATGGGTGTATGGGCTGTGCGAAATGACCCCGAAATACTCCCAAATGCTCTCCCAAAAATCTTCCAAATGAGAGACCGACCACTGCCAGGTTTCTTTGTAATTTTGGAAGGTCAGCCCTTTGTTTTTTTCCAGCCAATTTAAATAAGATTGATAATTCGAGTTTTGGACAAACTCTTTTGATGGTTTCCACAATACCTTTGTGTTCGACATTAGCAGGTTGATTTATTTTGGATTTGCCTTGGTAGCACAGCGTTTCCCAAAGGGATTCCTGTGGAACACGCTGTCCCGTCCACGGGCGTTTACGCCTGTGCGCTCCTTATTTGGCAACGGCGTAAACGCCATTGACCGGGACAGCGTGTTCCACAGGAATCCCTTTGGGAAACGCTGTGCTACCAAATAGATAGCTAAAATATTTTTCAAAAATTGTAAAATTAAATAATTCGATTACTTTTGGTCGAAACAAAAAAACAACAATGAAAAACAAACCCAGATTTCAGCAAAACCCCTTTCAACCGATTCCGGTTTCCGTCTTTTTTTTCCTCCTCTTTTTCCTCCATTCTTGCACCCCTTTAAAAAATGGCGGAGCGGCAACGGGCGGCAGTTCAAAAGCCCAAACCAATGCCTCGCCCGAGGTCAGTTTCATCATTTTACAAATAAACGACGTGTATGAAATTTCGCCTTTGGAAAAAGGCAAAGTGGGCGGCATGGCAAGGGTAGCGACTTTGCGCAAGCGGCTGCTGCAGGAAAGCCCAAACGTGCTGACCGTGCTCGCGGGCGACTTCCTCAACCCCTCCCTCATCGGCACCATGAAACTGGAGGGCAAGCGCATCAAGGGCCGCCAAATGGTGGAGGTGATGGATGCCATCGGCGTGGATGTGGTGGCTTTCGGCAACCATGAATTTGACCTAAAAGAGAAGGAGTTGCAAGGGCGGCTGGACGAATCCAAATTCGTTTGGATCGCTACCAATTTGCTGCAAAACGAGGGCAACAAACTGGAGCCATTTCACAAAAACAAAAACGGCGCAAAATATTTTTTGCCCGAAACTTTCACTTGGAAAGTGAAAGACAAAACGGGCGAAAATGCCCTGAACGTGGGCTTTTACAGCGCCTGCATCAATTCCACCAAAAAGGATTACGTCTATTACGAAGACCCTTTTCAGGAGGCGATAAAGGCTTATCTTTTATTAAAAAACGAGAGCGATATTATACTCGGCCTGACCCACCTTTCCATTGCGCAGGACATGAAAATGGCTGCCCTCCTGCCCGGCACAAAGCTCATCATGGGGGGCCACGAACACGACAACAGCAGGGACACCGTGGGCAATGTGGTCATCACCAAGGCCGACGCCAATGCCAAGACGGCCTATGTCCACCGCTTCCGCTACAACACCCGCACGGGGCAGCTTTCTTTCACTTCTGAACTGGTGCCGATCACCGACAAAATGCCCGATGATGCCGCCATAAAAACGCTCGTTAACAAATGGCAAAAGATTCAGGACGACAAAATAGCGGAGGTGGTGTCGAACCCAAAAGAGGTCGTTTTCCATGCGGAGGTGCCATTGGACGGGAGGGAAAAAAGCATGAGGAACGGGCAGACCAACCTCGGCAACATTATCTCAAAATCAATGGCGGCTGCCGCCAAAAAAAAGGTTGATTGCGCCTTTTTCAACAGCGGTTCGGTCCGCCTCGACGACCAGTTGTCGGGAGACATTACAGCCGTTGATTTTTTCCGGGCAATGCCTTTTGGGGGCGGCATTTATGAGATTGACCTCAAAGGCAATGTGCTGAAAAGGGCACTCGATGCGGGCATCGAAAACAAGGGCATCGGCGGCTACCTGCAATGGGACGACAACATCGAATACAATGCCGCCGACAGGTCTTGGAAAATCGGCGGGAGCAAACTGGACGAGGGCAAGGTTTACCACGTCGCCACGAGCGATTATTTAGCGAACGGAAATGAAAAAGGGCTGGAATTTTTTAACCCTAAAAATTTTGTGGCTTGGGAAACGGCCAAAAAAGGAGATAATGCCGACCTTCGCAGTGATGTCCGCAAAGCGGTCGTCGCATTTTTGAAAAATAAATAAATGGTAGCACAGCGTTTCCCAAAGGGATTCCTGTGGAACACGCTGTCCCGTCTCTGGGCATTTATGCCTGTGCGCTTGTTATTTTTGGCAACGGCGTAAACGCCATTGACCGGGACAGCGTGATGGTAGCACAGCGTTCAGGCTGTCCCGTCTCTGGGCATTTATGCCTGTGCGCTTGTTATTTTTGGCAACGGCGTAAACGCCATTGACCGGGACAGCGTGATGGTAGCACAGCGTTCACGCTGTCCCGTCCCCGGGCATTTATGCCTGTGCGCCTGTTATTTTTGGCAACGGCGTAAACGCCATTGACCGGGACAGCGTGATGGTAGCACAGCGTTCACGCTGTCCCGTCCCCGGGCATTTATGCCTGTGCGCTTGTTATTTTTGGCAACGGCGTAAACGCCATTGACCGGGACAGTGTGAACGCTGTGCTACCATTACAAACCATAAAAATCATGATTCGCAACCTGTTAAAATTAGTGATGGTCATCCTGATCGGGGTGTTGGTTTACAACTACTTCCTCGGTACGCCCGACGAAAAAGAAGGCGCCAAAAAGATATTCCGAGAGGTGAAGGACGTGGCCGTCGGTGTGAAAGATTTGGTGAAATCGGAAAAGAAAAAGTTCGATGCCGGCAAGTACGACAAGGCCGTTGACAAAATCGGCGGCCTGCTGCACAAGCTGAAACTGAAAGCCGACAAGCTGGATGAAAAATATGTCAAACGAATCCAAGAACTGGAAAAAACAAGGAAAGACCTCAAAGATGCCCTCTATGATTACGAAGATCAGGACGGCAAATTAAAGACGGAAGAGGATACCAAAAACATGACCAAAGACCTCGACAAACTACTGGAAGAAACCCAGTCGCTCATTGATGACATGGAAAAAGAGGAAAATTAGTCCGCAGTCTTTCAGTCCACAGTCCTCAGTCTTCAGTCTTTTAGTCCGCAGTCTTCAGTCTGGTTGGAGATAGGTTCAAATATTAAAGGTACCTCCAACCAGACTGAAGACTGCGGACTGAAAGACTGCCGACTGAAATTCCTACCTTTGCCGCCGAATTTTGAACTGCGGCTGGAAACAGGTGTACCCAAAAGCCGTAAGGTAGCCCGCACCCATTCATTTAATTCATGGCAAAAACAACTGGATCAAAACCTAATTACCTTTATTCCATTGTCAGCGTGACGCTGGTACTGTTGCTGCTGGGGCTGTTCGGCTTGCTGGTGATGCAGGGGCAGCAATTGGTAAAAGAGATGAAAGAGCAGGTGGAAATCATTGTCGAAATGAAAGATGGGAGCGGGGAGGCCGAAAGGGCCGAGCTGGACAGTTTTTTGACAAAAAGTTCTTTTTATAAAATAGGGTCTTCGAGGTATATCAGCAAGGAAGAAGGGGCGAAGATGATGCTCGAAGAATTTGGCGATGCCTTCCTGAAACTGGACATGGCCAACCCGCTGTACGACGTGGTCACCTTTAATATGAACGCCGAATTTGTGCAGACCGAGGAGATGGAAACCATCACCGAGCGGATCAAGGGCTTCGGCTTCGTCAGCGATGTTTATTACCAAGAGACGGTGGCGGGGGCGATTGCCGAAAACCTGAAAAAGATCAGCCTCGGCGTTTTGATAGCTGCCGTGGTTTTCATTTTCATCGCCGTGGTGTTGATTTTGAATACCATCCGTTTGGCTTTGTACGCCAACCGTTTTTTAATAAAAAACATGGAATTGGTAGGGGCCTCGTGGGGCTTTATAAGCCGCCCGTTTTTGAAAAAAAGTTTCTGGCACGGGCTGCTTTGCGGCTTCTTGGCCATCGCTGTTTTGTGCGGGCTGATCTATTGGGCCTATGGCGGCAGGCCGGATATTTGGGAAAAAATTTCTATTCCGGGCACTGCCATATTGTTTTCGTCGCTGCTCTTGCTGGGCATTTCGATAACCGTTGTGAGCACCTATTATGTAGTCAACAAATACCTGCGGATGCGGGTGGATGAGATGTATTAAAAGGCTAAATGGTTAAATGGTTGAATGGTTAAATGGTTATCGGAACCATTCAGCCATTCAGCCATTCAGCCATTCAAACCATTTCAACCATTTAATTAAATGAGCAAAAGCAAAAAGAAAGTCGTTGTTTCCACGGCCACAAAAAAGAAGGCAGCGGCCACTGTTTCAAAAAGAAAGACTGTTGCGGCAGCTACCGCTGCCAAGAAGGGCCACCCTTTGATTTTTAATAAAACAAATTACCTGCTGATGCTGGGCGGCATCGGCCTGATCGCACTTGGATTGGTGCTGATGTCGGGCGGACAAATGCCAAGCCCCGACGTGTGGGACCCCGACCTTATTTACAGTAAAAGGCGCACCGTGCTGGGGCCTTTTGTGATTATTTGTGGATTGGTTTTGGAGATATATGCCATTTTTAAAAAACCAACTACAACTAATAATATAGAAATTGGAAATTAAGAAAATAGGTAACTGTTTGCCAGCCCCAGCGGGGCGGCTATGTTTGTAGAAAATGATGCAGTCACATTTTTTAGCCCCAGCGGGGCGACTATGTTTATAGCTGTCAAATATGGCCGCCCCGCTGGGGCTTAAACCAAAACCCCAGACATTTTCTACAAACATAGCCGCCCCGCTGGGGCTGGTAAATATTTGCGGAATTATTTAATATCCGATTTTCAGGGTTCAATAATTCCCCAATTTCCCAATTTCCTAATTTCCCAATTTCCCAATTTCCAATTTCCAATTCATGGACGAAATAATAAAAGCCGTCATCCTCGGTATTATTCAGGGGCTGACGGAATTCTTGCCGGTCAGCAGCAGTGGCCATTTGGAGCTCGCCAAATATTTTCTCGACTACAAGGATGCCGCCGAAGACAGCCTGATGATGACGGTGGTTTTGCACTTTGCTACGGCCTGCGCCACGCTGGTCATTTTACGGAAAGAAGTGGGGCGTATTTTCAAAGGCTTGTTTCAGTTCAAATGGAACGAAGAGACGGAATATTCCGCTAAAATCATCCTTTCGATGGTGCCTGCGGTGCTGGTCGGTCTGCTTTTCGAGGAGCAGATCAATGCGCTTTTCGACCGGCAGATCATTTTGGTCAGTATCTGCCTCATCGTTACCGGGCTGCTGCTTTTTTGGGCAGACCGGGCAAAAAACACCGACAAAAAGGTGAGCTTCGCAAATGCTTTTTTTATCGGTATTTCGCAGGCGATAGCCATCCTTCCGGGCATTTCGCGTTCGGGGGCCACCATCTCCACTTCCGTACTTTTGGGCATTGACCGGGAGGAAGCAGCGAGGTTTTCTTTTTTGATGGTAGTGCCCTTGATTTTTGGAAAAATAGCCAAAGATATTTTGGACGGCGCATTGATGGAAGCCGCGCACATCGGCCCATTGGCGATAGGTTTTTTGGCGGCATTTATTACCGGCATGTTTGCCTGCAAATGGATGATCCAATTGGTGAAAAACAGCAAGCTGGTCTATTTTTCGGTCTATTGTTTCATCGTTGCCGCCTTTGCGATTATTTATTACCTTGCATGACCGTAGCCACCCTCCCGAAATATTTCGGGATTGGGTAGGCTCAAATTAAAGTTCTTATCGGATGATTAATGGTCAGCACTTTTAAATTTTAAATTTATCATTTTAAATTTATCATTTTAATCTTTAAAAATGGAAGATCCTTACCCCGCCCGGAAATTCATTGAGGGCACCTGTTTATTGGTTGACAAACCCAAAAGTTGGACCTCCTTCGACGTTGTCAACAAAATCCGTTCGGCGCTAAAATATAATCTGGAAATCAAAAAAATAAAGGTCGGCCACTCCGGCACCCTCGACCCGATGGCCACCGGCCTGCTGGTGGTCTGCACGGGCAGGCACACCAAGAAACTGACCAATTATCAGGGCCTCACCAAAGAGTATTCGGGCACCATCACCCTGGGGGCGACCACCCCTTCTTACGATGCGGAGACAGCGCCCGATGCTACCTTTCCATACGCCCACATTTCAAAAGAAGATATTGAAAATGCCCGCCGGAAATTCCTCGGCGACATGGAACAATTGCCGCCCATGTACTCGGCCATAAAGGTGGACGGGCAGCCGCTTTATAAAAAAGCAAGGAAGGGGATCATGGTGGAAGTGAAGCCCCGCCCGGTAACAATTTTTGAATTTGAAATCACTAAAATAGAACTGCCGGACATTGAATTTAAAATAAAATGCAGCAAGGGCACCTACATCCGTTCCATCGCCCACGACTTGGGCAAGGCTCTCAACAACGGCGCCCACCTGACCGCCCTCCGCCGCAGCAAAATCGGCGATTTCAAAATCGAAGATGCCTGGGACCTGGAGAAACTGGTGGGGCATATCGAAAGTTTAAAACCGGTGGGGTTGAATGGTTTATAGGTTTAACGGTTTAATTGGTGTAAAGGGAGCGTTGCCACTATTTTTGGAGCATCGCTCCCTTTACACCAATAAACCGTTAAACCTATAAACCAATAAACCTTTTCATCTGAAAGATTCCTATCATACCATAGCCGCCCCTTCCACGGGGGAATTCCGCGACCGGGGGAGCAAATTCTTGGCCTATGCCTTCCCCGTTAACACGGAGGAAGAGTGGCAGGCATGTGCCGAAAAAGTAAAAAAAGAACCCCCGAAGGCACGGCACCACTGTTATGCCTATCGGCTGGGCCTCGACGGGAACAGCTTCCGCGCCAACGACGACGGC
>DROJ01000390.1 GCA_011321935.1 Bacteroidota bacterium | reverse complement strand
TTTGGTGAAAGACATATCTATGCTTTCTTCCCCTTTTTTCAATGAAATCTCTTTACTTTTTTTCTAACAAGGTGTTGATGTATAGTAGTATGTAGTTGGGATTTAGTTTTTGGTTAAATGCCACATTATCAGGTATTTGGCGGACTAATCACTAGTCAATTAATTACTAATCACTGCAATAGGTTTTTCCGAACCCTCGGAAAACCTAAGGCGGAGCAGTGTAATCCAATGGACTGCCCTCGGTCTTGCCCCTTCCCGTTCTCGCTTTGGAAAAACAAAGAAGCTGGATGAAGCCATCGTATCATTTTAAGGAGGCAAGCCGTCAAAGTATTGTTGCCGGATAAGCGGCCCTGGCTTCCTCCAACTATTTTGGCACAAGTCCATGAAAAAACCAAAAGCTTTCTGCTGATTTCTAAATTAGAGCTTATATTTGCCCTACTTTATATTTTTCCTCACTGTCAATTTCTGATAAAACATCTGCCTAAAATCCCTTGATTTTCTATCCCTATTGCAACTTTGATTGAGCAAAAGCATATAAATACGGCAAATATTATATTTTAACTTTTATCATTTGTTTCCTGCGAAAGCTGGATGTTTGTTTTATTTATTGCTTCTAAAAGGTAAAACACTCTATACCGTAAAACAATAAATGGATCGACTCAAAAACATAGCTACATTTCTCGCATTAGTGATCGTTAGCTCCCTTGCCGCCCAAAAACCGGTATCGAATATTGCCGCAGTGGCCGATGCTTACCGCACCGGCAACTTTGAGCAGACCCTCGACATGGGCCGCCAACTGCTCAAAACCGATCCCGGCAATGCGGAACTGCTCTTTTACGCAGGCGAATCTGCCCGGCGCCTCCGCTACTATCCTACCGCCGAAATTTTCCTTGAAAAAATACCGCCGGAAGCCAAGCTTGGCCTGCTATCAGAAACAGATTTTTTTATTGGCCAAACCAAAAAATCCCTCGGCAAATATGAAGAAGCGGTCAGGTTTTACGAAAAATACCTGCTCACCCACGGGGACGAAACCGACCTCTTGGTCCACCTTGCCAAAGACGAGATCAACCATTGCAACTGGATGCTCGGCAAACTTTCCGAAAAGGACGGAGGCCTCTTCAACGTCTCGGCATTGGGCAGCAATATCAACTCCGAATACTCCGAAGTAGCCCCCCTGCGCTATGCCGACAAGATGTACTTCACCGCCATTTACCCCGATGAAAAAAACAAGGTCAACGTCAGCCGCATCTATTCGGCGATAAAGGATCACAAAGCCCGGCTCGAACCTTTCAACCCCGCCGGCGACGGCCTCCATGCTGCACATGTCGCCCTCATGCCCGACGCCAGCAAACTTTATTATACCATTTGCAAACAAGAAAAAGGATCCGACCGGTTGCTCTGCGAAATATGGAGCCGCGACCGCCTCTATGCAGGTGGATGGGGGCCTCCCGTCAAACTGCCCCGTCAGGTCAACTACCGGGGAGCGACTATGCTGCACCCAACGGTGGGCTGGGACATGTACCTCAAGGCCTATGTCCTCTACTTCTCGTCCGACAGGCCGGGCGGGGATGGCGGCCTCGATATATGGGGCAGCATCATCAAGAAAGACGGCCAGTACGGCGTGCCTTTCAATGCCCCCTTCAATTCGCCAAAAGATGAAGTGACCCCTTTCTTCCACATGCCTTCGCAGACCATCTTTTTCAGTTCCAACGGCCTCAAGGGAGTTGGAGGCTTCGATGTTTTCAGGGTGGTAAAAGTCGGCGAGGCGCAGTGG
>DROJ01000389.1 GCA_011321935.1 Bacteroidota bacterium | reverse complement strand
GAAGTCGAGGTATGATGTCACTCAACACCTGAAGGTCATGCACAGTAGTGAAAATGGGCGTATCCGCACCCACTTTGTTGAACTCGCGAAGGATGGCATACTCAAGGGAAACAAAAAAAGCCCGTCCGAAATAAATCGAACAGGCTTTTACAGAGCGGAGAGGGAGGGATTCGAACCCCCGGTACCTCGCGGTACGACGGTTTTCAAGACCGTTGCAATAAACCAGGCTCTGCCACCTCTCCATTTTGCTCAAATAACCTTCCTCCCGAGGCGTCGGGACAAGTTGCCGGGCGGCAGGAAAGTAAAAAGTGCAGTGATTATGTGCTCAAAACTTCGACTTTTTCAAAGCGGTCGCAAAGGTATCATCCTCTTTGCAAAAACGAAACCCATTTGGGGAAGAAAAAATTCGGCCAGCAGGATTTTTTCCTTGTTTTTCCTGAAATTGCCCAAGAAAAAATGCCCTTCCTGTGCAGGCTGCACGGACGGGCATTTGCTGTTTTATTAAAAACCTTTTTATCAACCTTTTACCACGCTGCGGCCGATACTTTCATATTGAAAGCCCATGCCTTTCATCATTTCCACATCATAGAGGTTGCGGCCATCAAAGATGACCGGGTTTTTCAAAAGCTCCTTCATTACGTCGAAGCTCGGGTTGCGGAACACGCCCCACTCGGTAACGATGGCCAGTGCATCGGCGCCGATCAGTGCCTCGTACTGGTCTTGGGCCATGTTGACCTGGCCGTTGTACTGCGCCTTCACATTGGGCATGGCTTCGGGGTCGAAGGCTTTCACCTTTGCGCCAGCTTTTATCAGGTCACCGATTAAATAGAGGGCCGGTGCCTCCCGGATGTCGTCCGTATTTGGCTTGAAGGCGAGGCCCCACAGGGCGATGGTTTTGCCTTTCAGGTCGCCGTTGAAGTATTCGGTGATCTTTTCCGTCAGCCGGTGTTTCTGTATTTGGTTGACGTTCATCACCGAGTTGAGTATTTTGAAATCATAGCCAAACTCGGCGGCCGTTTTGGCGAGAGCCTGCACGTCTTTCGGGAAACAGGAGCCTCCGTAACCGACGCCGGGGAAGAGGAAGCGCTTGCCGATGCGGCTGTCGCTGCCCATGCCCTTGCGCACGGAGTCCACGTTGGCGCCCACTTTTTCGCAGAGGTTGGCGATCTCGTTCATAAAGGAGATACGTGCGGCAAGGTAAGAGTTGGCCGCGTATTTTGTCATTTCAGCGGAGCGCTCGTCCATAAAATAAATCGGGTTGCCCTGCCGCAGGAAAGGCTCGTAAAGCCGTTTCATCACTTTTTGTGCCCGCTCCGATTTGGTGCCGATCACTACCCGGTCGGGTTTGAGGAAGTCTTCGACGGCCACCCCTTCGCGCAAAAATTCGGGGTTGGAAACCACGTCGAAGAGGTCTTCGCTCAGGTTTTTGGCCAAGATGGCATGCACCTTTTCGGCAGTGCCGACGGGCACGGTGCTTTTGTCAACGATGACCTTGTAATCCTTGATGATTTTGGAAAGGTCGTCGGCCACGCCGAGGATGTATTTGAGGTCGGCCGAGCCGTCCTCGTCGGGTGGGGTAGGGAGGGCAAGGAAGATGACCTCGGCCTTTTCGATGGCCGATGCGAGGTCGGTGGTAAAGACGAGGCGGCCTTGCCGCTTGTTGCGCTCAAAAAGCACATCGAGGCCCGGTTCGTAAATAGGGATGATGCCTTCTTGCATGCGGCGCACCTTGTTTTCGTCAATATCAACGCAAATGACTTGGTTGCCCGTTTCGGCAAAACAAGTGCCCGAGACCAAGCCAACGTAACCTGTACCAACTACAGCTATGTTCATTTTTGAAATGGTTTTATTTAATTAAAATGCAGGCGCAAAAGTAGGTTTTGAACCAAACTATTTTAACTGTTCGTATATTAATTGATGTTAAAAGTTCAAGCTCTTATAACGATTGGAAAATAGTGTTGCAAGAGCACAGTGCTTATAGCAGGGGGGAGATAAATCAGCGGTATGTTAGACCGTCGCAACGACCAAAAGTAACTTTAAAATGCCGGATGACCGGTTATTCTTTCATCGTTACTAACTTTGGGAAAAAATAAATATCAATGAAGCATTTCACTTTCTTGGCGGCCATTTTTTTGTTGTCACAATCTTGCGGGTTCAGGCCTGGCACCATTACTCCAACTTCCGTGCCGCCAAGCCCTGATTACTCCCTTTCCAGCAGTTGGGCAGCTTTGCCCAGTAAGGCGGACGATGCCGACCGGGTGCCGGACGGAGCGTTTGAAGACAAGCAGCAAAGCGCTCAGGTTGATGTGTTTTTTATCCACCCCACCACTTATTTGGGCAAAGGTAAAAAGTGGAATGCTTCCATCCAGGACGCAAAATTAAACGAAAAAACCGACCAGACAACTATTCTTTACCAAGCCAGTATTTTCAATGGGGCGGGGCGGGTGTATGCGCCACGTTACCGGCAGGCGCACCTGAAGAGTTTTTACACAAAAGACAAAAAATCGGCCGATCAGGCCCTCGACCTGGCCTATCAAGATGTCAAAAATGCTTTTCAATATTACTTGGACCATTACAACCAAAAACGGCCGATCATAATAGCCTCGCACAGCCAAGGGGCATTGCACGCAAAAAAATTGTTGTCGGAGTTTTTTGATGGGAAAAAATTGAAGAACAGGTTGGTGGTGGCCTATGTGGTCGGCTGGCCGGTAATGAAAGAGGAGTTCAAGGCCATCCCCGTTTGCAGCACGCCAAATCAGACCGGCTGCATTTGTAGTTGGCGTACTTTTAAGCATGGCTTTCTGCCAGAAAAGTACCCGACGGGCGATGGCATTTTGATCACCAACCCATTGAGCTGGCAAACGGACGAAAGGCCTGTTTCAAAAGAAGAAAACGAGGGGGCCGTCCTGAAAAAGCTGAAAGTTTACCCCCATTTGGTGGATGCCGAAATTCACAGCGGGGTGCTGTGGGCGCACAAGCCTAAATTTCCCGGCAGCTTTTTGTTCAACCGCAAAAACTACCATGTTGCCGATTTTAATTTTTATTACGCCAATGTCCGTGAAAATGCAATTCGGAGAGTGGGGGCATTTTGGAAATAAAAATGAAAATAGCCTGTCCCGAATTCACTTCGGGGAAAATGAAAATGAAAAACGCCGGATGGAAACCCATCCGGCGTTTGTATCTGATCAATCAGCACATTGTGAATTCAATCGGCAATGCTGCTGATGATTCTGGTCTAATTACCAACGGTTTCCGCCGCCGCCGCCATATCCGCCGCCGCCACTTCGGCCACCGCCGTATCCTCCTCCTCCTCGGCCACCGCCGTATCCTCCTCCGCCGCCACGGCGACCACCGCCGCCTCCACGGCTACCTCTGTCTTCAGCTTCTTTCACTACAATCGTGCGTCCGTCCATGTCGGTATCGTTCAGTTCGGCAATAGCGTTGTTGGCCGCATCGCTGTCGGGCATTTCAACAAAACCAAAGCCTTTAGAACGGCCAGTAAATTTGTCCATGATGATGTTGCAAGAGCTAACTTCACCAAAGGCTTCAAATGCAGCACGGAGATCGTCAACGTGCGTGTCGTAGTTCAATTTTGCTACGAAGATATTCATAAAATAAAAATTAAAAGTGAAAAAAAAAATGTGAGTACTTCTGGGAAAGCAAAAAATTAAGGTCGAAAAAGGGAAAAAATGAATGTAGGCTGGAAGAAAGATAAATTGTGAGTTAAAAAAAACAAACGAAGAAAACTTACTTGCAG